>CAKZOA010000034.1 GCA_937132035.1 uncultured Desulfobulbaceae bacterium | reverse complement strand
GTTCTGCTTGGAATAGCGGTTACCCTGGACCTTGACCGCCCGGCCGTCCTGAACGAACACCTCAGCAGGGCACCAGGTGGTGCATCCCTGGCAGGTAGTAGGTTTCCACTCACCCGGCAGCTCACCGATTTTGCCGCCCTTTTTGGTCATGGCCAGGGCGTTCATGTTGGACTCTTTTCCTGTGCAGCCGCTCAATGCCGCGGTGGCTCCTGCAGCCGCCGTCAGTTTGAGAAAGTCCCGTCTTTTGATTTTCATACATTCCTCCACGTTGTTCTGATGGATAAAGCTGGTTGGCTTTCAACTTCTCCAGACAAACCTTTGTCTCGAATTGAATACCGGGTGCACTATCCATGCCATAGCCCTTCTGGTGGAATTATGTTACCCGGACGTAACGCCTGCCGGTTCTTTCGGTGCGAAAAACCTGTGTTTGTAGATGGTTATCAAATTGCGGCCGGGACGGTCTGGGCGGTGTGTGACACTGTGGTAGTAGTTTTGGTGAAAGAGGAATGATACCGGAATCTTGGCTGTCTGTGGTGGAAAAGGGTGTTACGTATGGGAAACATCCTGGGCATATTGGGGGGACGAGAGGGAGGGTCAGGGGTCAATGGCATGGAGATTGATTTTCTCCCAGAGCGTTTTTCTGCTGATGCCGAGAATTTCGGCAGCCTGAGTTCGATTGCCCTTGGTGAGACGGAGAATGGCGATGATATGGTTTTTCTCAGCCTCGGCGGTGATTTCCTGCAGAGAAACCACAGAGGTCTTGGCCCTGCTGGGCTGGGAGATATGGGCGGGCAGGTCCTTTGGCCGGATGAGGTCGTCCGCTGCCAGGGCGACGCAGCGCTCCACCACATTGAGCAGTTCTCTGACATTACCGGGAAATGGATACTCCATAAGCAACTCCAGTGACTTTCGCGAGAAGGATGCCTTCGTACCCATCTGATCGTTGAACCTGCGGATGAAGGCCTCTACCAGCAGCGGAATGTCTTCTTTGCGTTTGCGCAAGGGCGGCAGCAGCACCGGAATGACGTTGAGTCTGTAGTAGAGGTCCTCCCGGAAGGTCTCTTTTTTTACCTCCTTCTGCAGGTCCTTGTTGGTGGCGGCAATGATGCGGACATCGACGGAAACCGAGGAGGTGCCGCCAAGACGCTCAAAAGTGCGCGTTTCGAGAACACGCAGAATCTTGGTTTGGGTGAGCAGTGGCAGATCACCGATTTCGTCGAGAAAGATGGAGCCGCCGTCGGCCAGCTCGAATCTCCCCGGCTTCCTGCCGGCGGCGCCGGTAAAGGCCCCTTTTTCATAACCGAACAGCTCACTTTCAATGAGGTTTTCAGGAAGAGCGGCGCAGTTGACCCGGATAATCGCTTTATCTTTCCTGCTGCTCTGGTAATGAATGGTGGAGGCGATCAGTTCCTTGCCTGTCCCGGATTCACCGAGGATTAAAACGGTGGATTCGGTCCTGCTGACTTTGTCGAGCAACGCGAAAATCGACTGCATCGCCTTGCTCTCGCCGATGATATTGGGTGCCCCGTAATATCGCCTGATTTCGTTTTTGAGCCTGATGTTTTCCTGGGTTATCGACTGGAGATCGAGTGCCTTTCTGGCGGTTTTGATGATTTCATCGAGATCGAAGGGCTTGGTAATGTAATCGAAGGCACCATGGCGCATGGCTTCGACGGCATCGTCAATACTGCCGAAGGCGGTGATCATGATGACCGGTGTAGCCGGCAGTTCACTGAGGCTTTTTCTGAGTATGTCCATTCCACCTGCTCCCGGCAGGCGGATGTCGGTGATCACCAGGGAAAAGTCGCCTTCCTCCAAGGCCTGCAGTGCGGAGGCTCCATCTTCCACGGCATAGACGGTATACCCTTCAGATTTGAAAGCATCGGCAAGGGAGATACGGAGGATTTTTTCATCTTCAACCAGCAGTATACTCTGCTTCATTTGGCCTCCGGAAGTATGATGGTCACCGTGGTACCATGGGATTCGATACTCTGAAGCGAGATGTCACCCTTGTATTTTTTAACAAGTTCATAGGTCATCCACAGGCCGACACCTGTTCCCTCGTCGGGTTTTTTTGTAGTGTAGAAGAGATCGAAGACTTTTTCCAGGTCTGTGGTGGAGATACCAGCACCACTGTCTTCTATGGTGATGTGGATCGACCCGTCGAGCCGGGCAGCATCGATGAGCAGCGTGCCGCCTGAGGGCATGGCCTGAATGGCGTTGACCATGGTATTGAGAAAGATTTCCTCAAGATCATGGGGGGCAAGGTGGACGGTCAGGCCTTTTTTGATACTTGCCGATAAGCTGATGCCCTGGCGTTTCATCTTGTAATCGAGGAATTTGCGCACGCCGGCGAGCACCATGGCGATATCACTGCGTTTGACCTCGCTTTCTCGTGGACTGGCGCTGGTGAGCAGCTGGCTCACTGTCTGTTTGATACTCTCGAGCCCCTCATCGATAAGTTCGAGGTAGTTGCTTCGAAAGCTGGGGTCCTCCCCTTTTTTTCGCAGCATGGAAACGCAGTTGAACAGTCCGCCGAGAGGGTTGTTGATGCGGTGGGCAATGCTAGATGAGAGGACGCCGAGGGTGGCGAGTTTTTCCGATTGGAGCAGTTTTTCGTGGGCTATCTTCATCTCTTCATTGGCAGTGCGAATCCTGCTGACCATGTCGTTGAAGCTTTGGGTGAGATGCGCCAGCTCATCGCTTCCGGAAACGGGAATCTCTTTTTCACTCATTTCCACCTCCACCTCGGCCATAGCCTGGTTGAGATCGATAATCGGTTTGATAAATCGGCGGCTGAGGAAATAGATCAGAACGGAGAGAACCAGCAGGGCGATGCAGGAAAGCAAAACAATCAATAAAATGAAGGCGCGTATCTCTTTCTCCACCGATTGCAGGGAAAGAGAAAAATAGAGCAGACCCCAGCGCTTGCCTTCGATGGAGAGTGGGGCGGCAAACTCCAGGGCGCCTGCCGATTTGGAAGATGCCGGTAAGGTCCGGACGGCAACGTCGTCGCTTTGCAGGCTCAGCCGTATGAATGGGATAGTGTAGCGTTTGCCGTATTCACTGAAATCATTATGTGAGATAACTTTCAAGTTGTTGTCGAGAACGGCGACAAAGTTGAGATCGAGTTCACTGCGTTCATAGAGGTCGCGCATATAGTTGTCGATCAACCCGCCTTCTTCGACAAGGCCCAGCATCTCGTAGATCAACTCGTTGATGATAAGTGCACTGACGGTCTGAGCAAGCATTCTTCCCTGTTTTTTTGTGGCTGAATACAGGGCGCTTTGGGTCTTGATGGAGGCCATGATGCTGATGGTGGTTGTGAGAAGCAGTACGGCGATGAAGGTGACGATGATGAACTTTTTCTGCAGGGAGAGTCGCATGGTAGCCGCCGTGTTAGAAAGCACCCTGCGGATGGCACCCTTTGCCGCAGCCTTCGGGGACATCATTGATCATCTGGCGGATGTCACTGTAGTCAGCATCCGATGCGGCAACGAAGCCGCCCTGCAGGTCCGGGTCGAGTTTGGCAAGAAGTGTTCTTCCTTCCTCGGTGGCCGACATGTTGAGCAGCGCTTTCTGGTAGAGGCGCATGACATCATAAGGAGTATGCGGCGAGACAACGATTGGTCCGGTGGGGATAGGGTTTGAAACGGCGATAACCTTGAGACCGTAGGGCAGGTAACGTTCGGCGGTGGAAAGTCGCAGGGCACCGGCGTCAAATTCGTTGCTGATTACCTTTTTGGCAACCGTGTCGTGGTAGTTGTAGTGCTCGTACTTCAGCAGATTGTCAAGGTGTATGCCGGCCCAGGCAAGCATATAGCGGGGGATGAGGTTGCCGGAGGTTGACCAGAGTGCCGCAAAGGCGAACTTCTTATCGACCAGCTCGGCCAGTTCCTTGATATTTCGCTGTTCATCGACGACAATAACGCTTTTGAAAAAGGCCTCTCCCCGCGCTGTTTTGCTTCTTGCTATGGGGGTGGCATCGTAGCGCCTTCTGGCATCGAGATAGGTCAAGGGGCCGAGCAGGGCGAATCCTATTTTTCCCTTGCCAAGGCTGTCAACTACCTCTTTGTATGTCTTTTCAAGATGCAGTTCGGTCTTCATGCCGGTGGCCTGGGTGAGGTAATTGGCCAGAGGCTGATACCGCTCGTAGGAGAGTATCGGATTATCGCGGGGCAAAATGCCGAGCCAGACGGTCTTGTCAGGTGTGTCCTTGCGCTGTGGTTGCTCAGAGAGGCTGGCCAGTGTTTGGTTGCTGTTTTTGATGAAGGCCCGCATCGCCCTGATGGAATCGTAGTTGGAGTCGGGCACCTCGACAAATCGCTCGATGCGCATGGCGGAAAGAATTCTTTTGCCGGCATCGTCTTTGTGCATGTCCAGAAAAATCTGGCGGAGCGACTCCTTGAGAAAGGGAGAGATGGTCGGGGGCACCACCACCGGAGGAATGCCGAAAGGCGGCGATCGGTGGATCACTTTGGTTCTGGCAGCATACGGGGAGTTTGAGGCCACCATGAAATCGTAGACGATGGAATCGACGGCTGCGGCGTCGGCCCGGTTTTTGGCAACGATCTCTACGGATTTGTTGTGGCTGTAGCTATAGAGGAAGGAGTCGAAAAAGGACTGCGGCGTCTCATCCATTTTCGCCAGCAGAAAGGTAGGGTAGAGTTTACCGCTGTTGCTCTTGGGATCGACAAAGGTGAAGCTTGCGTCTCGCAGTTCCTTAAAGGTGGAAGCCGGGTTGTCCTTATGGACGATGATATTTGAATGATAGCGTACTTCTCCATCTACCTGCGGGGCGACCAGCAGTTCGACCCCGAACGTATCGTTGTCGAGCACATAGGGCGAGGAACAGATGAAGGCGACGTCCACTTCGCCGCGTTCGAGCATGATATCGATTTCATCATAGGTTGTCCGATGGATCATTTCAGCGGGTGTTCCGAGTTTTTCTCCAATATACTCTACTACTTGCTGATAGTATTTGACGGCGCTGACAGGCGTGATCATGCTTGCCACTCCAGCCTGGAGTACCTTCTCCGAAGCCCACGGGGTGGCAGGGCAAAGAAGCAGTGGCAGCAGAGCGAAGGTGATCAATCGTGGTAGTGACATCGTGCGTCTCTCCGAATGCGTACTGTGAGTGATTGCTGACATGTCGAAAATTTTGCAAATATTGTTCCTTTATTTACACTCTTTCAGGTGTCAGCCGAACATATAGCCGAGAAATCCAGCGGGGCAGCTGCAGTAATCTGCAGCAAGGCCTTGATAACGAGGAGGATGGACTCAGCAGGCATGGCCGGGGGGTGAAGAGCCTTTATATGTAACTGATAATGAGGTTTCTGTCGATATGCGTGTTACCTCTCTGTAACGCTTTTCTGGTCGTTTCTGCTCATTGTCCATCAGCGGCATGTTCCGGCTTCTCTCGTCAAGACCTGTCGGCGCCACAAAAAAAAGCGTGGAAAATTGACCTATGTCAATTGTGGGGTCGCGGTCAGGCGTTACACTTACTTTACTACTTATGCTACATCGTCGCAGCAGCCCAGACAAAGACAAGGAGAAGCGATGCCGATTTTCAGCTATCTCGCCATTCCGAAAGAAGGAGCCAAGGAAACGCTCTGCAGCGAGCTTTCCGGGTTGGATTATTGCCAGATACTGCCGGCCGACAATCAGGACATCGTTGTTCTGGTAACGGATACTCCCGATGAAACGACGGAGAAGAGCCTGCAGGAAACCATCAAAGAGCTGCATTCTCTGCAGTCCTTGAGCATGGCTTTTGGTTACGACGAAAAAAACGACAAGGGAGAACCAGACCATGAGACTTGATAGACGACAGTTTATTAAACAGGCAGCCATTAGCAGTGCCTTCGCCACCGCCGGTTCTCTTTTTCCCGGAATAAGCTTTAGTCAATGGAGCAAGCTCGCCGGCAACTCGGCGGTAATCTCCTGGCAGAAATCACCCTGCCGCTTCTGCGGAACGGGTTGCGGGCTGCTCATTGGTGTCAGCGATAACCGGGCCGTCGCCGTGAAGGGCGATCCCGCCTGCAGCGTCAACAAGGGGTTGTGTTGCATGAAAGGCTATCATTCCGTACAGGCGCTTTACGGCAAAGACCGTCTTACCAGAGCCCAGGTTCGCAAAAACGGCAAAATGGTGGAGGTGCCGATCAGGGAAGCACTGGATCTGGTTGCCAGCAAGCTTCAGGAAACCAGAGACCGGTATGGCAAGGATGCCATCGCCATGTATGGATCCGGCCAGTGGACCATTCCTGATGGCTATGTGGCCTCAAAGCTCTTCAAGGGCTGTCTCAGCACCAACAATGTCGAAGCCAACGCCCGTCTGTGCATGGCCAGTGCCGTCACCGGCTTCATGACCTCTTTCGGCATAGACGAACCGATGGGCTGTTATGAGGATATCGACCATGCCGACGTTTTTGTCACCTGGGGCAATAATATGGCAGAGATGCACCCCGTGCTCTTCTCGAGAATGGTGGCCAACCGCAAACGGCGCAGGGATGTGACTATCGTCGACTTTGCCACACGCCTCACCCGCACCAGCCAGGCCGCAGACAAGACGATCCTGTTCAAGCCGCAGACCGATCTGGCCGTGGCTAATGCCATCTGTTACGAAATAATCCGTAACGGCTGGGTGAACTGGAACTTTGTCAACGAACATGTCTCCTTTCATAAAGGCAAGACCGATATCGGCTACGGCACCGAAGACCATTTCTCTTTTAAGGATAAGGCGGAATCCATAGACTTCGAGGAGTTTAAAACTTTCCTTGAAGACTATACGCCGGAGAAGGTCGAGAAGCTTTCAGGCGTCAAGGCCCGGGACATCAAATACCTGGCTTCGCTCTACGGCGATCCGACCATGAAGATCACCTCCTTCTGGTGCATGGGGATGAATCAGCACACCAGGGGGACCTGGATCAATAATCTCGTCTATAATATCCATCTGCTGGTCGGCAAGATTTCGACTCCGGGCAACAGTCCATTCTCGCTGACCGGCCAACCGAGCGCCTGCGGCACTGTGCGAGAAGTCGGCACCCTCACTCATAAGTTGCCCCATGGCGTGGTTATGAACGAAAAGGACCGCGAGTTGGCCGCCGACATCTGGGAGGTGCCGGTGGAAAACATCGATCCTCAGCCATCGAATCATACAGTGGCCATGTTCCGTGCTCTGGACCGTGGCGACATACGATTCATGTGGATCCAGGTGACCAATCCCATGGTCACCATGCCCAATCTGAAGCGATACCGCGATGGTGCCCAGAAGGAGGACCGGTTCATCGTCGTCTCAGATGTCTATCCGACCCCCACCACCGATATTGCCGATGTCATCCTGCCGGCGGCCATGTGGATCGAGCAGGAAGGCATGTACGGCAATTCCGAGCGGCGTACCCAGCATTTCGCCCAGATCGTCGATCCGCCCGGCGAGGCGATGTCAGACACCTGGCAGATAATAGAAGTTGCCAGAAGACTGGGGTTTGAGAAGCAGTTCAGCTGGAGCGAGCAGGACTACATCGAAAAGATCTGGGAGGAGTATCGCCGCTTTCACGCCGGACCAAAGCATGAGATGGCCCCCTACCAGGTGCTTAAGGCCCGTTCAGGGGTCCAGTGGCCCTTTGTTGACGGCAAGGAGACACGCTGGCGCTTCAATCCCAAATATGATCCGGCCTGTACCAACGGCAAGGACTTCGATTTCTACGGCAAAAAGAGTCATCGGGCCTGGATTTGGGCCAGGCCGTACGAACCGGCGGCAGAATCACCGGACAGCGAATACACTTTCTGGCTGAACACCGGCAGGGTTATCGAGCACTGGCATACCGGATCGATGACCCGCAGGGTGCCGGTGCTGCACAATGCCATGCCCGCCGCCTATGTCGAGATCCATCCCGAAGATGCGGCCGAACTTGGCGTCGTTGACGGCGAAAAGGTCAAAATCATCTCGCGCCGGGGTGAAATCATCATGCCTGCGCAGATCAGAGGCAGGGGTGTGCCGGCCAGAGGAATGGTCTTTGTTCCCTTCTTTGACGAGAGTTACCTGATCAACGAGGTAACCCTGGATGCCTTCTGTCCCATTTCCAAACAGCCCGATTATAAAAAATGTGCCGTGAAACTGGAGAAAGTGTGATGCGATTATTCAGGAAAAGATACATGACCATATCCGCCTGGGGACTGTTCGGTTTCTTCGGTTTCCTGATGGCAACCGGCGCAGTGCAGGAATCAAGTGCGGAGAGGTTGTCCGGCTATGACAACCAGGGCAGCAAAATATATGAAGCCTATGACCACAAGACGCAAGCCGATATGACTTCGGCATCCGGCGGCAGGAACCTGGCTGATTTTTACGCCCTGCGCCAGTATCCCGGTTCGCCGCCCCGTATTCCCCATGAGGTTGACCAGAGCTTTTCGGCAGGCGACCAGGACTGCCTCTCCTGCCATGAAAAGGGCGGGTACAGTTCGGAATTCGAGGCTTTTACTCCGGTTACACCGCATCCGGAAAACACTCTTTGCTACCAGTGTCACACGCCGGTCCCGGACGAGGACGGGTACTTCGTGGAGAGCAGCTGGAAATCCATCGAGTCGCCCCGGCTCGGTCGGTCATCGCTGGGAGGCTCGCCGCCGCCGGTGCCGCACAGCCTGCAGCTTCGCGAGAACTGCATAGCCTGTCATACCGGCCCGGCCGCTGTGGCGGAGATACGGGTTTCGCATGCCGCCAGGGGAGACTGTCGCCAGTGTCATGCCACGGTGGTACAGACGGCGCCGTTGAAACTCTTTGAAAGAAAATGAGCCGGAGAACCGCTATGCAGAAAATACTCCTAATGTATGCCTGCCTCTTCCTCGGTCTTGCCGGCGTGGCGAGCAAGAGCGGCGCCAGCGAAACCTCGTTTCTTGATGAGATCAAGGATATCCAGGAAAAATTCGATAGTCGGACAGTGGAAAAGGTTCGCCCTGTTACCCGGGAGACGGTGTTGGCCAAGGACCAGTATAATGGCCGCCCCTTTCGGGTGCTCACCAGAAAAAACGAGATAAACCGGTTCAAATGCAGCAACTGCCACACCGATAAAGCGGTGACCGTCAACCAGGGTGTCGAACTTACCCATGGCAGCATCAGCCTCAACCACGGCAGGGAGGAGCAGGCCCTTTCCTGTATCGATTGCCATCATCCCGAGGAGCGAGATTATCTCTGGGATAAGAAGGGCGAGAAAATTGATTTCAATCACAGCTATCAACTCTGCGGCCAATGCCACTTTCGCCAGAAACGCGACTGGCTGGGCGGCGCCCATGGCAAGAGAGTTGCCAACTGGGCCGGCGAGCGCGTCATCTACAACTGCGCCAGCTGCCATGATCCCCATTCGCCCCGTTTTAAAAAGCGCTACCCAGCCACCTATTCGCCACCATTGGACCGCTAGGGAGAAGATATGAAATCCGACAATTCATCCGACAAGAATGGATGCAGCTGCACTATCGGCACGGCAGGGAGCGACAGGCGCTCCTTTCTCAAAGGCCTCTCGATTGCCGCGGCGGCCGGCAGTGCCGCCCTGGCCACCGGCTGTGTTCCTTCGGTGGAAGCCGCCGCACCGGAGAAGATGAAACTGCGCTGGCAGGAATTCTTCAAGGACAACTACCGGCTCATGACCCAGGAGGAAAAGGAGGCGACCATTGCCAGATTGGAGCGTCTGGCCAAGCTGCAGGACGACCTTGACATTCAGATGAGCAGCGAGCCGCCGATAGAGCGGGTGCTCTACGGCTACGCCTTCAATATTTCGCGCTGCGAGGGCTTCATGGAGTGTGTAAGTGCCTGCGTCAGGGAAAACAACCTCGACCGCAAGACCAACACCCAATACATCCGCATTTTTGAGATGGAGCCCGGCAAGCTCGATCCAAGCACCGGCGATGGCCGGTATTACCACAAGGTGCCGGTGGAAAACAAATTCTACATGGGCACCCAATGTTTTCATTGCGAAAACGCTCCCTGCACCAAGGCCTGCCCGATCAAGGCGACCTGGATGGAGCCCGACGGCATTGTCGTGGTCGACTATGACTGGTGCATCGGCTGCCGGTACTGCCAGGCGGCCTGCCCCTACTACGGCAGACGCTTCAACTGGGGTAAACCGGAAATACCCAAGGATGAAATCACCACCAGGCAGCACTATCTGGGAAATCGTATCCGTCCCAAAGGCAAGATGGAAAAGTGTACCTTCTGCATCCAGCGGACCCGAGTCGGCAGGCTTCCCGCCTGCGTCGAGGCCTGCCCCACAGGTTCTCGGGTTTTTGGCAACCTGCTCGACCCGGAGAGCGAGATACGCTTTGTTCTCAAGCATAAGAAGGTGTTCCGCATGAAGGAGGAACTCGGCACGGAGCCGAAATTCTGGTATTTCATTGACTGATAGGGGTCACTATGCGAGCAGTTCAGGAGAGGAATCTCAAAACATTTTTCATCGACGTTATCCGCTGGAACCTCCAGGGTAGCTACGGTTTTCGGATTTTCAGAGTCATCCTCCTCATCTTCATGGGGCTGGGAGTCTACGCCTACTCCTTCCAGGCAAGGTACGGCCTTGAAGTCACCGGCATGAACGATATTGTCAGCTGGGGGTTTTATATTTCCAACTTTACCTTTCTTGTCGGCGTGGCCGCCGCCGCAGTTATGCTGATCCTGCCTGCCTATGTCTTTCACGATCCCGATTTTCACCGGGTCGTCATCATCGGTGAAGGTGTAGCCGTGGGCGCCCTGATTATGTGTTTGACCTTTATTCTCGTCGATCTCGGCGGTCCCTTGCAGGCCTGGCACCTGATACCGGTTATCGGCATCTTCAACTTCCCCTCCTCGATTCTCGCCTGGGATGTGCTGGTGCTCAACGGCTACCTGCTGCTCAACGCACTGGTGCCGGCCTATATCCTTTACAGTCACTACAGAGGACGGAAGGCGGATGAGAGAAAGTATCGTCCCTTCGTCTTTCTCTCCATTTTCTGGGCCTTCTCCATTCACATGGTTACCGCCTTTCTCTATCAGGGACTGCCCGCCAGGCCGTTTTGGAACAATCCCCTCTTGGGGCCGCGTTTTCTGGCCTCCGCCTTTGCCGCAGGCCCGGCACTGATCACTCTGGTCCTGGCGGTCATCCATAGCAGTACCAGCTATAAAATAGATCGCTCCGTTTTTAACAAACTGCGGCTGATCATCGTTATTTCGGCGATCATCAACCTGATCATGCTCTTTTCTGAAATTTTCAAAGAGTTCTACTTTCCCACCCATCATTCCAGCTCGGCGGTGTATCTGTTTTTCGGCATGGATGGGCACACCTCGCTGGTGCCATGGATCTGGACATCGGTGTGCGTCAATCTGCTGGCAACACTGGTGCTGGCCTTCAATCCCGGCAAGAACAACCCCAAGGTACTGTTGCCTGCCTGTCTCTTTCTCTTCGTCGCCATCTGGATGGAAAAGGGCATCGGCCTCATTGTCCCAGGTCTCATTCCCAGTCCGCTGGGTGAGGTGGTTGATTACCTGCCCACCTGGGTCGAGCTCTTCGTTACTCTGGGAATCTTCGCTCTGGGCATCACCGTGGTCACCTGGTTGATCAGGGCAGCCCTGATCATCGAGCAGAGTTATGACCCCAACGCTTCATGAACAAGGTACTAGGCATCAGGTTTCGTTGGTAATATCTAAAACCTGAGGGTGTTCTTAATACAATGAGCAGCCCATCTCAGGGTGTGAAATACTCAGGATAGTGCAATGGGGGAGATGGCTTTTCATCGATGAATTGCCCAGGTAACGGTGGGACGCTGCCGGATGCAGTTATAATGCGGGCGTGTTTCTGGTACAATCACGACGTTGGGGGAGGGTATCCTTTCCGGGTGTATAGTATCAAAACATATCATACTGTACCGAACCAAGTGTATCTTTTTGTTTCATTTTGGTGGTGGACGCGCTCGTCTTAACGGGCTTCAGGTGTAACCTCTTGTTTATGCGATGTATGTTTTGTGGCGTCTCGCAGGCATGTTTTTTGCTATAAAAAGTAAGGAACACCCGACGGTGATGGTCGGAGCAGTGTGCCGAGTAATTGTGTCAGGAGGTTTACTATGAACGCCAAGGTGGACTGACTGGAGAAAACTTTGCAGCTGTTGCGTTTGCCGGCGTCGGGAGCGTGCAGTTGAAGCTGTTGCGAAGAATGCGCATCTCCGCAGGATAGAAGGAAGAGATGCCGGTCTTTTTTTAGAGGAGCTACGGAAGGAATGAATACACAAAAAGTTAAGGATGTGATGATTCCTCTGACGGAGTATGCAACCATCTCCCAGGAGTCAACACTCTACCAGGCAGTCCTTGCCCTGGAAGAGACCTACGCTGCTATTGACAGGCAAACACATAAATACAGGGCCCTGCTGGTCTATGATGGAAATGATCGGATAGTGGCCAAGCTCGACCATCTGAGCATTGTGCGGGCGCTGGAGCCCAAGTTTCAGGATGTGGGCGATATAAACATGTTGACCCGCTTTGGTTTCGGTCCCTCCTTCCTTCGCGATATTACCCGTGATTTCGAACTTCTGCAGAAACCTCTCGACGATATATGCAAGAGGGCGGCGAGGATAACCGTGCGTAGCATCATGCAGGCTCCGGCAAAAGATGAGTATATTGCCCAGGAGGCGAGCCTGAACGAGGGCATCCATCTTCTGGCGATCAGCCGGCATCAATCTCTCTTGGTAAAAAAGCAAGATGAAGTAGTTGGAATTCTCAGGCTTTCAGACGTCTATCATACTATTCTGGAGTTAATGAAGAAGTGTGAGATCGGTTCTTGAGAAGAGCATGTTGGAAAAGGACCGCCAGTAGTACTGCCGCTGCGGTCCTTTCTCTCCGGCAAAAATGTCCGCCAGCCTGATGATCATTTGGCGCAGGCAGTCAGGTCAATAAGTACTTCCCCCTTCTCCTCTGCGTATAATACCCCTATCTCGGCTGCCAGCGTGTGTTCCCGAAGGCCTGGGGGCGCGCAGGCGAGAGCGGTTTCCCCTTCCAGCATGAACCTCACTCGCAGACGTCGCATATCATCAACCTCTCCTCTTAACATCAAAACGCTGTCTTCCGGGCATGCATCGTAGATTCTGGAAAGAGTCAAAACTAGCAGCGATTCGAGAACCAGCAGGTTTGTTTGGATTTCCACTCCGCTTTGGCAGGAAGTGGTTACGGTAATCTTTTTCATGGCGGCAAAGAGGCCTGTCAGTGCCGCCATGAGAGTAAGGGTATCCTCCATATTGGCCTGTGCCGGGACCTTGTCGCCGCTGTGGGCGAACCTGTTGAGGTTTTTGAGGATGGTGTTGGATCTATCGACCTGCTTCATCACCGTTTTCGATGCTGCTCCGACATGCTCCGCGGGAATACCCGCCTCCCCTTCAGCCATAGCGCAGAGGTCCTCAAGAAGACCGGCATTTTCATTGATGATGGAAAGGGTGTTCTTGATTTCGTGGGTGACGGAAGCAGTCAGGGCACCGAAAACCTTCAGGCAGATATCATCGACGCTGCCGTTTTCATATTCTTTTTCCATATCGTCTGTTGGCTTCACGTTTTACTTCAGTCAGTATATGCTCGCAGTCCAGGGCAGTCATAAGCCTGGAGACGGCATTTCTGCTGAAGGAATGATTGGGTCGTTGCTTTACCTGGAGGCGTAGGCTTCTTCAATTTTGGCAATGAGTATAGTGAGATCCACCGGTTTCATGATGTAATCAAACGCTCCCAACTCCATGCCCTCCCGGCCGACTTCAAAGGAGCCGTGACCGGTGAGGATGATCACCTTGATATCGGCGTGTTCCTCCTTCAGTCTGGCCAGCACCTCAAGGCCGTCGAGGTCAGGCATTTTCAGATCGAGCAGGAGTACATCGGGCTCCTCCTCCTCGACAGCCCTGAGCGTTTCCTCGCCGGAGTTCGCCATCACGGTCTGAAACTTTCTGAGATTGAGGCGTGTCTGCAGAGTCGAAGAAAATTCGATTTCATCGTCGGCGATAAGGACTTTTATATTCTCTTTTGTATTTTCAATCATTTTTGTTCACAGTTAATGGGTAAGGTTATGGTAAAAGCAGTGCCTTTACCGACGTTCGAGCGGACGGTGATATCCCCGCCCAGCTTCTTGATCAACCCGTAGGTAATGGAAAGACCGAGACCGGTGCCTTTGCCGGTTTCCTTGGTCGTGAAAAAGGGCTCAAATATGTGGGGGAGTACTTCCTCGGGTATCCCTACGCCATCGTCTTGTATGACGATCCGCACTTCTCCGGCGATCAGGTTGGAGATAATGGTAATGGTGCCATCTTTGCCTATAGCGTCGATGGCGTTGTTGATGATGTTGAGAAAGATCTGCTGGAGCTGTATGTGATCACTGAATATTTGCGGGATCTCGTTCTGGAGCTGTAAGTCCAGTTTGATTCTATTGTAAAGCATTGAGTTTTCAAGGAACTGCAGTACTTCTTTGATGATTTCGTTGACGCTGAAATGTGCAAATAAAACCTCGGTGCGGCGGGCAAATCCGAGAAGCCTGTGCGTTATGGCCTTGCATCTTTCAACGCTGGCGTCAATGCTCTTGAGGCTGAGCAGGACCGTTTCTTTCTGGTCGAAGTCGGAGGATATGTGCAGGAGATCATCGATCAGGCCGGTCTTCTGGTTGATAATCGCCAGTGGATTGTTTATTTCGTGGGCTACGCCGGAGGCAAGTCTTCCTATTGAGGCCAGTTTGTCGGTATGCTCCGCCTCCTGCATCATGCCCATCTGAATTTCATCAGCTTTGCGGATAAGCGAGGTGATCAGGGTGACCAGGGAGTAGATGACAACGACACTCACGGCCATACAGGCAAAGACAATCAGAAACAGTCTCGAACGAAAAGATAACCAGTCACTCTGATTCATATATCCTTTTTTCAAGATTACAAGCGACCACGGTGTTGCCCGAATGTTGCCGATGCCGTGCAGAATTGTCTCTCCTTGCGGCGAAATGTCCTCCCATATGCCCATTTCCACCTGCTCGCTGAACTTGCTGAGCGTAGTGCCGAAGTAATCAGAGCGGGTCTGCAGGACACTCTCGTCATCGATGAGGAAGAGGTCATCGGAGGCATTTGTCTTGATGGTATTGACAAAGCGCTGCAGGGTTTCGGCATCTATGGTGGCCCGCAGCACCCATTTCTGGCGCGTTTCAGGATCAATATTGCTGACGGCGATGGCAAAGTGAGGAACCAGCCGGTATCCCCTGTAGACGCGACTGATATGCAAGCCCTGGTCATAAACCGCTTTGAACCAGCTTTCGCCGGAATAGTCTGTATCCTGGAGGTCGTATGGTCCGTAATAGGCCTGCTGCACACCCTGCTGGTCGATGACGCCGAGATCGGCGAAAAAAGGGTATTGGCGATGGAGTCTTTCGAAAAGTTGCCTGAGGTTGTTGCCGGTCGTCAGCTCTGCGTATCTGTCCCTTCTGGCGGCAAACTGGACAACGGATTTAAGGCTGTCGACCATTTGCTCGATGGCTCTGACGGAACCATCGAGCTGCCATTTCAACTGGATGTGTTCATCTTTCTGGAGAAGGCTCTTGTAATTCGAGTATCCCAGCATGGCAATTGTCATTACAGGTACAGCCGTAATGGTAAGCATGATGAAAAAGAGAATCATCCTGAACTGGCCGTAGCTTCTTCTGTTAAAGCCATGTTCGATGGAAATTTTCAGGGAACTTGGCAGGATTTTATCAGTAATGTTGGTCTTTTTGTTCATAATGTCAGGGTGTCATCTCCGTCAGGAAGTATTTCTCCCTGTTTCAGTTCACTGTTCAAAACCTTTTCCACCGTCTGGCGCCAGCTGCCGATAACTGCATCTATGACATTGACTTTCTTCCACACCAGAAAATTATAGTGCACCTCGTCGATGCCGCCGCAAACCAGATCGGTTATGTTTTCCTCAGCAACCATTTGGCAGAGAGCTTCATCCGAGGGGCGCTCCATGATTATGGTGCGTAAGTCGCCGTCCATCTTTTTCTTTTCAAAGCGAAGGATCAGTATCTCCGTTGCCAGGTCGAAGCGCGGGGCAACATAGTCTCCCTGTATGGGGATTAGCAGTTTTCGCACCAGATTTCCTCCCTGTCCTACAGTTCGTACTTTTGCATTTTACGCCACAATGTCATGCGGCCCCATCCGAGTATTTCCGCGGCTCTGGTCTTGTTTCCCCCGGTCTGTTTGAGGGTGTCAATGATCATCTGCCGCTCGATATCATTCCAGCTTTGCCTGTCTCCTCTGTCGGGCGATCTCCTCTCCGGCCTCAAACCGATCTCTTGCGGCCGGAATGCATCCCGTTCTTCCAAGGCAACGACCGTGGAAAGGGCTTCTTTTTTATCGAGCAGGTAGGGTGGCAGTTGTTCTCTGGTAACTTTTTTTTTCTTACACATGTTGACCGCATATTCAACGATATTGCTCAACTCGCGCACGTTTCCCGGGTAGCTGTAATCGAGGACGTCCTGCAGGGCGCTCGGTGCGAAACCTACTATCGTCTTGCCGATGGCCTTTGCATACTTCTGCAGGAAGTGATCGAGAAGATACTGAACATCTCCCTCGCGCTCGCGCAGGGGAGGGATGTGAAGATGGAGAACATTGAGCCGGTAATAAAGATCCTCGCGGAATTCCCCTTTTTGCACCTGTTCGCGCAGCGGTCTGTGGGTGGCGGCGATGATTCGGACATCGACGTTTACCCTGTCCTCTCCCCCTACGGGCACAAACTGCCTGTCGTCGAGTACCGACAGGAGCTTGACCTGCAGGGGAAGAGGCATGTCGCCGATTTCAGTCAGAAAGAGCGTTCCCTTGTCGGCGAGCTTGAACATGCCGGGCTTGTTTCGGGTGGCCCCGGTGAAGGCTCCTTTGACATGACCGAAAAGCTCGGATTCCAGCAGGTCCACCGGCAGCGCCCCGCAGTTTACCTTGACAAAGGGGAACCTGGCGCGTGCTGATTTCTTGTGCAGTATCTCGGCAATCTTGTCTTTGCCGGTCCCGGTCTCTCCAGTAATCAGGACAGAGGCGTCGGTCTGGGCAAGAACGGGTATCATGTCGAAAACCTTCTGCATTTTCGGACTGTACCCTATCAGCTCAGCAGTCTGATTGTCCTGGGTTTCGGCGGTTTTGACACTTTCGATGGCGGAAATATCTTCTAGTACGACCATGAGTCCGCAAACGTCGCCTTGTGCATCTTTGAGTACGGATACCGTATACTGTATGGGCACCTTGCGGCGATAATAGGTGAGAATATCACCTCGGACCGAAACGGCCTCCCCGCTTGTCAATACCTTGATATAGACCTGCCCTCGTGAGTTTCCGGTGTTGCTGCGCACCACGAGTTCGCCATGGAGCCCCAGGACACGGCCGGCGGCATAGCCGGTTATTGCTTCCATGAGGCGGTTCATGGCCACAATCTTGAATGAGTCGTCGAGAACCATAACCGGATGAGGAAAAGCCTCCAGCAGCGAGGGCGGAGCGGGGGCAAAAGATGAGGTCATCTGATTCAAACCCTTCATTGGATGCGGTACTTTCATATTATGGCACGCTTTCGGCTACCAGATTCGGCTTTTATGCAGTCAGTATTTTAGCATTGAATCCGGTCGATCGCCATTGTCTTTTGTGCCTGCCGCAAGACACTTTGAATCAGTTCGGTACGGCCTGAGGCAATACAGGCCGTACCGCGACCCCTTCGATTATCGAGCGGGAATAAAAACTTCCATTCCCATGAGCGGCCATATCACCGCAACGGCAAGCCAGGTAACCACCATCAACAGGATACTTGCCGGGATGCCGTACATGGCAAACTCGGCGGTGGTAAATTGTTTTGAGTTGTAAGCAATCGCATTGGGTGCGGCGCCGACAAGCAGCAAGAAGGGCATGCCCGCAACCACCAGAGAGGAAAACAGTACAACCTCTCCGGCAACGCCGAGATAAGGAGCTATAACCAGGGCGACTGGCAAAGATATGGCTATGGCGGCGACGTTCATGATGAAATTCGTCATCATCATCACAAAGAATGCCATACCAAGCACGAAGACTATTGCCGGGGCGTTCTGGAACAGTTTCAGCCAGTTTACGGCAAGCCATTTGGCCGCTCCGGTTTCCCAGAGGCAGAAGCCGATGGACATTGCTCCGGCGAATAAGAGAATAATATTCCAGGGTATTTCTTCAAGATCATCCAGCGTCAGTATACTAATAAGAAAAAAGGCGATGGTGGAACAGAGCATGATGCCGGTCTTGTCGAGGCCGGAAAGCGCCGGAATAAAGTTTTTCAGGGCGATAATCAGTATTGTCGCCAGTACGACGACCACGGTGATAATTTCGTTGCGACTCCAGCGGCCAAGCTCGGTGTACATTCGTCCGGCCCTTTCTTTCAAACCGTCGATGCGGCTCTTTTCCGGGCGGAACAGCAGCATAAAAAATCCCCACAGCAAAAAGACCATGAGCCAGCCAATGGGGAACATATACATGGAGAGTTCGAAAAAACTGATGTCGACATCCATGATATCTTTGTAAAATCCCAGTGCAACGGCGCCCCGGGCGGCACCCAGCAGGGTGACGATACTGCCGGCCCCGGCGACATAGGCCATGCCGATAAACAATCCTTTGCCGAATCTCGTCGGCTGGTCATCATCGCTGTAGAAACTGTGAATCGTCATAAGCAGCGGGAACATGGTGGCGGCAACAGCGGTGTGTGCCATGAAATGGGTCAGGGCAGCGGTCATGATGAAACAGCCAAGGTAGATCATGCTTGTTTTCTCCCCGACAATGGAGAGCATTTTGTAGGCCAGGCGTTTGGTAAGGCCGGTTTTGGTGAAAACCATGCCGATAACGATCGAGCCGAAGATGAACAGCACTGAAGGATCCATGAAATCCTTGAATGCAGCCGCTGGTGCCCTGATGAAAAAAAGCGCCTGCAGGGTGCCGATGGTGAGACTGGTTATACCTATGGGAACAACCTCAAACACCCACCACGTGGCGGCCAGGGCAAAAATGGCCAGCGCGCCTTTCGCCTCCTTGCTGAGGACAAAATGCTCTCCCAGCGGATCGACGGCGTCGGGCCATGGCGGGCACCAGTATATAAAGGAGAAGAGGCCTATTCCCAGTAGGATGAAAAACAGACGTTTCCAGTCGTAGGAGGGCTTTGAGGAAGAGGCGGATTCGCGGCTCCCACTTGATTCCTGCGTAACTGATATCTCTTTTGACTCTGACATGGCTTCACCATCGTATTGAATTCAACAAATCGATTAAGATCGGAAATATCCAGAGAGAAGGGCGCACTACACCGGCGCAGTGAAGGGTGCGTTTTTTCGCACTTCACTGATTACGGTGATGCAGTGCCTGGTGTGCCGAGATCCGGCTCCTTTCTCCTACCAGGATTTGGTCTTCAGGATATTCTCTATTTTTTCTTTGGATTTTTCCTGTAAAACAATAATATGTTTACTCTTAGCCTCGCTGATTTTTTCGAGGAGCTCATTGATGTCGAAGGGTTTTTCAAGATAATCTTCAGCCCCGAGTTTCATCGCTTCGACACTGGTTTTGATAGAGGCGTTCCCTGTCAACATTATGATTTCCATTTCGGGGTGCTTTTCCCGAATCTTTTTCAGTGTTTCAAGTCCATCCATGCCAGGCATTGCCAGATCAAGTACTATGGCATCGAAATCCTCCTCGTCGACCATTTGGACAGCATCCTCTCCTTTGGTCGCACCCTTTACCTTGAGTCCACGAGTTTCGAGTCGTTTTGAGAGCGACTCGAGGAAATCCTCTTCATCATCAACCAACAGAACTTTGGCATGTAATTTTTCAACCATTGGAGTTACTCCTTTATTTCGATAGTATTCACCTGAGCAACGGCATCAGACGCTGGCGCGCTGCTGCAATTTTTCGTAGGCTTTTCTGATGGTGTCGGAAAGTTCCTCGATATTGACAGGTTTGTTCATATAGGCAAATGCACCGAGTTTCATGCATTGTTCCATATCATCGCTGGTCCCATGGCCGGTGAGGATGATGACCTCCACCTCAGGGGCTATCTCTTTTGTTCTGCGCAGGACTTCAACACCGTGAAGACCCGGCATTTTCAGGTCTAGCACCATGACATCGGGGCGATCATCGGTGATCAGGTCAAGCGCTTCTTCGCCACTATATACGCCATAGGTGCCGACATCACGACTGATGAGACGCTGTGAGACTGTCTGGACAAACTCCTTCTCGTCATCAACGAACAGCACTTTGGAGGGAAGTTCAAACTTTTGCCGACGATAAATGGAGACGTCATAGTTAGAGCCTCGAACTACATTCACCTTGAGGCTGCTATCTATTGCCTGGACAAGATTGGTCAACTCCTCGCTGAGTTTGCTGAAGCTGAAGACGCTCTTCTGTACAATCAGAGTGGCTGTCTCGCCTTCAACATCAACGGCAAGCTTGTGCCCATTGTTCAACAGTGTGCGCTCTATTTCTGTGGCTCGGATCATGTCATCGACCGCCTCCTGGGACTCAATCGTCCGCAGAACTGGGGTCGTATGGTATTGCCTGGTGATCTCGTTGACGATTTCCTGTGTTTCTTTCTCTTTGGCTGGAATAACCATGTCGTAGAGCTTTTTGTCATAGGCTTCTGTATTGTAGAGAAATTCAGACCACCCATAGGCTTTTACGTCATGAGTATGCACACTCTTCTTGGCCTCTTTTTGAGAGAGTCCGTCTGATACTGCACGCTCGATGCGAGTGCTTTTGCTGTCAGCGATCAGCACCTTGAGTATGTGCGTCACATTCGGCGGTATCAAAAGGCTGAGAAAACCCGAAAAGAGGTATTTTTCCTGAGTTGCAAGCTTCTGTGCAAGTACTGACTTGAGCATGTTGACGGCAAGTTCCTTTTCCAGCGTAAACTGATTGAAGACTGACGTCTTGTCGTAGATCATATGACGCAGGGTATCGGCGGTGGTTCTGGTGACGGGATCGAGATTGTATTTTTCACAGGTATCTTCAATAAGATCCTCGTCAGAATACATCTGCAGCCCTAATGCTTTGGACAAGCTGTCGGCGACCTCGTCAACAGGGGTATGGCTACATGGGAAAAGAGCAATTGATGACATGGGACCACCTCTCATAGATAAAAAATAGTGTTAGTTGTTTATTACGACAACCCTTCGCCATTGATAGTTGCACATTCGGTGCCAATATAGATTTTTAGCTGTATTTTGTGCAATTATAAATGGTTGGAGGCGAACAGGCACGGTGCGGTTGGTGTTTTCGTATCATAATGCACTGCTCCCATGTATCGATATGTATCTTTATGTATCGAAGGGTGGCGAAAAGGGTGAGTTGACTTGGCCATCTACTGTTACTCTGAAAAGCCACCGTCGATGTGTGCCATTTCCAGGGCAATGAAAAAGCGCGCCATGAGCGAAAAGATATAGAAAATAAATGAGTAAATGATTCCCTATGAAATTCAGCTTGCCAAGCTCAAGGATTCTACGTTGCCCACTACCCTCATTCCAGACTCGATCCGGTATCCATAACTATCTTAAATAACATGATTCCAGAACAATCCTGGAATGACGAAAGCGAAAGCCTTGGTTGAGGTTATCAGACGATTGATTGGGGAGGCTGGTAGTTCCTAATGTTCAGCAACGCACTTTGAGGCAGGATGCTCTTCTCCCGGAACTCCATAAACCCGTCCCTAGGCGCTTGACTGCAGCCGTCCTGGCTGCAGTTACGGGTGAAAAGAGCAACCGCTCTCTCGGAAACTGGTTAAGCAACGTTTCAAGGGTAACCAGAGTTCATTATAGCAGCTTTCTTGCACAATCGCCATTTAGGCTGTGGTGTTATCCAGGGCCACAACGCAGCCTGTTCTCTTGTGAAGGTAATCGGGATTCAGGAAGTGAGCGCAAAATTCATTAAGGGAACACAGGTCAGAGAGAACGGCATATGGCGGGGTCTTTACAACGGCGACCGGCCGACATTCTACTGCGTTCAGCTGATAAAGGATTGTTCCGCCAAGGTTCACCCTGGTGATGGCTGGTTGTGAGACAGTGGCGGTACAAAACCCCGCCTCCCTGCATTCCATGAGAGCGGGGCATAGTGAGGAAGTCGCTGAGCAGACAATAATGCTGTTGTATTTTACCAGCAGCAAGGGGGCGGTAGGCGAGCGATACGGAGAATACGGAGACGATGCATAATCGCCACTACCACCGTTTTGCAGCCAAAGCATAAAGAGACGAGCAAACTGACATCTTAAGACGGCCCTCTGCATGTTTTCTCCTGCCGGCGAATCGGCAAACCGCATGATTCGTCGGCAGGAAGTCTTCTTTTGTCAAAGACGATTTCCGGTTTTCAGAGATGTAAACTCTTTCCCGCTTTCTTTGCTGCAAGCCCGGGCGTGCTCTTGTGAAGACGAGGCGATGGGACTTTGTCCTTGATGCTCTTCTGTGCCGCTGAGGCCTTTTCGCGCAGGGGGGTGGTTTCTTTGCGTATGCGCAGCATTCGGCTGCCTACCCGAGCCTTCTGTAAGTGGCTCAGAGTGCGCGGCGGCATGCCGTAGGGGAGATCGACGGTACTGTACTCATTGAATATCGATATCCTGCCGATATACTGGCTGCTGATATCGGCCTCGTTGGCAATGGCGCCGACGATGTTTCCGGGTTTTATGCCGTGGCTTTCGCCTATCTCAATGCGGTATCGGTCCATGCCCTGCTCGGGAGGGGTGGTCTGAGGTTTTTGAGGGCGTGTTGTGCTGTTGCGGGGAAGGCGGTGTCGAGCCTGGCTGTCCGCGGGTCTGGCACTGCCATGATTTCGATGCGTTTCTTCCTGCTGTTTATCGATGAAGAGCGGGGTCTTCTCGTGGCACATTTTTGCCAGCGCTCCTGCCACCAGATGAGGGGCGACATCATGTTCGCGACAGTACTCGTCTATCAGATCCGAGAAGAAGGAACCCTCTTCTTCGAGGGCGACAGAAATACTGAGCTTGAATGCCTCTCTCTTCAAGGCATTGATCTCGGACGGGGTGGGAAGTTTCATCAATGCAGGCGCTTCGCCGGTCTGCTTTTTTAAGGCATGGAGCATTTTCTTCTCCTGCGGGTGGAGAAACAGCAGCGCTTTACCTTTCCTGCCGGCTCGGCCGGTACGGCCGATGCGGTGTATATACGCCTCACAATCATACGGCGCATCGAAGTTGATGACATGACTGATTCGCTGGACATCGAGGCCGCGGGCGGCAACATCCGTGGCGATGAGGATGTCGAGCTTGCCATCTTTCAACTGTGCCACCATCCGGGCTCTCTGCGACTGGACGATATCGCCGTTGAGGGCGCCGCAACTGTAGCCGCGGCTACTGAGATGTTCGGCCAGCTCTACGGTCTGCAGCTTTGTGCGGACGAAAACCAGCATGCCGTCAAAGGACTGCGCTTCGAGCAGTGTCTCCAGGGCGTTTTTCTTTGCTTTGATTCCGTTGGTGATCAGATAGTGCTGTTCAATCTTGGGGGTGCTGGCAGCGGTTTCCTCAATGGTGATTTCAACAGGCTCGTTAAGATACCTGGAGGCGAGTCGTCTGATGCTCGCCGGCATGGTTGCGGAAAAGAGTGCCGTCTGCCTTTTTTCCGGAATCTCGCCGAGAATACGCTCAACATCCGCGAGAAATCCCATCTTGAGCATTTCGTCTGCTTCATCGAGTACGACGCTTCCTACGGAGGAAAGATCCAGGCTCCGGCGCTGCAGATGGTCGATGATTCTTCCCGGTGTGCCGACGATAACATGGGCTCCGCGCTGCAACCCGCGCAACTGAGAGGCATACTCCTGACCTCCGTAGATTGGCAGTACCCTGAGTTGGGTGAGCTCCGAGCAGTATCTGCTAAAGGATGTGCTTACCTGCATGGCAAGTTCGCGTGTAGGCGAAAGTACCAGAATCTGTGGTGTGGCCTTGGCGCTGAATGCGAGATTCTGCAGGAGTGGCAAGGCAAAAGCCGCTGTCTTGCCAGTTCCGGTCTGCGCCTGCCCTATGACATCGCGACCGGCAAGGAGATGGGGAATCATCCGAGACTGGATAGGCGTAGGGGTTGTATAGCCGCTTTTGGCAAGACCGCGTAAAAGCGGTCGGCCAAGAGATAGATCGGTAAAGCTCAAAGAGGTACATGGGGGTGGAGAAACGGACATTGGGGCCTCTGCACTGGAGGTTGATCGTATGTACTGCCGGCCCCATGGAAAACAGACAATTTCTCTTCAATACGGGCGGGGAGTTTGCAAAGCTTAGGGATTCAGGTGATCTTTCACGATCTGCTGTGTGGCAATGAGAGCAATCAGGAGGAAGATACTGCTGTTCCGGTGGGCAACTGTAAAAGAAAATTACATACCAGGCCTGGGGATTTATGGCAATGATTATTTTCTGTGCTCCATAACAGTTTATTCCTTCCAGCCGCTTTTGTCTCTTGGACTGAGCTTGTCACTGTCTCCGCTGTTCGGGGAGGAGGAAGAGAAGAGATGTATGGCTTGTGGGGCAAGAGAGACGGATGGAAGCTATGAGGGTCGAGTTCCGTGTGTCACTCTGCCCGCAGGGCTTCGACCGGATCGAGATCAGCTCGAACCACTTGAACTTCGGGTACATC
>CAKZOA010000033.1 GCA_937132035.1 uncultured Desulfobulbaceae bacterium | reverse complement strand
TGGTCAGTTCATCATTGTGGCGCCGGGCCAGAAGTGAAGCGACCTCACTTGCAAAATCACGCACCTCGTCAAAGGTCTTCTCCCTTCTCAGGGGCACCACCACATGAACGCCTTTGGAGCCGGTGGTCATGACAAAGGGCCGCAGGCCGATCTCCTCCAGAAGATCGCGAAGATAGAGCCCCCCCCGACGGACCAGGCCAAAATTCTCTCCTTCGGGATCGAGATCGAAAATCATTCTGTCGGCATATTCCGGGACATCGACACGACTAAGCCACATATGCAGAGTTACGGCACCGAGATTGGCGAGATAGACCAGGCAGGCGGCGTTGCTGCAGAGTATCCGTTCCAGCTCGCTGCCATCCTTGCGCGGGACGCTCCGGCGCTTTACGACCTTGTCAAAATTATCGGCCGCCTGCTGGACAAAACCTTCCTCTTCAATACCGTCGGGATAGCGCTCCATGGTGAGAATCCTATCCTTGACATGGTAGAGAAGCCAAGGGCTTATCTTTTTGTAGTAGTCGGCAATATCCTTTTTACTCAGGCCGTCATAGGGATAGAGTTTCTTCTCCGGATTGCTGAGTTCGACGGTGCGTCCGCCGGCCTGTATCTTCATTTTCTTCTCCGCTGCCAGGGTTCTTGGTCATTCAACCCTCTCGGACCACCTCCGAGGCCTCCTTGTCCCGCCGGAGTCCGATAAATCGAGGATGTCGGAGACGACCGTCTTCGGTCCACTCATTGAAACCGATCTCCGCCACCAGCTTGGGAGTGCAGTAATGCACCGTGCTCCCCGTATCCTCACCACGGTCAAAAGGCGAGGTTGATCGTTCGTGGCTGACCAGCTGACGATGAAGCCGCCGAAGCGTCTCTCCATTGTATCCCGTACCCACCTTGCCGGCATAGACCAGCTTCTTCTCTTGATAATATCCCACCAGCAGTGCTCCAAAGCCTCTGCGCTGTCCGCCGGGCTCGGTCCAGCCGCCGACCACCAGTTCCTGTCGCTTCGAGCACTTGAACTTCAGCCAGTTTCTTGAACGGCTATGGGCATAGGCAGCATTGGCATCCTTGGCAATAATGCCCTCCCAGCCTTTGTGGCAGGCCTGCTGATAGAATGCCACTCCCTGCTCATTACGATGGGGGGTAAAACGCAGACTGCCCTCGAAGCGCAGCGCCCGCCTGAGAATTTCTTTGCGCCGCCGCAGTGCCAGATCTTCCGTTGCGTAGCCGTCAAAATAAAGAATGTCGAAGACATAGAGAAAAACTGCAACATCGCTTTTTCTGGCCTCGACGCTCTTTTTTATCTGCATGCGTTGCTGCAACCTGGAAAAACTGGTGATTTTCCCGGAAAAAGCCACAATTTCGCCGTCGAGGATGCACCTGGCGATCTTCTCCTCCTCCAGCCGTTCAACCAGTTCGGGGTAGGTTTTTGAGATATTCTTGCGGTTCCTGGAGAAAAGCTCGACAGAGGCGTCTTTTTTGAAGACAAGAACACGCTCACCGTCGAGCTTACGCTCAAAAATCCAATCCTTGTGGTTGAACCTCTCCTCGGTCAGAGTTGCCAGCATGGGATCGCTCCACCGGGGCATCGAACGCTTTGCCAGAGCCGCTCGCTCATTGTGGTCAAGAAACTCAATCAGCTTCGTCATTTTCCCCGTCCTCGACGATGTTTTGAAGATCGCGGCCGCTGACCACAGACAACGGTTCCGTAGAAACGGGATTTCTCCTGGCATCGGCCTTTTCGTCATCCATTTTCACCAGCAGCCAGCGCTCATTTTTGCCCGTGTCGGTGCGGATGAGGGCATAGCCTCCTTCGATCTTTTCCCCCTTGAGGAAGATGGTGGCGTGCCCCCCCTCGAGACATTGAGCCATGGGAATCGGTTGCCCGTCGTCATCTTCTTTGAGATTTTTGTAGGTTCCCCTGTCCCAGAGGAGAACAGTGCCGCCGCCGTACTCGTCCTTGGGTATGACCCCCTCGAAATCGCCGTATTCCAGCGGGTGATCCTCGGTGGGCATGGCCAGTCGCTTCTCGCGCGGATCGGTGGAAACTCCCTTTGGCACCGCCCAGGACTTCAGGACGCCGTCCACCTCGATGCGAAAATCGTAATGGAGGCTGGTGGCATCATGTTTCTGGATGACGAACAGGAGAGTTTGATCGGAGCCGTCCATTGTTTTTCCGGAAGGTTCACCGGTGGTATCGAAATCCCTTGTGTTTCTGTACTTATCAAGCTTCGAATCAGACATGGCTGATACCTTTGCCACCGGACCCCGGCAATGCCCACTGCCTGAATTTACCGTTTCCGTGATTTTTCATCGCTTGCTTCCTCCTCACTGTGCCGATTTCTGGCCGAATAAAAATGGATTCCCGGCACGAAGATTCCGATAAGAGCGGGTATAAGACTTGCCCCGAGGATGACTGTCCAGCCGATTCCGCCGGGAGCAGTAGTTTGCAAAACTCCGGCGAGAGGCCCGAAATAGACGGCGACGACCAGCAAGACGATACACACCGCCCAGGCTGCCCAGATCCAGCGGTTGGTGGTTATATCATTTTTCCAGAAAGGGGTGTTTCTGTCGCGAAGATTGAGAACAAACCAGAGCTTGGTAAATCCCAGGGTAAGGAAGGATATCGTCACCGCCTTTTGCTCATCATAGCCCAGAAGGTAAAGTGAACTAAGAAGGGTGGAGAGGATAATGACGGCTATCACCCCGCTCCAACCGCCGATATAGGCCCAGTGGTGCCTGGTCAATACCGACTCATCGGCACCACGGGGCTGTCGCCGCATGACATGGCTGCCTCCCACCCCCACGCCCAGCGCCAGAGCCGGAAAGACGTCGGTGAGGACATTGAGGTAGAGTATCTGCAGGGGTTTGAGGGGAAGGGGCAGTTGGAGGAGCGAGGCGGTGGCCACCGTCAGGACCTCGGCAATGTTGGTGCAGAGCATGAACATCACCGACTTCCGTATATTGGCGTAGATAATGCGGCCCTGCCGGACGGCGGCGACAATGGTGGGAAACTTGTCATCGCGCAGGACCATATCGGCCACCTGCTTGGCGGCATCGGTGCCCTTCTTCCCCATGGCCACGCCGATATCCGCCTGCTTCAACGCCGGCGTGTCGTTGACGCCATCGCCGGTCATGGCGACGATCTGCCCTTCATCCTGGTAAAGCTTCACCAGATTAAGTTTCTGTTCGGGAGTGACACGGGCAAAAACATTGGTTTTTTCCATCTCCCGCCGCTGCGATTCGGAGAGCTTGTCCGGTTCGCCGAGCTCATCTCCGTGCGCCGCCCCTCCCTCGCTTTCAAGACCGACCTGCCGGCCGATTGCCTGCCCGGTGTCGGGCCTGTCGCCGGTAACCATGATAACCCGTATGCCCGCCTCCTGGCATTCGATTATGGATTTCTTAGCTTCCGGTCTCGGCGGATCCTCCAGGGCGGCGAGTCCGGCAAAGCGCAGTCCTTCATAGACTTCACTCTCACTGTCATCCATCTCCTTGTCCGCCAGAGCCAGCAGGCGCAGACCTTCCCCCGCCAGTTCATCGGCCTTTTGCGACCAGGAGGAACGGTCCTCCTCGCTCATCTCCCTGGTTTCGCCGTTATGCCAGAATTGGTCACAGACCTCAAGCACAGCCAGGGGAGCACCCTTGGCGGCCACATAATACTCTCCCTCGTCGGCAGAGGACTCATGGACCGTCGCCATCATCATGGTCTCCGAATCAAAAGCCACCTCCCGCACTTCGGCCATATCTCCAAGCAGCTTCTGCCGGCCGATATCCTTCTCGGCGGCGGCCTGCAGCAATGCCACTTCGGTGGGGTCACCGGAATGGCTTTCCTCCTCGTCTTCGCCAAGTTTGGCATTGGAACAGAGAGCACCGATACGCAAGAGACGCATGAGGGATTCGCCCCCCTCTTCCTCCGCTCTCCTCTTGCCGCCAGTTTCTTCCCAGCCACCTTCCGCTCCTTTTCGCTTGTGAACGCTGTAGGTCTTATCCGGGGCCACCGCCTTGACTAACTGCATCCTGTTTTCCGTCAGTGTTCCTGTCTTATCGGTAAAGATGACACTGGTGGCCCCTAGGGTCTCGACGGCTGTCAGACGGTTGATGAGGGCGTTGCGTTTAGCCATAAGCCACATACCGCGCGCCAGGGCGATGGTGGCGACAATGGGCAGTCCTTCAGGAATGGCGGCAACCCCCAGGGCTATAGATGTCTCGATCATGATGACGGTTTTGCGCCCCACCGCCAGCCCTGCCAATGCTACGGCAACAGCAATGCCAATGGTAATCCAGGCCAACCTGCGGCCAAGCTGGTCTAGCCGCTGCTGCAAGGGCGTCGCCTCTTCATCAGCCTCGGAGGTCAGTTTAGCGATATGGCCAAGCTCGGTCGCCATGGCCGTGGCCGTAACCACACCGATGGCCTCTCCTTCGGAGATGCTCGTGCCTTTGTAGAGCATACTGGTGCGTTCGTGAAGGGCGCTGTCTTCATCGACCGCCTTGGATGATTTATTGACCGGCACCGACTCCCCGGTAAGCGCGGCCTCGTTAACCCGGACGCCTCCGGTCTCGACAAGTCTGATATCGGCGGGAACCAGTTCACCATCGGAGAGTTTGACGATATCGCCCGGCACCAGTTTCTCAGCGGCGATATCCTCTGTTTCCTCTTCCCGGATCACACAGGTGGTATGACGGCCGAGTTGGCGCAGAGCCTCCATCGAACGAATGGCCTTGAACTCGGTAAAAAAGCCTAGGGCCGTGTTGACAACGGTGACCGCTGCCACGGCGATGCCTTCCGGCAACCTGCCGGTGGCAAAGGCGACCGCCGCTGCTGCAGCGAGAATGAGAATTACTATGCTTTTGAACTGGTCGAGCAGGATGTTCCACCAGCGCCGTTGTTCCTCCTTCTGCAGCTGGTTCAATCCATGCTCATCCCTTCTCTTCTCGACTTCCTCTCGGGAAAGCCCCTTTTCGGCATCGACCTGAAAATGGTCAAGGACGTCACCTGCCTCTAGATGAAAAAATTTTTTCCGTTCCTCCGAAGACATTTTTTTTCCTCGAGTTATGTAGCCTTCAACGTTTAAGAATTATCGTCCCCTTTACTGTCCATTATCAGTCTCAAGCTCGGCAAGCCGTTTTTTTACGCCTATAACCGAATCGGGATTGAGGGAGAGCGAGTCGATACCAGCTTTTACGAGAAAGCCGGCAAAGTCAGGATAATCGCTGGGTGCCTGGCCGCATATGCCCACCTTGATATTCTGCTTGTGTGCTGCTGTAATCAGCATTTCGATCATTTTTTTAACGGCATCATTGCGTTCATCAAAGAGGTTGGACAATTCGCCAAGGTCCCGGTCTACTCCAAGAACAAGCTGGGTCAGATCATTGGAGCCGATGGAGAATCCGTCGAACCGCCTGGCAAACTCCTCGGCGAGAATGACGTTTGCTGGGATTTCGCTCATCACATAGGCCTGCAGACCGTTTTTGCCACGTTCAAGCCCGACTTCTGCCATGACCTTGAGCACTTTGTCGGCTTCTTCCGGGGTCCGGCAGAAAGGGATCATAACGATGACGTTGTCGAAGCCGAGTCGTTCCCGAACCCGCCTGATTGCCCGACACTCCAGTTCGAAGCATGGTCGATATCTATCGCTGTAGTAGCGGGAGGCTCCGCGGAATCCAAGCATCGGATTCTCCTCGTCGGGCTCGAAAAAGCTGCCGCCAACGAGGTTGGCGTATTCGTTTGATTTGAAATCACTCATGCGAACAATCACATCGTCGGGGTACTGGGAGGCGGCTATGCCTGCTATACCCAGGGCCAGAGTATCAATAAAATACTCGCTGCCGCTTTCATAGCCGGCGGTTATTTCATCTATCTCTTCGCGAACCTGGTCGTCTTCGACTTTCTCAGGCTCGAGCAGTGCCTGGGGGTGCACCTTGATCATTGAGTTGATAATAAACTCCATACGCGCCAGGCCGATACCTTCGACAGGCAGCCGCCACCAGCGCATACCCGCTTCCGGACTGGCGATATTGAGCATTATTTTCGTCTTTGTCTCCGGTATACTCTCCAGGTCGATTTCTTCTTCTTCGTATTGCAGGATACCGTCATAGACGTGGCCCGTTTCACCTTCAGCACAGGAAACCGTGACCTCGTCGACGCCCTCAAGGGTATCCATTGCACCTTTTGCACCTACCACCGCCGGAATGCCCAACTCCCTGCTGACAATAGCCGCGTGACTGGTCCGGCCGCCATGTTCGGTGACAATGGCCGAGGCCTTTTTCATTAATGGGCCCCAGTCCGGATCGGTCATCTCAGTCACCAGGATGTCCCCTTCCTCGAATTGCCCAGAGTCATCGTGGTCATGAAGCACGGCAACCTTGCCGGCACCTATTTTATCACCAATAGCCAGTCCGCTGACGAGGACCTCGCTTTTTTCGGAAATCTGGTAACGAAGAAAAGACGATTTCTTCTTCTGCGACTGAACCGTTTCAGGACGTGCCTGAACGATAAACAACTCGCCACTTTCACCATCCTTGGCCCACTCCATATCCATGGGAGTGTCATAGTGTTCTTCGATAATACAGGCCCACCGCGCCAGCTGCAGAACCTCGTCGTCTTTGAGGACGAAGCGCTTGCGCTTTTTTTTCGGCGTCTCCTTGTTTTTGACCGTTGCCGAGCCGCCTTGGGCATAGACCATGGTTTTTTCCTTTTCGCCCATTTTTTTGGCGATTATCGGCACAAGGTCCTGGTTTTGAAGCAGTGGTTTGAAGACCCGAAACTCATCAGGATTGACGGCACCCTGGACTACATTCTCCCCGAGTCCCCAGGCAGCGTCTATGACCACAACGTCGGGGAAACCGGTTTCAGTATCCAGCGAAAACATCACCCCCGACCCCGCCTTGTCCGCCCGCACCATTTGTTGGACACCGACGGAAAGCCCCACTTTATCATGGGGAAAATCCTTTTCCTCGCGATAGGAAATGGCCCGGTCGGTGAACAGTGAAGCAAAGCACCTGCGGATGGCATCGAGCAGTTCTTTTTCTCCGGAAATATTGAGAAAGCTCTCCTGCTGGCCGGCAAAGCTGGCTTCGGGAAGATCCTCGGCGGTGGCACTGCTGCGAACAGCAACCGACGCTTGATTTTTATCCTTCCCTTCACCGCCTGCACGCTCACTCAGCTGCCGGTAGGCCTCACCTATGGACTGTTTCACCTCCTTCGAAAACTCTCCGCCCAGAAAAAGTCGCCGAACCTCTTTGCCGGTCTTTGTAAGGGACTGTTCACCATGTCGGAGCCTTTCAAGCTGGTCATGCATTGATGCTTTGAGTTTATTGTCCTCTATGAAGGTATAGTAGGCGGCGGTGGTGGTGGCGAAACCGTCGGGAACACGGATATCACGCTTTTTCAGAGCGCTGATCATTTCACCCAGCGATGCATTCTTGCCGCCGACACTGGAGACATCGTCATTGGAGAGATCTTCGAACCATTTGATATATGTATCGTTCATAACAACCTCATTGTGCGGAGAAACCGTCCACCTGCCCCGTTCTTCGGAGGAGATCACGGCAGTCTTGATTTCGTTATGCCTGTTATGCTACAAATATCATGCCGAGCCGGCTTTTTTTACCAACAGCCTACAGGTCCCGCCTCCTTATACGTGGCATTCGCAGCAAAGTTCTCTTTTTTCTTCCTGATTCCCCCCGAAGCTCATCCTAGCCAATTATGGGGAGACAGAATTGCTCTTTTCACGGGCGTCTGCTGCCTGGACGGCTGCAGTCGAGCTCCCAGGGAAAGGTTCATGGCATACCGGGAAAAAAGTATCCCTGTCTCAGACCGAGTTGCTATGAATAAGGGGTAATCAAATTTTCCTAACCTCTGCCGACAGCGGGTAAGAAAGGGCCTGCCTGGCTGCCCCGGGTGTAGCTTCGGCCAGGGTAAAGAGCAGAGCTCGCAAGCCGGTACACTTCTTCTGTTTTGCCAGGCACTCATGCCAACGTACTCTTTCTCTGGATAAGCCGTGATTACCATCGATGGTGCAAGGCCGACACAGCTCCTCTGCCGGCAACCCGCAGCAATGCATTCTCATTCAGGCAGAAAAATTGCAGGACAACCATGCCGGCAGTCGCTGGGCCAAGCCGGCGGCGCCCTACCGGCTTATCTGATTTCTGTTTTTTGAGCCCCGGTTGCGGCAAGGGGCGGGAGCGTATTGAAAAGCAAGGCAAGGCCGACCCTCCGCCCTTTGCCATATAGAAATGGGAAATGGTGCCTAAACCACAAAAGACAACGACAAAACCCTATCCGCTCGAGAACAGCGGAATTCCTGCACAGCAAGATTATGTCCGACCCAGCAAGACTGGCGCCGAGATACGATCACATCTCTATTGAGGTCGTCCAACAACAACACCGGTTCCCGGAGAAGGCCTGTACAGACGGTTCAGCTGTTGTCTTCAGACCAGTGTCGGTAGGGCCGCTTTACCAGATTGGCGTTGTAATACCGGGGGTCGTCGGTCACTTCCCGGCTTAGCCAGGGGGGAGAGGCAAATTGCTGGTCTTCACTTTCAAGCTCCACTTCCGCCACTATTAACCCTTCATTATCACCGAAAAACTCATCAACTTCCCAGCACGTTCCCTCATACTCCACCTGTCGGCGTTTTTTTTCTATCAGCGGCCCCTGGCAGAGATTCTCCAGCAGTTCGCCGGCCTGTTCGAAAGGTATTTCATATTCGAACTCCAGGCGGGTAGCGCCTTCGGTCTTTCCTTTGATAGTCAGAGAGGCTTTATCTCCAGCTGTTCGCACCCGGACAGTCCGCTCGACCGAATTGCAGAGATAGCCCTGCCGGTAATGAAGACCCCCGACACTGCGCCAGGCTTCATTCTCTTCAATCAGAAATTTACGCTCAATTTCCTGTGCCATCTTCTCTTCCTCCACGTAGCCCTGCCGATTGCTGAACCGAAGCATCATGCCCCATGATCCGCTTCATTTCCCTGAGATAACTGAAATTTTCATACATCTGCAAGCCGCAGCATATCACGAATTCCCAGCACATCGCCAGGATCTTCGCCTTCCACCGCTATCGATTGTATCGTCGCGCCGTTAACTACTTTCTCCACCACTTCCACCGGGCAGTTACCCAGAAGAAAGCGAAAGCGTCTTTTGAAGACCTGCCCAGCGGTTATTTGCGGGTGAGGGACAACAACATCCTTGAGAAACTCCTCCAGGGACATTTCAGTGTGTCTCAACTCCGAAATCTCCAGCGCCAATGACAGAAAAACATGTTTGTAGAGATCAGCAGCAGCTGCCGTGAAATCAAGCTTGAGGCACGGACTCCAGAGTTCAAGCCCATTTCTTTCTTCAAGCAGTTTTTTGATGCTCAACTGGTTTTCGCGTATTTTGACATTATACTGCCGAGTTCCAGCTGAAACCAGATAAATATCGGTTATCTCTTCAATAGCCTCGCACTGCGAGAGTTCTCGCAGCCTCTCGACGGACCAGCCTAAACAACGGTCGAAGGCCCTGAATTCATAACGGAAAACGACGTAGATTTTTTCGAGCAAGCCGAGATTATGGCCGATTCGGTGACAACGCTTTTCAAGGATGCCTCAAAAGGGAAGCGGCGTTAATCTCAAAACTATAGGGTAGACGATTCCGCCGGAACGGATTTCGTGTCACATTCGCCTGACGTGAGTGCCATTACAGAAAAGCCTATTTCTGCAATGGCACCAGCAGCACAAACACGTAAACAGTCAGACACAAGGAGGACTTACAATGGAAGGTAAAGGCTATCATGAGCAGAGCGAAAAATAACATCCGGTAGCCAGGAATAAGCACCGAGTCAGGATGTCGCTGATGGAGGAACTAGAAGCGGTTGACTGGTATGATAAGCGCCTTGAGGTCTGTGACGACGAACTCAAAACCATCCTCAAACAGCCGTTATAAAGAAAAAGTACACACGGCCACGATCATGGAATGGATTCGCAGGCACGACAAAGAATTGAATGACTGTACTCGATTTCCTGAAACGGCCTTGAACTGAAAAAAGGCTGCATTTCTCCGACACACTCCCGGCCCCACGAGAACCCGGACCTCTGCTGAACGCATCAGCGAGATATCACGGGGTATCGCTGCAGCAGTCCACCGCAAACCCAAACCTTTTCGGCACATGTTTCACTTTCAGCACCGGCTTCGGCCTAAATACGCCAGCTCTCCGTGTTGAGATAAAGCTGCCGAGCATCTTCCATGGAGACAATACCAGCCTTGACCTTATCCAGGGCATCGGCAATCGCCGCGGCCCCGCCTTCTTCGCGAAATCTTCTGAGCAGGGTTGCCTTGCCGGCATCCCTGGCGATTTCCTGGGAAAGGCTGTTATTGATCGTTGTCAGCTCGAAAACGGCGATACGTCCGTTATACCCGTACTGCCGGCATTTGGAGCAGCTTTGCGCCTTGAGTACCTTCGCCGGTGGCGTCATATCATATTTGCTGAAGATATCGAGATCTTCTTCTGTCAGATCTCGCTCCACGGCACACTCCTGACAGACGCGGCGCAGCAGGTGCTGGGAGATAATCAACCGCAACCCGGAGGCGGTAACATAGCGCGGGACTTCATAATGGTTCATCGCTTCAATGACGGTTGCCGGATCCGGGGCATGAAGGGTCGCCACCACCAGTCTTCCGGCTATACCTGCCCGGGCAGTGGTTACCGCCGAGGCCTTGTCCCGTATTTCGCCGACAAAGACGGCATCGGGGTCCATCCGCAGCAGCGCCCGTAAGCCTTTATGCATCAGCAGATCGTGCTCGTAGTCAACCTCGATCTGGCGAAGACCGGGGATGTAGGTCTCAATCGGATCCTCGATGGATACGCCCACGTGCCTGTCAAGGTCCAGAGCCCCGGCAATTGAATACATGGTAGATGATTTACCCGAACCGGTAATGCCGGCGATGAGCACAATGCCTGTGGGAGAATCAAGAACCGTCTGAACCTGTTGTCTGTGCTGAGTGGACATCCCCAGTTCACCCAAATCCTTGAGCATTGACCTGCCGGTAAGAAAACGAAAATGAATGGCCTCACGACCATGTCCAGCCGGAGTAATGGAAATGCGGATATTGTGTCTCCTTCCCTGGTCTTTGTGTTCGAATATCAGCGTGCCTTCTTCGGGGACAAAGCTCTTATCGATACTGAACCCCGAGGCCACCTTTACCTGGGTCAGCACCCGCTGGTACTCGTCGGCCGCCAGCACGCTTTTCTTATAGATGACACCGTCTATTCGGAAACGCACCATTTTGCCGTTTTCCACAGGGTCGAGATGGACATCGGTGGCACGCTCTTCCACCGCCTGCAGGAGCAGGCTATAGAGTGGGTCCGAGAGATCTCCCGAGGCAGTGACCACAGGCATCGCCTCATAGCTGGTGGTGGCTTCGATATTTGTCATTGGTGTTCCTCCGTGAAAAGTGTAATCCGCCGGATGGCGGGAGACGATATATATATGATGTCTTGCCAAATAGCACTGATGCAATTCCCGTACCGCGACATAAAAGAGCGCCGCCAAGCAACCATCCCGGTGGATCGAAACTTGCATATCTTGACGGTCATGTCGGAAGAGGTATATTGCCGACGAGACATAATTTTGCTGCCATACCTGCCAAAGCCGTTACGGCCGTTTTCCGGCCCCGACCACGAAGCCCACACCCGCGGGCCGCTCACAGTCGTTTGCGTTATATGCTAAGTATGGTAGAACGTACATAACCGTGTATTCATTATGATAGCGCACCGCAGTAAAAAGTGTTAATTCAATTTCTCAACCAAAGAAGACAGACTGCTGTGGCCGGATAGCGCATCATTCACCTCCTTCTCCAATCACCGTAACGTAATTATTATGCTAAGAAAATGGATTCCATGGAAATTTTTAATAAAACGTGCCGCCCGGGCCTACGGCGTCATAGATCCGCTCACATTTTTGGCTCGAATCAGGCAGTTTTCCCAGCCTTCTGAAGTGCAGGAGCCCATCGAACTGGTCAGAGCAGGCATCGCTTTCCATACCAGAGGACTGATCAATACCAAGGCTATCCAGCACAATCTCGACTGGGTCTGGCCCTACTGGGTGGAACGA
>CAKZOA010000032.1 GCA_937132035.1 uncultured Desulfobulbaceae bacterium | reverse complement strand
CCTGCAAAATCCTGGCAACCAGGAAAAAGAAGCGATGAGAGACAACGGTAAACGGCCCCTACGTCGCCGAAACACTCACCCCCGGTCCGCGGCAAATGCTCAGGCATCAAATATGTCGGGATAATATTTTTTTGCGCATTCGGGGCAAATGGAGTGGCTGAACTCGGTTTCCAGCCGGCTGGCGAAGTAACTTTCGATACGGTTCCAGTAGCCTTCGTCGTCGCGGATGTTTTTGCAGTGGGCGCAGATGGGCAGCAGTCCCTGCAGCTGCTGTACATGATTCAAGGCCAGACGCAACTCCGAAACCAGACGCTGGCGCTCGATGGCGTAGCGGATTGAACGAACGATGGCCAATTGCGACAGCTCTCCTTTGAAGAGATAGTCCTGGGCCCCGCGCTTGACTGCCTCGAAGGCGACTTCGTGGTCGCGGTGGCCGGTCAGGATTATGCCCGGCACGTAGGGATGCTTGTCGTGAAAGGCGGCAAAGGTGTCGAGACCGTTGCTGTCCGGCAGAGAAAGATCGATAATGGCCACATCAAAAACAGCGGACTCGGCCATAGACAGGGCCTGCTCCAGACGCTCTGCACGGAAGACAGCGGCATCAATCAGCTCGGAGCCGGCAATAATCTCGTTTATGAGTATAAAGTCGTCGTCATTATCCTCTAAAATCAGTGTGGATATATGCTGCTTCACATGCTTCTCCCGGGGTCAGACAATCAACCGAATTATTAGGCATATTATGTCTGCAGAAACAGACGCTCGACTTCCAGAAACCGATTCTATCCTGTTCGACAGGACAATGCAAGCGCTGAAAAGACGCCGCTTTGGGCATAGATGGTCCTTTCCATAGTCCTCCACCTGCACCGAGGCCGGTAACGGCCACCGTCAGGACCTCCACACGGCGCAAGGAAGGCATGATATTTGCAAAAGACAGTAAGTAAAGACCGCCCAGTCCCAATTGTAATAGGTACCAAAAGGGAGCACAAAGAGAAGACAATGCCAACAACCACCATCCTCCTCTCCGGCAAAAAACAATCCACAGAGATGATTGCCGGACTGCTCAGCGAACTCGGCTATACAGTCGTCTCCGCCGCAGAGAAGACGCCGGGCCCTGGCGACATTGACAGGCTTCGCCCCCAGCTGTTGCTCTGTGACATTACAGCCGACGATATCGCCGCCTCTGGCGAGTCTGTGCGCCACTTGCCGGGCCGGTTTAACCTGCCTGTCGTCCTCTGTCTTACAGCCGACATCCTTGACGATCTTCCCGCCGGCTTCTTCGACGGCGGCTGCAGCTATATCATCAAACCGCTCGTCAGGCGCGATCTGCAGCTGCGTTTAGAACAGTCACTGGCTGTGGACAGACGCCGGCAACGGAGAGAAAACCTGCTGAATTTTACCGAAGCCGTGAGCGACATGGGCCATTGGCACTATAATATTGATACGGACCGGCTCCAATGGTCGCCGGGCGTATACCGCATCCTCGGACTCGACCCGGACCTGACGGGTGCGGATCGGGAGACGCTGATCTCTTCGGTGCATGCCGATGACCTGCAGATGATTGAAGAGTATTACCGGGAGGCACCAAGCAAACGCCGCCCGACATCGATCAGTTATCGGATAGTGCGTGGCGACGGAACACACCGTTTTGTCCGCGAACACTTTTTGCCGCTACAGGAGGGTACCGATGCTCCCGTCGTGCTTGCCGGGGTCCTGCAGGATATCACCGAACAGCGCACAACAGAAAAGGCCCTGGAGCGAAGCGCCGCCGAAATGGATCAGTTCGCCCATATCGCCTCCCATGACCTGCAGGAGCCGTTACGGGCCATTAACGGCTTCATGCAGCTTTTACAGAGCCGCTACCGGGACCGGCTCGACGACAAGGGCTGCGAGTTCATCGACCGTTCCATTAATGCCGGCAGGCGTATGGAACAGCTTATCAAGGAGCTTTTAGCGCTCTCGAGAATCTCCTCACGCGGTGACCCTTTCGAAGCCGAAAATCTGGAGAAAATGCTAAAGGCGGCAACCGACAGGCTAGGACCTCTGCTCAGAGAGACCGACGGCGAAGTCGTCAGTGGCGTGCTCCCCCGTTTGCCGGTTGACGGCAAACAGATAGCAAAGCTCTTCTACCACCTTATCGCCAACGCTCTTCACTACAACACCAGCGCTAGGCCCCGGGTCGAAATCAACTGCCGGCAGCAGGACTCCATGTACCATTTCTGGGTACGCGACAACGGCATCGGCATCGCTCCTGAATTTCATCAGCGTATTTTCGAGGTGTTCCAGCGATTGCACACCCAGCGGGAATACCCCGGAGTGGGTATGGGGCTGACTCATGCCAGAAAAATTGTCGAGCGCCACGGCGGTGCCATCTGGGTGGAGTCCGAACCGGCAAAAGGCGCAGCCCTTCACTTCACCCTGCCGGCAAATCGCCAGTAAGCGTGGCAATATAATAGATTTCTGCTGGTTTCAAAGTCGAGGTGGCCGGGATACAGCCGGAGTACGCCTTTATTTTTTGTTAAAGAGGAGGGAAATTGGCCAACTGCCTCCGGAGTTGGCCTCATGTTCACATCACACTCTAGCCTTTTGCGGACAACTGCGTGCTCTTGCCGTTCGGCAAAGTAAAGAAGAACGACGACCCCCGTCCCGGTTCGGATTCCACCCAGATAATGCCGCCATGGCGCTCGACAATTTTTTTGCAGACCGCCAGACCGATCCCGCTTCCGGGATATCTGTGAGTACTGCCTACTCGATCAAAGATCCTGAAAATGTCGGTATGATTTTCAAAATCAATGCCGATGCCGTTGTCGCGTACTTCGAATTGCCACTCCTCATCGCTATTCTCCGCTGAAATGAGAATTTTCGGCGGCTCTTCAGCTTTAGCGAATTTTAAGGCGTTGCCGATCAGGTTCTGGAACAATTGGGCGATAAGCATCCGATCACCGCAGACCTGGGGCAACGATTGGCGGCAAACGAGTTCAGCCGAGGTTTCGCTGATACGAATCTCAAGATCGGCGACTACCTGCCGGACAATCTCGACGGTATCGACGATCTCGATCTTGAGCTCAGCACTTTCACTGCGAGAGTAGCGCAGGATGGATTTTATCATGCTCTGCATTCTGCCGGCGCTGTCTATGCCCTGGTCGATGAAGCGCAGGCCGTCCTTGTCGAGAACGTCCTCATATCTTCCTTTGAGCACCTGCAGATATCTGCTTATGACCAGCAGCGGTTCGCGCAGGTCGTGGGAGACCACCGAGGCGAAGTGCTGCAGTTCCTGATTGATGCGCTCGGCGTCCCGACGTCGCTGTTCGGCTTCAGCTGTTCGTTCGGCAACCTCTTTTTCCAGTCCTTCTCTTAAGATTTCCAGGTTGTCAATCAAATCGCGCATCCGGTACTGCCGCTTCCGCGACCTCAAAGCCGCCTGGAAGTGAGAAATGAGCGAGGCTTTGGAGACGGGCCTCTCAAGCAGGGTAACGTTGGGCAGTTTGGCGAGCAGCGTACGCGCGGTTCCTGTCGCTACCCTGTCCCTCAACAGAATCACCGGGATTTCCGACCAGTCGGGCTGGCTGTTGAGAAAATCGCTAACCTGCTGATAGATTCCGGCAAGGCACTCCTCCTCAAGCAGAACAGCCCCCGCTCCTTCCTCTAACTCAGCCAGGAGTTTGTGCGGTTCGGGGCTGATGGTATACTCAAGACCGGCGCTTTCCGCCAACATGGCAGCCACCGCTTCATTGGCGTTATTGGTCAGGCACATGTGTATACAGAAATTGTCTGTCATAGAAGCAGCCTATTCCATCAAATTCTTGTTCCTTCCGACGAACCGCGGCTGGCCGGTGAGCACCGCTTCGAATTCGTGAATCGGCTCACCCACCTTGACTCCCTCAGAGGTGAGCTGCAGCTCGCGTATGGTCCTTTCATGGCCGCCGATCCGCTTCTTGACCACCGAGACAGCCAGGCGAATTTCCCCCCTTGCTTCAAAGCGGCGCAGCATGATAACGGAATCGGCAATATAGCTGACATCTATATCCCCTTTTTCCTCGCTGAAAAGTCCGTGTTCGGTCAGAACCATCAGGGTGAGCACCTTTTTCCGGCTGAGATAGGAAAGAATATCGTGCAGATGAGCTATGAGCATCGACTCGCCCGGCATGGAATTGCTGTATCCGGAAATGGAGTCGATGACCACCAAAGAGGATTTATTATTCTCAACGAAGGTCCGCATAATATGACCGAGTTCTCCGGCTGAAAAGTCGCCGACATTGACCTGGATGAAGTCAACAAGCCCTTTTTCGATGAGGGGGGTGAAATCCATGTTCATGCGCTTGGCCCGTTCCTTATAGGTGCGGATCTGTTCGTCGAAGATGAAAACCGCCACATGTTCGCCCTCCACGGCCATTTGGTAAGCATAGAGAATGGCGATGCAGCTTTTACCGGTGCCCGATGCCCCCGCCAGCAGGCAGGCGGTACCCCGCTGCACGCCGCCTTCGAGCATGGTATCGAGCTCGGGGTTGCCGCTGGGGACAACCGTATAGGGGGAACCGTCATCACCTGCGGCTATCAGCGGCAGCGGCGGATACACGACAAGGCCGCCGCTGCGGATGCGATAGGAGTACCTGCCCCCGCTGAAGTGGATGTTGCGCATTTTATGCACGGCTAGAGTGCGGCGCAGCCCGCCCATGGGGGGCAGCTCCAGCTCGAGAACGATAACACCATGAGCCAGGGTTCGGAAACCGGATTGTTCCTCGGCGGTATGGAGGAACAGGGAAGTCACCCCCCAGTGGTCGAACAGCGCCAGCAGATTCATGGCTTTCTGCTGGTAAATCTTCTGTTCTCCAGCGATGAGGCGAAACTGTTCGATGGAGTCGAACACCACCAGCGTCGGCGCGATTTTTTTGACGGCGGCTTCAACCGCCTTGAGCACCTCGTTGAGCTGTATTTCCGAGCTGGGCAGCAGCGTCTGCTGATTCAAGCGGGCCTCGTCCATGGCCTCAGTGGTGAGGATTTCAACGTCGATACCGCTAAGATCCCAGCCGTGAGAGGCAGCCATCTCTTCAATATCCGCTTTGGACTGGAGAATGGAGATGTACAATCCCTTCTCCCCTCTGGCGGCCCCGGCCAGCAAAAATTGGAACCCCAGCGTCGTCTTGCCGGTTCCCGCCTCGCCCTGGATCATATAGGCATGGTCCTTGGGCAGGCCGCCATCCAGTATTTCATCGAGTCCTTCTACACCCGTCGATACACGTTCAATTCTCATAGATCTTTCCTGATATCATTTCCCGCCGGCAAGAACTGTAATATCCGGCCTTGTCATAAAGATTTCCGTTCATCTCGACGCCGGCCGCCTAACGCACTTATTACACAAAACAACTCATAATATTCTACTGACAATAAAAAGACAAATCCGGCTCTTTCTACTTTTCAGCTTCTTTTTATCCCATGCGGCCTCATCTCTTCTGCAGATATTTTTCGATCAGCTCCAGAATAGCCTTGGAGGCCGAATCCTTGGTTACATAATCTTCGGCGCCGGCCTTGCGCATGGCGGCCTCCATATCCTCCCGCTCATGCATCGACAGGCCTATAACGACGATGTCCTCTTTAAGTTCTTTGATTCTTCTGGTCGATTCAACCCCGCTCATACCCGGCATGCTGATGTCCATGAGCACCAGTTGAGGATCATACTCCTGCACCATGTCAATAGCCTGCAGACCGTCCTCTGCTTCGACAAAGGTGTACTGGGAAGAGAGATCTTCGAGCATCAGGCGCAGAGTGAAGCGCAAATCCTCCTGGTCGTCAACGATGAGAATAATCGGATTTTCTCCTCCCGCCTCCACCTGCTGGCGGTTATCGGCAAGCAGAGCCTCCTGGATTGCTCTCGGCGCCTCCTCCACCGGGACGGCGGGCTCCACCATGTCGGCAGGCAGAGATATCACCGTCCTGGCACCACCGCCAGGTCTGGAGATGATATTGACATTGCCGGCCATCGCCCGAACCTGCTCGATGATGCTGAGAACGCCAAAATGTTCGTTGAGGGGTGTATTGATCTCTTTGGGGTCGAAGCCGCACCCCCGGTCTTCGACGGTAACCTCGAGTGTGCCGTCATCTTCAAAATTCACGAAGACATCGGCCTGTTCGACGCGGCCATGCTTATAGGAGTTGAACACAAGCTCCCTTATGGAGCGGTAGAGAAAATAGCCGGTCTCATCGGCAATGGAGCGCTCCTCGCCGTCGACGGCGATATTGAGAAAGAAGTTGAACTTGGCCTCGGCCCATCGCATTATCCACTGCAGACAGACGGATATGCCGGTTTCAAAAAAAAGCGGCGGACTCAACTCGGTGGTAACGACCCGGGCCTGCTCCATGGCCTCGCTGAGCAGACGCAGGCTCTCGCTCAGTGAAGGCCTGGCCTGGGCCTGCGACAGTTTATAGCTCTTTTCCACCAGCATTTTTGCTGCCGCCAGCGTCTGCTGTATTTCATCGTGAAGCAATTGGGAAAACCGTCTTCTTTCCGCCTGCTCCAGACTGAGCAGGCGGGAGGCGAGATTGCGCAGCTGCACGGTTCTCTCCGCCACTCGTACTTCGAGGTGCTCGTTAAGATCTGCCAGTCTCTTTTCAGCCTCAATGCGGTCGCTGATATCATGGGCCACGACCGATATGCCGATTACCTCACCCACCTCGCTACGAATCGCTGAGAGGCTCATCAGCATGGCTATCCGTGTACCGTCTTTGGTGAGACGGACCGTCTCGAAGGGCTCGATGGTCTCGCCTTCTAACAAACGGCGGTGCTGGGCTGCCAGTTCCTCACGCTTGTCCCGGGGCACTGTCAGATAGAAATGGGTGCCCACCGCCTCTTCGGCGCTATAGCCGAAAAGTTCTTCAGCCCCCTGGTTCCAGTCGGTGATAATGCCGTCGGCGTCCTTGCCGATGATGACCTCGCTGGTAGCGTTGACAATGGCCGCCAGCCTCCCCACCTCCCGCTCGTGCTCCATCCGCTCCGTCTCATCCTGGACGAAGGCGATAAGGCCCTTTACCCGATTATTCTCCACATGCGGTTCATAGCTGATCCTGAGAGTCCTTCTCCCCACTCGTGGCAGGTCAAGTGTTGAGGTATACAACACCGGCTCACCGGCGAGGGCCCGGCTGAAATAGGGCCCGATCTCGTCTACAATCTCATCGCCCAGGACTTCGGCGACGTTCCGGCCGACCACCTCTTCCCTCTCCAGACCAAACCACCTGCGGTAGGCGGCATTGCAGTAACGGTAAATCAAATCGGCATCGATATAGGCTATCAGCATCGGTACCGAATCGGTCACCAGGCTCAGCATGCGCTCGCGTATCTGCAGATCACCTTTGATCTTCTTGAAATCATCGACATCGATAATGGCAATGGTAAGGCCTTCGATAACATTCTGCAGGGTGCGGTAGATTCGAAACTGCATGACATAGTGCCGGCCGCTCCGGCGGTTGACGGCCTCGAGATCCCTCCTCTCGAAATTATCAATGACCCATCTCGCCTCCGCATTCACATCGACCCATTCGAAACACTGCTCTATGCTGTCCGCCGGCCCCCCGACATCCTGCTCGCTCAGCCCCAAGAGCTCGGCCGCTGCCGGCGTATAGGTTTTGATATTCAGATCATTGTCGAGGAAAAGCATGGGGATGCGGGTGGACTCAAAGAAGTTGTAGAGATCGCTGTTGGCCGAATCGAGCTCATTAAGCTTACGGCGCAGCAGGGTATTGACATCCACCAATTTTCCGTTGAGGGACTGTTGGTTCTCCTTGGCCATCAACAGTTCCTCGTTGGCCGTCTGCAGCTCCTCGTTCATGGTCCGCAGTTCCTCGTTGGAGACCCGCAGCTCCTCATTAGCAATTTCCAGGGCCTCGGAGGTGAAGTGCAGATATTCCCTGGTACTCTTCAGTTGGTTTTGAATCCGGCGGTCATCATCGTCCTGGTCAGGGGATTCGCTCCGGTTTTCCCTCACCGGATCGGGCGCCGGGGACGGGGTTTGTCCCTCTGCCGAAGAATCGGTCGTGGCGGGAAGATGGTGCTCCGCCGCCAGGTAGAGAGGGGGTACACCATTCTCTCCTCTAACGGCGCGCGCCGAAATATCCTCAGTGGGCACCTGCAGCAGATTACTGACGAGAATAGAGGCCTCCAGGGCATCCTCACTCAACAGCCGGCCATATTCCTCCAATGAATCGAGATGCCGCAGCGCCATCCTTTTGATTATAGGGTGCAGGACCACCTGTCTTCGCAGATGGCCGAATTCCTTGGCCATCCTGGCACCCAGTTCGACGAAAATGGCAGCCAGCCGGGTGTCGAGGTTGTCACGGTCCAGCGTGTCATGCAGGACTCCGGAGCGCTCGACGGCGGCGGCTATCGCTGCCGGCATCTCCTCGACCTCGAGGATCATATCGGTCAGTCCGCCGCCGATGGCGTTTTCCGGCATGGAATTGTACTGGGCGCTTTGCGGCGTCTGCGCCACAACCATGCCGCCATGCTCCTTGACGGTTCGTGCCCCCAGTACACCATCCACGCCCATGCCGGAAAGTATGACACAAACCGCCCGCGGTCCGCAGTCGTGGGCAAGCGATCTGAAAAAACGGTCGATCACATTTCGGCCTGGTCGCTTCCGCCCCAAATCTTCGGTGTGCAGCCTGCCGTTGTGCAGGGTGAGGGCGACACCGGCCGGAATGATGTAGACATGATCGCGCTCTATCTCCATGCCTTCGGCGGCGGCGGCCACCTTCATATCGGTTGTGCCGGCGAGCAGATCGGGCAGCAACGTCTCATGGTCCTTCTGGAGGTGCTGGATGACGATAAAGGCGAGCCCGGAGGGAGGTCCGAGCCTTTCGAAAAACTGCAGGAGCGGCTCGATCCCGCCTGCCGATGCTCCAATTGCGACGACTATAAGCCCTTCCTTGTCATCCATCCTCGAGTCCCCAAATACCTTTCCGCCTTCAATTTCCCGGCTCAGGCCCGGATTCTTCGCTCTCCCCGATATCCTCGATCTCATTTATGGACCGACGATCGGTCGTAGTCTACCACGAACCCTCTCCGCTGTCTGAATTTTTCTCGGACGATCGCATAGTGCTTGACCAAAACCCTCAAGCTCTATACATTCGTCGTCGATACTCAGCCTGAAACCTGCGGCACGGCGCCTCTGCTTTCACCGGTCTGCAGAGATACAATATAATCGCCACTCAGCCGAAGACAATGACCATAGTCGTCTTTCCCTTCCTAGCCCTCTACACCGCGGTCTTTCTGCTGCTGGCCGGCATAGGCCTGCTCGGCACCTACCTGCCCCTGCAGCTTACCCTTGCCGGGGTACCGGCCCAGACCATAGGTCTTGTCACATCGTCCTATTTCGCCGGCATGCTCGTCGGCGCCTTCCAGTGCCACCGGCTTGTCCAGAGCGTCGGCCACATCCGCTCCTTCGCCGCCTTCGCCGCCCTGGTCACCGCCGTAGTCATGCTGCACGGTCTCTATATGGAGCCCCTCTTCTGGGGAATCCTCCGTTTTCTCGCCGGCATTGCCACCATCGGTCTCTACATGGTGATCGAAAGCTGGCTCAACGAATGCAGCCAGCCCCAGCTGCGCGGCAAGGTGCTGGCAATGTACATGGTCATGAGCTATCTCGGCATGGGCGTCGGCCAGCAGCTGCTCAACTTAGGCAACAGCTACAGTCTGCCCTTGTTTTACCTGGTGGGACTGTTGCTGGCCCTCTGTCTGGTGCCGATAACCCTCACCCATTCGATCTATCCCCAGCTGCCCGCCGTTGAACGCATAAACGCCTTCGAGCTCTTCCGCAAGGCACCCACCGGCATGCTGGGCTGCGTCTGCGCCGGCCTGTTGAGCAGTGCCTTTTATGCCATAGGCCCGGTCTTCTGTCATCAGATCGGCCTAAGCGTCCCGCAGCTGACCACGGTGATGACGGCAACAATTTTTGGAGGCATGGCCCTGCAATGGCCAATCGGCACCGTCTCCGACAGGTGCGACCGGACCTACGTCCTCATTTTTCTGGGATTCATGGTGATGGTCCTGGGCATCGTCATCTTCTTCTTCGCCGCCACCTCCTACGGTGTACTGCTGGTGCTCATGGCCGTTTTCGGCGGCATGACCTTCACCCTCTACCCCGTCGCCGTAGCCCGTGCCCATGATATCTTCGAACCCGGGGACATCGTCGCCGTAAGCTCGGTGCTGCTGTTCTCCTACGGCACCGGCGCCACCGCAGGCCCGCTGCTGGCCTCAATGGTCATGGCCAGCCTCGGCTCGGCCTACGGTCTCTTCGCCTTCTGTAGCCTTGTCGGCGGCAGCTACGCCCTGTTGACCTTGTTCCTGCGTAGCCAAAAAATCATAACCGTGGTCGAGCCGGAGGACAACAGCGATTTCGTCCTTCTCAAATCAAGCTCGCCGGTGGCCGCCAATATCATCGCTCCGGACGAAGAGGAAATCGCCGTAGCGGAAAGGGCCGATACCGGTCAGGAAGCGGAGTAAGCTGCTCTATTTTCTTCCTTCCAGCCCTAGATCGATGAGTTTTTCCAGCAGGGCGCTGAAATCAAGACCATATGCAGCCGCTGCCTGGGGATAGAGGCTGGTGGGCGTCATGCCGGGGATGGTATTGGTCTCGAGCAGGAAGAGTTCGCCCGATTCGGCAAGCATCATGTCCGTACGCGAATAGCCTCGCAGCTGCAGGGCCTTGTGGGCGGCTACTCCATACTCCTGAGCCCTGCGGGTGATGTCTGCATCGACCTCGGCGGGGCAGATTTCGCGGGTGGCCCCCGGTTTATATTTGGCATCGTAATCGAAGAATTCGAAATCCTCGCCTGGAATAATCTCCACCAGAGGCAAGGCAACCGGATCATCGTTGCCTATGACACCCACGGTTATCTCCCGGCCGACGACAAACCGCTCGACCATGGCCCTGCCGCCATGAACGAGGGCTTTGTGCATAGCCTCTTGCAGGTCTTTTTCATCTTTGACGATGGTCATGCCCAGACTCGAGCCGTCGCACACCGGCTTGACCACCAGGGGCAATCCCAAAGTCGACACCAGTTCCGAGGGAGAACAGTCGTCATCCCGATCGGCTACAATGCGCCAGTCGGCCACCGGCAGGCCGTGCAGCCTGTAAAGTTCCTTGGCCAGATTCTTATCCATGGCC
>CAKZOA010000031.1 GCA_937132035.1 uncultured Desulfobulbaceae bacterium | reverse complement strand
CCCCAGATCATCGACTGAGACGATTTTGCACAAAACGTGTCACCGGACCGGGTATCCTTATCACCACCCAGAAAAGAAAAGCTGCTAACGGCAAAAGGATATTCAAGGCGACGAAGGCCAGCACCGCCCAAAAAAAATACTTCTCATAAAACATATATTCTTTCCTTGGCTATTGGTGAAATGTGTTACGCTTCCCCCCTAACCGTCCTTATAACTCTTGATTACGAAATTGCAACAAGATATTGCCTTGATATTGTGAGACAAACCTCTTAAAAGACAAATTTTGTCACTATTTCAACATGCTGCCTTCTTTTATTAGAGGGAAAAAAATCATCCCGCAAACAGATGACGTATCATTTCAGGGTGGCCTTTTACAGACAACCAACTGCTACGGAAAAAGACACATTTTCCTGATTACCCATGAAACTCGGCCTAGCCAATTATGGGGAGACAGGGATGCACTTTTCACGGGCCTCAGCAGCCTGGACGGCTACAGTCGAACCCCAGGGATGGCTTCACGGCGTACCGGGAAAAGAGTATCCCTCTCGCAGGCCGAGTTTGACCCCTTATTTGCTGCACAGGCGGATTGAACAATGATCGAGAATTAAGACTCACTCAAGTCGGCACATTGAGCCAGTGTGTCGCGTGATTTCCGCGTGTATTTGATATACAGATCATCGTTTCCTTTGCTCATATGGGACATGGCCATTTTCTTATATACCACAGCCAGCTCGCAGATCAGGTTCCGGTGGTATCTTTTTCGTTGATCTTCACCCACATCCATTTCATCGATATTGGCAAGACCTTCAGTAATCTCTGCTTCGAAGTCCTCGAGTGAAAAAACAGCTGTCTCAAAATTCATTTCTGGCAAATCTCGATAGAGGCTATCACTGCGCTGGGCCAGCCAGCCCATTGGCTCATCCTGTTTGATATGTGAATACAGCGTTATCCAATACGGGTTAAGCTGATCTCTGAACAAGAACATCAGCACAATGACAATGATGAAGACGAAGAGTTTTTTCATTGGAATTAATTAGTTGATGATGGAATTTGGATATAACTGTGGCACCAGCCTATCAAGGTTTACAACTGATGTCCATATTTCAGACCGATATCTCATAGATCGATCGAAGGTGATGATCAACGTTTTTCAACCAGCCTGCGGTGTGCATACTTCTGCACACTACCGACTGGCAACTGGGTCCTCCCTTGCCTTCATTCGCATCATTGAAATAGTATTGAATAATGCACGTAGACACTCTCCGTAAGAAGTGTGCAGCTACAACTCTCGAACCACCATTCGGAATCAATAGGTATTTGAGAAAAACAATGTATCAGCCAAAAGTTGGTGTGCCCCTATGACCGATAAACAGCAACACCTCAGAAGCCTCTGTGAAATATTCTCCGATCACTCGACGGATTTTGATAGCAAAATTGACACCGATACTTTCTCCACGTTTCCTTTTGCCACAATGGGCCATCATGACGGGAATTCTGCTGTCACTGTTCCTGGTTTTTCTGCCATCGGCCGGCTGCACCAGGGACCAGGCGAACCTTGGCAGCGCTGCCGCAGCCCTGAAAAAGGCGGAAATGAATATCGAGGGGGCCAGGCAGGTTCCCGTTTCGAATTGGCAGGAGGCCCGGGAACGTGTGGAAGCGAGGGTTGCCGGGGTAAAAGTGGGTGATCGTCCGCTCACGTTAAAAATAGGCGAGTACATGCCGGAAAATTATATCATCCATGAGGATGAGGAAAACATCGACTGGCCCGTCAGCCTTTCCGCGAACCAGTGGCGGAGACTGCTGACCGATGAGCAGTTTCAAATCCTTCGCGAAGAAGGGACGGAGCCGCCCTTCGACAATCCCCTCCACGACAATAAACGGGAAGGCATCTATTATTCCGCCGCCACGGGACAGCCCCTGTTCCGCTCCGAGGACAAGTTCGATTCGAAAACCGGCTGGCCGAGCTTCACCAGGCCAATCCATCCTCTGGCCATAGCTTATGTCTGGGACAGAGGCTTGTTCTCAAACCGTATAGAGGTAGTGGATTCGCTGAGCGGCTCGCATATCGGCCATGTCTTTGATGATGGTCCCCCGCCCACCGGCCAGCGGTACTGTATGAATTCGGCGGCGCTGGTTTTTGTTGCCGAAGGTGAGAAACCGCCGCCTCTGCTGCTTCCCGAAGAAGGGGCCGCTTCAGGTCAAAAGGGCACGGAAGAGATATAATTTTTTTTATCCAAATGACTCCTCGCAGAAAGCTGATATATTGCAAAGGAGGAAATCCCCTGAAGAGCGGAAGGTATGGCGGACTTGAAAGCGAAATACTTCCAGGCTGTGGCTATGGATTCCTTCCGAGGATTTGTCCCACTTCTTGTGGCCGACGACCTCGAGTCTGGTGGTCGATCTGTCTCGGTGCGGGCCCGACGAGCAGGTTGGCCGCGCCGAAGAACTGCTTGAGCTCTGCCCGGCCTCGATTCATGCCAGCAGTTCTGGCGCGGGCCTGGTTGCTTCCGGCAGGTCCTGCGTTTGTTTGCCCTCACTGCCGGCGCAACGCTCATTTTTTACCAGTGTCAGGAGGCCTTCATGCGCGCCCTGATCCACTTCTCCAATCCGATGACGGGCATGATCAGCACTGCCACCCCGGCGGCTATAAGCAGTTCTTTGACGCTGAGCGGCCGACTGGCAAAGACTGTCTGCATGAACGGCGCATATATAAAGAGTGCCTGCAGGGCCAGAACCGCAGCGATTCCGGCATAGAGAAGCCAGTTGGAGAAGAGGCCGATGCGCAGAATCGAGCCGGAAAGAGAGCGGCAGTTCAAAAGATAGAAGATCTGTGCCAGGACCACCGTGGTCACGGCCAGTGTCTGTGACTCCCGCAGCGCCAGGGTGGGTTCGATGCCCGCAGCCATTTGCCTGTCGTAATGCCAGGAAAAGAGGAACAGGGCGAAAGCTGAAATCAGACAGGCCGCCAGAATGGTGCGCAGGATAAGAAACGGGCTGAAAACCGGGGCCTCCGGGTCTCGCGGCGGTCGTTTCATAATGTTCGGTTCTTTTGCTTCGAAGGCCAGGGGCAAGGCAAGAGCCACGGCGGCCACCAGGTTGATCCAGAGCAACTGGGTCGGCTTGACTGGCAGGAGCAGCGATTGCCGGTCCGCCTCGAAGGGAAAGAAGAGGATGGCGTACACCAGTATCAGGGCCAGGGCGAGATTTGTCGGCAGGACAAAGGCAATCGATTTCACCAGATTGTCATACACCCTGCGCCCCTCCTCCACAGCGGCGGCAATGGTGGCGAAGTTGTCGTCCATGAGCACCAGATCGGAAGCTTCCTGTGAGGCGGAGGTGCCCGTGATGCCCATGGCAACGCCGATATTGGCCTGTTTGAGTGCGGGTGCGTCGTTGACGCCGTCACCGGTCATGGCCACCACTTCGGCCCGGCCTTCCTGTCGTTCATGCTGCAGCGCCCTGACGAGTTTCAGTTTGCTCTCCGGAGAAACCCTGGCAAAGACATTACTCCGGCGCGCTGCCTGCCACAGTTCGTCATCGCTCATGGCTGCCAGTCGACTTCCTTCGATGGCGGAACCCCCCGTATGCAGCCCGAGTTCCCTGCCCACGGCTTCGGCCGTGGCAGCGTGGTCGCCGGTTATCATCTTGACCTTGATTCCCGCCTTGTGACACCGGGCTATCGAGTCGATGGCCTCGGGCCGCGGCGGATCGATGATGCCGAAGAGCGCCAGAAAACGGAAGCCGCCCAAGTCGACATCATTTTCCTCAATACTCGAGGATGTCTCGTCTGCATCACGCTGGGCCACGCCGAGCACCCGCATGCCCTCCCCGGCCAGTTGATCAACCTGTTGGAGAATGTCCTCGCGGCTGCTGGAGCCGGTGAAGGTGCAGCGGTCCACAACCACCTCCGGGGCGCCTTTGAGGACCACGAAGGGCCCATTCTCCTTATCTTCATGAAGCGTAGCCATGTACTTGCGCTCGGAATCAAAGGGCACGGCGTCCAGCCGGCGGTATTTTTCCTGCAGTTTATCGGGAACGAGTCCCGCTTTTTCGCCGGCGACGATCAATGCTCCCTCGGTGGGATCGCCTTCAACGGATCGCTGTCCCTCTTTTTCAACAAGGCGGGCATCGCTGCAGAGAATTCCATTACGCAGCGCGCTCAGCAGTTCCTCGTCCGTTTCCTGACTGGATACGCTGCCGATACTGCCCTGTTTATCATAGCCGACACCTTCCACCTCATAGCCGTCGCGGCCGGTTATTATACGGCGGACGGTCATTTCATTGCGGGTCAGCGTTCCGGTTTTGTCACTGCAGATGATCGTCGTGCTGCCAAGGGTTTCCACGGAGGGAAGCTTGCGGATAATGGCATGGCGTGCCGCCATGCGACGTACTCCTATTGCCAGAGCGATGGTGACGATGGCGGGCAGTCCT
>CAKZOA010000030.1 GCA_937132035.1 uncultured Desulfobulbaceae bacterium | reverse complement strand
AAGCCGACGGCCTCTTTGTCTTCGCCGAAGATAGTTTCATCAATGTTGCCGAACAGGCCGGTTTCGTCAAACTAGGAGATGGGCCGACGCTGGGCGCTGCCGTTCTCGATGTCGACAGCAATGGCTTTGAGGACCTCATCGTCTCCCGGGAAAAGGGCGTCTGGCTCTACCGCAATCTCGGCGGTACATTTGAAATGGAAGAAATCGCCGTCGATCTTCCTGCGGGCGGCGTTCCTCTGGCGGTCTCTATCGCCGATCTCAATGATGATGGTCATTTCGATTTTTTCCTCCCCATTGTCAAGACACCATCATGGCCCGGCTGGCTCGGCCCGAGCGGAAACAGTTTTTCCATGAGCCCCCGCCTTTACATCAATAACGGGGACGGATCGTTTACCGATCTCACCGAAGGAGCCGGACTCCACAACATAGACGAGGCATTCCAGGCGATGTTCGTCGACCTCGACGATGATTTCCTCCAGGATCTGGTGGTTCTCCATACCGGCGGTGGTCTCAGTACCTGGCGAAATATGGGAGATCTGCTTTTTGAAAATAAGCCTCATTATCACAACTCGCTCCGCGGCGATTTCGGCGGCTTTGCCAGCGGTGATTACAACGACGACGACAGGATTGACTTTCTCCTCACCAATAGCGGGTCGACCCTGCCCCGATGGCTGGCCGACCACTTCCGAGGCGGACCCGTCCATAGCTATGCGAAATGGGTGCTCATGCAGAACAGCGGCTCTTTCAGTTTTCGCAAGGATGGGGATCGCGCCCGTCTTGCAGGGTATGAACTTGCTCGCGGCGCGCTTTTTGTCGATCTCAACAGCGATGGACTTCAGGATCTGGTGGTCTCACAGAACCATCCCTACTGGCCGCCCCATCTAATCGAGTACTTCCGGCTCTCCGGCCGTGTCTTTCTGCAAAACAGCGAAGGATTCTTTGCCGAAGCAGGAGCCGAAACCGGCATCAGCAACACCGGTTTCGGCGTCACTCCCCTGGCCGCCGATTTCAACGACGACGGCAGGCCGGATATCGTCTACCTCAACGTGGGCGGCAGGACCGAAGTCTTTCTGAGTGCCTCCGAGGGGGGGAATTATCTCAAGGTCGAACTGGCCGATACCTCTGAATCGCTGGCGGCGGTAATCAGCGTTTACACCCTCTCCGGAAAAACTCTGAAAAAGCCCTACCTGGTGGGGGGGCAACTCTGTTCCGATTCCAGTCACACGCTTTTATTCGGTCTCGGCGAGGATACGGCCACGGATGTGATCGTCGAATACCGCAACAGAGAAAAAGACCTGACCTCGGGGGTACTGGTCAATACCACCGTCCGTTTTGAATAGCACTGCGAAATTGTGCTGCCAGTCGAAGAGTATGTTTCCGGTTGATTCTATCAGTGTCTGTCTGCCCATATTTGCGCGCTGGCCGGGTCAATGGGAGCTTGGCGGCAGCCCCCCAGGGAGAGGGTAGGAGATACCTGCTTCTGCAGACAACGCATTGAACCGTTTGGAGAAAAGCCCCTTCCCCTTTCTGCGGTGTTTAAAGAGATGATCGCTGGCACTCTTCGGTACTCTGTTGTGCCGATTTGCTGAAAACATTCGTATCTGAGAAAAAAACATTATTCGTCGATATACTCCTTGGCAGGTGGCGGTCAGTGATTAAGGTAATGCACCGTTTGTAGTCAGAGGCCGAATTGCCGGTTTCCTCGGTGCTGCAGGCTGGGGTGATAGAGCGTTCCAGGCGGTAAGACGGCTGAAGACGAAAAAAGTTAGAATTTCACATAACACTGCGGGGGCCTGGATGATACAGGGCACAATGCGTGAAGTAAAAACACTGACCACACAGAAAAAGAGTTATCGGTATTCCCTCGGCTGGAATCTTATGCTTCTTACCGTGGGGTCGGTTATTTTTATGATAGGCATAAATGGTATTGTTGTTCATCACAGTTTCATCCCCGGTGGATTGTATGGGGCCAGTCTGCTGGTGTTTCAGAAAACCGGGTGGCTGACGCCGGGACTTTGGTTTTTTGTCATCAATATTCCTCTCAGCGTGCTTGGCTGGTTTCTGGTAAGCCGGCGCTTTGTCCTCTATTCAGTGTATACGGCCACCATAATAACTATTCTTTCGGAGATTCTCGTTGTCGATCTCGGCATTCAAGAACAGATCTATGCCGCCATTGCCGGTGGCTTCATTGTCGGAGCCGGGGGCGGCATCATTCTCCGCTCCGTCGGCTCATCCGGAGGCCTTGATATTGTGGCGATCATTCTCAACAAATACTACAATATCGGCGTCGGCAAGTTCTTTATGTTCTTTAACTGCATACTCTTCGCCTTTGTTTTGGCAGAACACAGTGCCGATGTCTTTGTCGCCTCCATCCTGTTGGTTTTCATATCCTCTAGAGCGCTGGATTATTTTCTCACTTTCTTTAACCAGCGGAAAGTGGTCTATGTTATCTCCGATCACAGCAGCGAGATTGCCGCGGTGGTCACCGAAGAGATGCAGCTGGGCGCCACATTTATCCAGGGCAAAGGCGCCTATTCCGGCAAAGAGAAGCAGATATTGATGGCCATAACCAACAATATCCAGTTGAAGAGGCTCGAGGAGACGGTTTTCTCTATTGACGAACACGCCCTTTTTATCGTCGAGAACAGCTTCGACGTCATCGGTTCGAGTTTCAGGAAGAGGAAGATTTACTGAGCTGTATCTGCCAAAAATGTGTGGCAGTTGGCGGTTATGCATTTGAGACAGTGTCTTCAATCGTTGGGGGCATCGTCGTTTCGGCTTTTTTTCTGCGGTGGATCGTTGGCGTAGAGGCCGTTTGCCGCAAGCAGGAGAAAGCCGATGGCGACAATGGGGGCCGCCTTGCCGGCAAGAGCCCGAAAGGGCCCCGCTGGATCGCCGAATAGAGCCGCTGGCCCGAATCGTAGAAGACTATAAGAAAGTAAGGCCATAAGCAAATATCCCCACCAGGGAATCACCTTCTTCCGTATCCGTTTACTGCTGCTGCTGTTGTCGTCCATTGTTTTTCCCGTCTCCTCCATCAGGGATTGTGTCTGTCTCCGCAGCGGGCATCCAGTGTCCGTCTCCGGTAATATGTATCCACCCCCAGTTTCCAGGTGGGTAGAGTTTACCCGGAATTCGATGCCTGGAAAACGGTGGTACCGGCCTTTTTGGAATATTAGTAAAGCATATCAGTCATATTGCGTGTTTCTGCTAGCTGGCACGTCTCTTGCTTGTAGAAAGGTAACGAGCCTGAGGCGGTGTTTGATGCACCTCCTCTCCAACTGTACAAAACTGGTATACAAACAAGCAACCACCAAAAAAAGGAGATGGACATGAAAACGAAAAATATGCTACTCATCGCGGCCGTTACAGCAGCGCTTATCTTCACCGGCCTGCAACAGGTCTCAGCCAGAGGCTGGGGAGGCGGCCAGGGTATGGGCGGTTCTCCCTGCCAGAACTATCAGATGCTTGATGAGGCAACCCAGGCAAAAGTGGGTGCCTTCAGAGAGGCTACGGTCGAGTTACGCAAGGAGATAGCCATGAAGCGTGCCGAAAAAAGGGCCTTGATGCGGGCTCAGACCCCTGATGCCGCAGCCGTTGCCAAGGTTGAAGGAGAACTCTTTGATCTGCGCAGTGAAATGCAAAGCAAGGCTCAGGAGGCGGGCATGCCTATGATGGGAGCAGGTATGGGCATGGGTATGCAGGGTTTTCACGGCAGGGGCAGCGGCCGAGGTCAAGGCATGGGGCCGTGCGGTAATCAGCCCGGCTGGAAATAAAAACCTGAATCGGCGGAATGAAGCTCACAAAAGAGTGGGATCGAGTGGCGTCTGAGACTCTCCTGTCGGCTTTTGTCCTCCATTACCGCCGTTTCTCAGCCGGTGCAGGCGAGGATGTGCTGACGAATAAGCTGGCCGGCGATGGTGCCGGCATCGGGAATCTCCGGCAGCCTGTCGAAACTGTACCAGCCGGCATCGCTGATTTCTACCTGGTCGATATCGATATCGCCTGAGAGATGGCGAGCGAAAAAGCCCAGCATAAGCTGGCCGGGAAAGGGCCAGGGCTGGCTTTTGAAGTAGCGTATATCTTCTACCCGAACACCTACCTCTTCATGGACCTCACGGTGAAGAGCCTCTTCCGCCGTTTCTCCCGCTTCGATAAAACCTGCCAGGGTGCTGTACATATTTGTGCGGAAACGCGGCGAACGGGCCAGCAGAATTTCCTGGGGTCTGTGCACGAGCACAATGATGCAGGGAGCAATATCGGGGTAATAGGAGATCCCGCAATCGTCACAGATCAGAGCCTGTTCCAAAGGATGATCGACGGTTGTAGCTCCGCAACTGCCGCAGAATCTGTGGCGGCGCCACCAGTGCAGGAGGTGCGCGGCTTTACCCCACTCTCGGAAGTGATGTTCACCCACCAGGGAGAAAAGACTCCTCAGCGAGAGAAGCTCATACCCCCGTGGCAGCTCAGAGTCTACATCGAGCTCGACTGCAAAGGTGGTCTGGGTCATGGCAATTTCACAGGTGGGGGCAGCTTCAAGAGAACGGCACAGCTGCTTTTTCTCCAGGTGTGAGTAGGGTTGCGGCATGGAGACGCCGGTGTGGGCGACCACTTTATTCTTGTGAAAAAGGAAGTATTGTATCTGCATAAAAGGTACGTTGCTGCCATCCAAGCAGTAAGCGGATTCGTAGAGATGTTCGAACACTTCCTGCAGGCATGCGGTTTTTTGATTACTATACCATGGAAAGCGGCGGCATGCTTGGATCGATCTGGCTGTGTTGCAGTCTGCTGCCGAAAAGCGAGGTTTTTTGAGATATCTGATTGCCCCTATTGCTTAACACCTCCTTCAAGGATTGGGATGCTCTTTTCCCGGGATGCCTTAAACCCTATCTTGAGGACGTGTCTGCAGGCTTGCTGGCTGCAGACACCCGAGAAAGAAGCATCCCTGCCTCATCAGCATTCGATAGGCTGAGTTTCAGGGGGAGTCGGGTGGAGATAAATACACGGAGGGAAAGTGATTATGAAAATCGATGTTGTTCCCTGTTCTGTTGACAATTACAGCTATCTTCTTTTCTGTAAGACATCCCAAAAGGCAGCCGTTGTCGATCCGACGGAGGCGCAGTCGCTGCTGAAAAAGCTCGAGGCGGAGAAATACTCGCTTACCGCGATTTTCTGCACCCACCATCATCATGACCACACGGGTGATATCGATGCACTTCTCCGGGTCTTCCCCGAGGCTGAAGTGGTTTGCCACCGCACCGATGTCGGGCGTATCAAGGCGGCGACCACGCCGGTCGAGGACGGTGACGAAGTCGGCTTTGGAGAACAATTCGGCAAGGTACTGCATACACCTGGACATACCCACGGCAGCATCTGTTATCTCTTTGGCGATGCTCTTTTTGTCGGCGACACCCTTTTCGGCGCCGGCTGCGGTAGACTGTTCGAGGGCGATGCCGCCCAGATGTACTCGTCGCTCATGGACAAAATAGCCCCACTTCCTGAGGCGACCATGTTGTATTTCGGTCATGAGTATACCCGCAAGAACCTGGAGTTTGCCACCCTGGTCGAGTCTGACAACCCGGAAATCGAAAAACGTCGGGGGGAGCTCGAACTGGCGGGTGGTGTGTCGACGCCCACCACCATCTCCCTGGAAAAAAAGACCAACCCTTTTCTGCGTACCGGAGCACCTGGCGTTAAAAACACCGCGGTCTCCAAAGGGGCCTTCGCGGATGACCCCGTTTCCGTATTCGCCGCCATCCGCCAGATGAGAAACCAGTTCTGAGGGGCGGATCCATTTCCGGTAAAAACGGTTTTTCGCAGCGGCTGAACTGTCTGGATTACTCATTCACTCTGGCTGGCAGGGAAAACAGCCTTGAAGATTTTTGCCGAATGGGATAGATGATAGTCTGCTGTCCATAGGCGGACAGGCTGGGTGGTTTGGGCATACAGCCGCCATCTCGAGAGTAATCTACAGCAGGAGGACACAGTGAAAAGGATTTTCGGTGCAGCGTTGCTGCTGTTTTTCTCCGTTGTCATATCCTCTTCGGCACATGCTGAAGGCTATGTCATCTCGGTCAATCAATTTGTCGAACACCCCGCGCTGGATGCGGTATTGCAGGGAATGAAGGACTACATGCGGGACAATTCCGTGGCTGTCGACTTCAAAGTGCACAATGCCCAGGCGAACATGGGCACGGCCAACCAGATCGCCCAGCAGATGATAGGGGAAAAGGCCGATCTGCTGGTGGCCATCGCCACGCCCTCAGCCCAGGCCACTGCCCAGGCCCTGAAGAGGGCACCTGAGGATCTGCAAAGGCCCCTGGTCTTCACCGCTATTACCGATCCGGTTGCCGCCGGACTGGTTGAGGATCTCCAGCGGCCCGGGGGCGATATAACCGGTGTCTCCGATCTTCTGCCGGTGCGCAAGCATCTGGAAATGGTACTGGAATATCTTCCCGGCATTGAAAGGCTGGGAGTGATGTACAACGCCGGTGAGGCCAATTCCAAGGCCACCGTGGAAACCATCAGAGAGCTCAGCGATGACATGGGTTTTACGCTGGTGGAGGCCACCGCTGCTAAAACGGCTGATGTCTATCAGGCCGCCAAAAGTCTCCTCGGTCGGGTCGATGCCGTCTTCATCCCCACCGACAATACCATTGTTTCCGCTTTGGAGTCTGTTCTCAAGGTTGGTGTGCAGAACAGACTGCCGATTTTCGCCGCCGACATCAACTCCGTCGAACGGGGCGCAGCAGCGGCCATGGGCTTCGATTATTACCGCCACGGCTACCAGACCGGCGCCATGGCCGAAAAAATACTCAAAGGTGCATCACCTGCGACCCTGGCCGTCGAGTTTCAGGAGGAACTGCAGCTGCACATCAATACTCTCTATTCACGGAAAATGGGTGTTGAACCTCCTCCGGCTCTTCTGGAGAGAGCGGCCAAGGTTTACAATTAAGAGCCGAATATCATGACAGTCTATGCAGCACTGGGGGCGGTTGAACAGGGCCTGGTCTATGGCATCATGGTCATCGGCGTCTATCTCACCTTCAGGATTCTCGATTTTCCCGATTTGACCGTAGACGGTAGTCTGCCGCTGGGCGCTTCTATTTCCGCTGTTGCCATCACCCACGGTATAAATCCCTATCTGTCGCTGGTTTTTGCACTCATGGGCGGTTTTGTCGCCGGCATGATCACGGCGGTGCTGAACACCAAGTTCAAGATTCTCCATCTGCTGGCCTCGATCCTGACCATGATAGCGCTGTATTCCATCAATATTCGTATAATGGATGGACCAAACGTCGCCCTGCTCGGTGCCGATACGGTGTTCGATGTGGTAATCGCCGCCGGCGTTCCAGGTCGCTATGCCGGTATTCTTATTTTTGGCGTGTTTGGCTTCAGCGTGACCGCCTTTATCGTCTGGTTTCTGAAAACCGAACTTGGCATGGCCATCCTTGCCACCGGCGACAATCCCAAGATGATCACCAGCCTCGGCGTTAACACTCATGCCGTCATTATTTTAGGGGTGGGGCTGTCAAACGCGCTGGTGGCCCTCAGCGGTGCTCTTGTCGCCCAAAACCAGGGCGCCGCCGATGTGGGCATGGGCATAGGCACTATAATCGCCGGACTGGCTTCGGTAATAATTGGTGAGACCATTTTTGGGCACAGCACCATTGCCCGGGCCTTCGTTGCCGCCCTGCTTGGATCGGTGGTCTACCGGCTGGCCATCGCCCTGGCCCTGGGACTGGAGTTCGGTGATTTCAGTTTCAACCCCAGCGATCTTAACCTGATAACCTCTGTTCTGGTGATCATCGCCCTCATCGCTCCCAATATCAAAAAGAAGGTGGCCGCCCGATGATTGTCCTGGAAAACTGCAGCAAGATGTTTCACCGGGGCAGCATCAATGAGGTCGTCGCCCTCAACACCCTCAATCTGCGCATCGGCGATGGCGATTTCGTCACCGTTATCGGCTCCAACGGCGCCGGCAAGTCAACGCTGCTCAACCTCATTGCCGGCACTTTTTTCACCGATGACGGGAAGATCACCATCGGCGATCGCGATGTTACCGCCTGGCCCGAGTATAAACGGGCCAAGCTCATCTCCAGGGTTTTCCAGGATCCCCTGCTGGGTACCTGCCCGTCGGCCACCATTGAGCAGAATCTGGCCCTTGCCAAGAAGCGCGGACAGCGGCGAGGTCTTTCCAAAGGAGTGAAGGCCCGCGACCGCGAAGGTTTCCGTCAGAGGCTGAGCATGCTGGGGCTGGGGCTTGAAGGGCGGCTGCAGGACAGAGTGGGGCTGCTTTCCGGCGGCCAGCGTCAGGCGCTGACCATGCTCATGGCCACCATGGTTAAACCGGAGGTGCTGCTGCTCGATGAACATATCGCCGCCCTTGATCCC
>CAKZOA010000029.1 GCA_937132035.1 uncultured Desulfobulbaceae bacterium | reverse complement strand
GCTTCACCAGCTCTTCGGTATCCGCCTGACGCAGGGTGAAAAACAGCAGCGGGTCTTCATCTAGCCTGGCTCCGACACCATAGAGGGTGGCCGCCACATGCTTGCACATTGAGGCCCAGTCCGGGCAGGAACAGTCAAAGCTGATCTCTTTCGGCGTCGGGAACAGCCCTTTGCCCTCGGCCAGAAAAATCTCGCCCAGCTCCTTGGGAAATTTGCCGGCGACAAGATCAGGCAACGAACGTAACTCGCCCTGGCATTGTTTTCTGATCTGGTCCCAGTTGGCCTTTTTCACCGGCGCAATGTTTATTAGCACCTCATATGGTTTGGCTCTGGTTCCCTGAACCAGTGCGGTCACCCGGCCACCCGTGATTTTGAGGTCGAGAACGGCGCCATGGCGCACATAGCTTTTGCCCCGGTCGATGCGGTTGCTGTAATCGGCATAGCGCTCAAGATTCCTGTTCCAGGATTTGCCCCACCAGGTCCGCGCCAGAGTGCTGCCAGCGAGAATGACCGGTTCGATACCCGGCATTTTCTTTTTGAGCTGTTTCAGTTTTTTCTCCGCCTTGGCCTTCTTTTCGGCAACCGTGACGTATTTTGGATATCCCCAGCTCATGTCATCGTTCCTTATATCTTCAATGTAATCAGCTCGAACAACTCCTCGTTACTCATCTCGGTGAGCCACCTTTCACCAGAAGCGGCAACCACCTCATCCGAAAGTTTTGCCTTCTCGACCAGCATCCGGTCAATTTTTTCCTCGATGGTGCCCTGGGTCAGAAATTTATGGACCATGACATTTTTCTTTTGACCAATACGGAAGGCCCGATCGGTGGCCTGATCCTCCACCGCCGGGTTCCACCAGCGGTCGAAGTGGATGACATGGCTGGCAGCGGTAAGGTTCAAGCCAACTCCGCCCGCCTTGAGAGATAATACAAAAAAAGGCACATAGTCGCGACCTTGAAATTTTTCAACCAGCTCTTTTCGTTTGCCGACCGGCACGCTGCCATGCAGAACCAACCCTTCGCGGTTGAAAATGGTGGCCATAAACCGGGAAAGCGGCCCGGTCATCTCCTTGAACTGGGTAAAAACCAGCACCCGCTCCCGCTTTTCATGGATGGTCTCACAGATTTCCCGCAGCCGCTGAAACTTACCGCTTTCCTGTTCATTATAACTGTCGAGCCCCAGATATTGCGATGGGTGGTTGCAGAGCTGCTTGAACTTGATGAGCGCTGACAGGATAAGTCCTTTTCGCTGGATGCCTTCCGTATTTTCTAGAGCCTCCCGGATGGTGGCAACCACCTCGCCATAGAGAACGGTCTGCTTTTTGCTCATCGCGGCCCAGCTTTTCATCTCCACCTTGTCCGGCAGGTCGGAGATGATCGACTTGTCGGTCTTGAGACGCCGGAGAATAAACGGGTTGACCACCCGACGCAAGCCAGCGTAACCCTCGGGGTTGCTGGCCAACCGTTTCGTGAATTCTCGAAACTCTTTTGCGTTGCCAAGCAGGCCGGGGTTGATAAAGTCGAACAGGCTCCAGAGGTCTGACAACCGGTTTTCCACCGGGGTACCGGTCATAATTATCCTGCCATCGGCGGCAAGGTTCTTTACCGCTTTCGTCTGCTTGGTACCGGGATTTTTGATGGCCTGGGCCTCGTCAAGGATGACATAGTTCCAGGTATACTCATGAAGCCATTCATACCTCTGGGCCAAAGCATAGGTGGTGATGACCAGGTCCAGACCGTCAAAACTTTCTTTCGGAAGTTCTGGAACCTTTTTCGGCTTATGGAAATCCGGGTGGGCGACAAAAAAGGAAAGTTTTGGGGCAAAGTTCTCAATTTCAGCGGTCCAGTTGGCGAGCAGAGAGGCGGGGATGACCAGAAGTGAAGCTGCTTTCTTTTTAGCTTTTCCGTCCTCGGTTTTGAGAGCGTCGAGAAAGGCCAGAATCTGCACGGTCTTGCCAAGGCCCATGTCATCTGCAAGGCAGGCGCCGAGTCTCATTCTGTGCAGAGAGAAAAGCCAGTTGAGGCCATCCTGCTGATACTGCCGCAGCCTGGCCGCAAAGGATCGGCTGGTTTTGACCCTGGAGGTGGACTCGGGTCGCTGCAGTTGCCCGAACACCGTGCGCAGCCACTCACCGTGTGAAACACCGGCAATATCGGCAGCCGCATCGCCCAGTAATTCTCTAGAATTTGCTGAAAGTCGCAGCGCATCGAGAAGAGTAATTCCCTCATCACCATGCAACTCCGATGCTTTTGCAAAGGCCTCCAGAGTCTGTCGCAGTCTTTCCGGATCGACAGCCACCCATTTGTTTTTCAGAAAGGCAAGCCCCTCTGATTCACGCAACAGCCGGCGGGCCTCGTCTTCCGAGATTTCCGTGTCCCCGATCATCAGCCGGGGGGAGAAGTCGAGCAGGGCGTCCATGCCGACCATGGCTGGAGGCTTTTCGCCAATGCTGACCTGCAGAGTGACTGCGGCTGACTTTTTCTTCCACCAATTGGGGATACGGCAGAGGATACCCGCCTCTTCGTAAATCGGGATTTCCTGCAGAAAGACATACGCCTCTCTGGACGACCAGGCTAACGGGTAAAACAACTCGCCGTCGTCGCGCAGGCTTGCCACAAGTTCACTTTCCCGGGCTGCCTCATCAACGGTGACCAAAAGCTTCAGCAGTTTTTCGTTGTCGTCTTTGTACTCCTCCAGGGCGTATTTCAGAGGCAGATGCCTGGACTCGCCTGCCTCATTCAGGCGGGTGGAATAGGTGGCAAGAAAAGCAAACGGAGATTCATGATCCTTGTTTTCGACGAGGTGGAAATAAATGCGACCGGCAAGATGAACATCCGGGTTGTACTCTCTGAAGAAATCGGCGACCAACCCAGCATGAGCATCGATTTTCCGGTAAAAGGTTTCGTGCAGCCCTTCCCACAAGTTCGCGAGCGTTTCCGCGGTGAGGTATTCCCCTCCGGTCATCAGAGGCGCGGACTCAAGCAGTCGTCCGCGTTCTTCGTCAGTAAAGGGGATAACTACCTCGCCCCGTAGCTCCTCCAAGCCAGGAGTGAGTTTCAGTTTCCTATTGAAAAGAATGGAGAATGTGCGCCAGAAAGTGAGCGATGGCGACAAAGGGATATTTTCCGAACAACATCCCAGAAAAAAGAGCCAATTGTCTGGCTCCTGTGTGAAACGGGTGAAGATTTCATCCTGCAGTACCTGACTTGAATGTCCCAGTCCATCTACGGGAGAATCAGCCCACTCAAGCTGAATGGAGCAATCAGGCATCAATATGGCGGACAGTTCGGTTCTGCTCTGCTCCATCTTTTACCTGATCCCAATAACCAAAGTAAGGGCTGCGGCGCTATGTAGCCAAATTCTATATTCTTTTCGAACCATCTTCCCAGGCCATCCATTGTCTTCGATGCAACAAATATTTTTCTTCTAGGTATTTCATATTGTGAATAGTTGCTGGATATAGGAAGATATCAATCTTGCTCTGCATCTGACTGCTTTGAGTGCACCAGTGCGAAGAGAATACCTGAACTCTGTTTTTTCGACAAAGGATTTAACATCTTTAGGGATCCGCAACCTGAAAACATAGCCGGGTGGCGTCTGATACAAGTATGATGGTTGTCGCCCAGAAAAAGAAAAGCCCATCGATATGCACCTCGCTGTGTATAACGAGTGTGGATAAAGATGGGCCTAAAAACACCACCACAAGAACTTTTGTAGCAATATTGGATAGTTGGTGGCGATGCAGGGAATTGAACCCCGGACTCTACGGATATGAGCCGTATGCTCTAACCATCTGAGCTACATCGCCATAGGACAAGAGCAAAATACATACTCTATTTCAAAATGGGTGTCAATATCTTTTTCCGGGGTGGCCGATTTCCGCCACAGCCCTGAATCAGGGCCTTCTGGGGCATCATCGACCAGTATTAAAACCACAAAGGAGAGTCCCGATTCGGGACTCTCCTTGCGTATATGTGAAAACCCGCCGCTAAAGCGGCAGGTTGAGGCCTCAGGGCGATATTACATCATTCCGCCCATTCCGCCCATTCCACCCATTCCACCGGCGCCCATCGGCGGCATGCCGCCGCCTCCTCCCGGATTCTCCTCGGGAATCTCGGCGATGACGCATTCGGTGGTCAGCAGCATGCCGGATACGGAGGCGGCATTCTGCAGTGCGGTACGGGTTACCTTGGCGGGATCGATAACGCCTGCGGCAATCAGATCCTCGTACTCCTCGGTGGCTGCGTTGAAACCGTTGGGGCCGTCAAGTGTCTTGACGTGCTCGACGATGACGGAGCCTTCACGACCGGCATTGGAGGCAATCTGACGCACCGGCTCCTCGAGAGCCCGGAGCAGGATGTTTCTGCCAAGTTCCTGCTCGCCGACAAGATTCAGCTCCTGGAGTGCCTTGAGGCAGCGGATGTAGGCAACGCCACCGCCGGGAACTACGCCTTCTTCAACCGCCGCGCGGGTGGCGTTGAGGGCATCTTCGACGCGGGCCTTCTTCTCTTTCATCTCAATCTCGGTGGCAGCACCGACATTGATAACAGCAACGCCACCGATCAGCTTGGCCAGACGCTCCTGGAGCTTCTCGCGGTCGTAGTCGGAGGTAGTGTCTTCGATCTGGGTGCGAATCTGCTTGACCCGGGCGGCCAGTTTCTCGGAATCACCAGCGCCATCAACGATAGTGGTGTTGTCTTTGTCGGTGACAATGCGCTTACAGCTGCCGAGGTCATTAACGGTGACGTTCTCGAGCTTGATGCCGAGATCTTCGGTGATAACCTGGCCGCCGGTGAGGACGGCGATATCTTCGAGCATGGCCTTGCGGCGGTCGCCGAAGCCCGGTGCCTTGACAGCAGCGACGTTGAGGGTGCCGCGCAGTTTGTTGACCACCAGGGTGGCCAGCGCTTCGCCATCCACATCTTCTGCGATAATGAACAGTCCCTTACCCATTTTGGCTACGGACTCGAGCACGGGAAGGAGATCCTTCATATTGGAAACCTTCTTCTCCACGAGAAGAATGTAGGGATCGTCCATGGCTATTTCCATGCGATCCGGATCGGTGACGAAGTAGGGGGAGAGGTAGCCGCGGTCAAACTGCATGCCTTCAACCACATCCAGGGTGGTATCCATGGATTTGGCCTCTTCTACGGTGATGACGCCTTCCTTGCCGACCTTGTCCATGGCCTCGGCAATGATTTTACCGATGGTCTCGTCGCTGTTGGCTGAAATTGTTCCGACCTGGGCGATTTCTTTCTGCTCTTTAGTGGGAGTGGAAATCTTGGCCAGTTCTTCAACGACGACGGCGACGGAGGCATCGATACCGCGCTTGATTTCCATAGGGTTGCCGCCAGCGGCAACCAGTTTGACGCCTTCCTTGTAGATAGACTGAGCAAGAACCGTTGCCGTGGTGGTACCGTCACCGGCCACATCGGAGGTCTTGGAGGCAACCTCGCGCACCATCTGGGCGCCCATGTTCTCGAATTTATCCTCGAGTTCGATCTCTTTGGCCACGGTTACACCGTCTTTGGTGATGGTCGGGGCACCGAAGGATTTCTCCATGAGGACATTACGTCCCTTCGGTCCAAGAGTAACTTTCACAGCGTCCGCGAGTTTGTTTACGCCGGTAAGGACTAACTCCCGGGCTTTAACACCATATTTAATATCTTTTCCAGCCATTATCTTTTCTCCTTTGGTAATCTACCCCGGCGATGCGAGGGCAGATATGAGGGATTTTTGATCTTATTCTACACTTTTACACGATGCTTATCCGATGATGCCGAGAATATCGTCTTCGCGCATGATGAGGTAATCTTCGCCGTCGAGTTTTACATCTGTACCACCATATTTGGAAAAGAGTACGCGATCTCCTTCCTTTACCTGCAGGGCAATACGATCGCCCGAATCGTTCTGCTTACCCGGGCCCACAGCTACGACCTCGCCTTCTGCCGGCTTCTCTTTAGCACTGTCAGGAATGATGATGCCACCTGCAGTTTTTGCTTCTTCCTCCAATCTTTTGACCAAAAGTCGATCATTTAATGGACGTATTTTCATTACTTCCTCCTATCTACCTAAATAATTTCCAATATGGCAAAGATACCGAACACCGATATCCCTGGTAAGAATTGGCCCGAGAACGGGCCGCTCGTTTCAGACAGGCGAAAATATATGGTTGGATTTATAAAAATCAAGGGGAAGGTGACATTTTTTTGTCGCCTCCCCCTTGTGTAATGCAAATATTTGTATTTCTGTGCAAAAATCTATAATGCCAATAGAGCTGCAGGCCTTCAGCAGACCCGAACGGACCAGCCGTAACCGTCTTCCCGGTGACCGTACTGTCGCAGCTGCATCTCCTCAAAAAACTTCCTGGCAAGCTCCCCGGCCTCTCCGGTATTGACGGGATACACCGTCTCTTGGTAGTGGAACTCGCCCACCGGCGATATAACCGCAGCCGTACCCGTGGCGAAGCTCTCCCTGAGCTCGCCGCTGACACAGGCCTCGATTACCTCGTCGATGCCGATCTGCCTCTCGACCACCTCGATTCCCCATTCCCGGGCCAGTGTCATAACCGAGTCTCGGGTGATGCCGGGCAAAATAGAACCCTCCAGCGGTGGGGTTATAAGCTGGTCGCCGAGGAGAAAAAATATATTGCTGGTGCCCACCTCCTCAATATATTTATGTTCGCAGGCGTCAAGCCAGAGAACCTGGGTACACCCGGCCTTCTTGGCTTCTTCCGAGGCCAGCAGGGAGGCACCGTAATTACCAGCCGTCTTGGCCTGGCCCACTCCACCTTTGACCGCCCTGACATAGGTGTCGGAGATATAGATCCTGGTCGGCTCGAATCCCTCGGGATAATAGGCACCGACGGGACAAAGGATGATAAAGAAACAGTAGCTGGAAGAGGGCCGTACCCCCAGCATCGGTTCAACGGCGATCATGGTCGGCCGGATGTAGAGGCTCGAGCCGAACAGAGAGGGGACCCAGTCACGCTCGAGATAGAGCAATGCCTTGAGGCCCTTGAGCACCTTCTCTGCCGGAAGTCGGGGCATGCACATGCGCAGGGCCGAATCACTCATCCGCTGCAGATTGTCCTTGGGACGGAACAGAAATATTTGATCGTCCTTGCCCCGGTAGGCCTTCATCCCCTCAAAGATGGCCTGTCCGTAATGAAAAACCATGGCCGCGGGACTGATGCGGAAATCCTCGAAAGGGCAAATCCGGGCGTCATGCCAGCCGTTTTGCCGATCCCAGTTCATCATAAACATATGGTCGGTGAAATAGCGACCGAAGCCGAGACTGTTCTGGTCGGGTTTTTCCTTCAGCCGTGCATCTTCAACTTTTTTCAGTGTAACCTCAAGATCTTGCCACATTGAACATTCTCCTCAACACGCCTTTATTTTTCTTTTCTAAACAGGGCAGACATACTATACTCAGATCATCCGGCCTGTTCTCGCGGGAAAAGCCCGTGGGACAAGCGTATACGATACTCCAGCAACCTGCCTTATTGCAATGGTAATTCTCTCTCCAAACCCGCTCCATTCACGTTTTACCGGCCATGGATAACCACCACTCCACTCAGGATGGCGAGCCGGCGGTTCTCAGTTCCATGGGGGTGAAGTATTTTCTGCTGGTTTTCCTCGTCTCCATCTTCTTCCTCGGGAAAATACTCTGGCCGTTCTGGTCCATTCTCGTCCTGTCCTTTCTGCTCTGCAATCTCTTTCGGCCTATTTACCTGCTGTTAACCATTAAGCTTATGCCGAGTCTTGCCTCCGTGCTCACCTGCCTGCTCATCACCGCCATCGTCTTTATTCCACTGCTGTTCTTCACCCTGGCTCTGACCGACGAAGCGCTGCAGGCGCTCGAGGAGGGGTTGCGGTCGTCGGCGC
>CAKZOA010000028.1 GCA_937132035.1 uncultured Desulfobulbaceae bacterium | reverse complement strand
GCATCATTTCCATGATCCGGTATCAACACAGTGGGGCCTTTTGGGCCGTGACAATGTAGAGAGGATCGCTGGTCTGCAGTTTGGAATAATGGGGATCATCCGCAGGTCGCGGCCAGTTACGGTAACTGATGGATCGTGCGGAGTTGAAGGCGCCCTGCAGGCAGGCGATAACAAAACCGATACGCTCGTACTCATGCAGTTTCTGCCACAGCATGGTAACCTTACCGGGAAACCATCTGTTGGAGAAGCTCAACACCACCACGCCGTCTTGCTTGAGAACGCGTGCGCATTGCTGCATGATCCGTCTGGGATGGAGAAGATACTCAAAGGAAAGATGGCAGCAAACCACATCAAACTCCTCGTCGTCGTAGGGAAGATGAGGATCACGGTTCAAATCCTGAACGACTCTTCGGGATAGCTTGGGATTGGCAAGCAACTCGTCATGATTCATTCCCAGGCCGTGTATTTCTGGCGAGGCCGTTACGTGCGATTCGATGCTGCTCATCAGATCCAGTACCTTCATGTCATCATCGATAACGCCGGCTGTGAACTGGTGAAGATGTTGCTGGGCTTGTCCATCGAGGTGATTCACCATGCGCGGACGCGTATAAAAAAGCGCATCGTCGCCGTCATCTTTGCGCTGCAGGCCGTCGGGTTCACTATAGTCTACCGCATAATTTGCAGGGCTGATCTGCATGCCGGGCCCGCCTGAGAGCGCGGTATGCAGCCAGTCGGTGCTGCCATCTCCCCTGTGTTGTGCTGGCTCACAGACCTGTTGTACATATGCGGATACCTGAAGCTCTCTGCCCGCCAATGGATGATTGCGGTCAACTTCGATGTGCTCATCAGCAAGCGCGGTGACACGCAATGGCGCCGTCGGTGGTGAAAACACACCGCCACGCCCTGAAATAAAACCTTGCGGATACCAGCGTCCCAGGCGTGGCTCGATTTTTTTCTCCAGGGTATCCGGCGGCCGCCACTGGGACCGCCATACCTTTGCGATAGCCCCCGGGTCATAGATATAAGGCTGGAAGCCGCTTTCAAGAACCTTTGACTCACCTGGTCCGAGACCGCAAAGACGCTGAAGCTGTTCCTCGGTAAATAGATCGTCCTGAAGATTGACCTGCGGACAGTAATAATACTCGCAATGTTGCCCATGCTTTGAGAGGTATTCCACTTCCAGGAGCAAAACAGCAGATGACGATGCAGTAAGTTTGGACATTTCCGCCTCCTTGAAAATAGTTGAGAGAGGCAATTTCCCGCATGACAACCCCGACGGCAAAGAGCATGGGGTCAGAACTGTGAGCAACGGATGAAAAAACGCACAATCGTATTGACATTGCTCCCGGCCTTGGTTTAATGCACAGGTCCAGAAGCAAAGCAGATCTGCGGACACTCCGGCGGACTCTGTCAAGAATCCCCTATATTAGCAAATTATACAACTCGACAGCACCTGTGACAATCTAGGAGGTAGACATGAAGTATAACTTTTTCATCGGCTGTATTCTTTTTTCCCTGACCCTGCTGCTCCTGCCAATTTCTCCGGCGGTGGCCGATTCGAAGAAAGAGGCCATCAAAGAACTGGTCGAGGTGATGAATATCAGAAACAACCTCGAGGCTTCTCTTGAAACCATGGAGGAGACCATCAAACTCAATTCGCCATATTTCCTAAAGGAGATCAAGGTCATGCTTGCCAGGGACCTTGACCGTGAAGAGGTGAGCCGGGCAACGGAAAAATACGGCCTGGAGGACTTCGGCTCCACCAGGCTCTATGAACTGTTTCAGGCCAGATTCAACCTCGACCAGATCATCGACGAGGTCATGGTGCCGGTCTACGGCGAACACTACAACGAAGAGGAAATACGCCAGCTCATTGCCTTCTACAATACCGATCTCGGCCGTAAAAGCATCCGGCTGACACCGGTGATATCCACCGCCATCGCCGAAAAAACCAGGGACGCCAGTCACACGGCGCTGACGGCGGCCAAGGAAAAAGTGGCTCTGGAGCTGAAAAAGGCGATAGAGAAGTAAAACAAGGAACCCGCGGGCAGTTCAGGCGTCTGCGTCAAGCACCTTCCTCAACGTGGTTGCTATCTCGCGCAGGACGAAGGGCTTCATCACGTATTCACTGGCGCCAAGGGCCTTGGCCTTTCTCTCGTTGATCAATTCGCTGAAACCGGTGCAAATGATCACGGCGGCCTGCGGGTTTCTTGCGACGATTTCGGCGACCAACTGGGCACCGGTCATCTTCGGCATGGTCATGTCGGTCATCACCAGATCAAACTCATCCATGTGTGTATCATAGACGTCGAGCGCCTCCAGGGGGTTTAGGAAGGTGGTCACCTGATAGCCCAGTTTCTCGAGAATCTCCTTTTCCAGATTGAGGACGAACTCCTCGTCGTCTACCAGAAGAATTCTCTCCGTACCAGCCGGCAATTCTTCCAGTTGCCTGACGACGTGGGTCTGGACACTGGCGATTATCTGCGGCAGAAATACCTTGAAGGTCGTTCCCTCGCCCGGCTCGCTGTAGACGCTGATGTGACCGTTATGCTCCCTGATGATGCCGTGAACGACGGCTAAGCCCATGCCGGTGCCGCCGCTTTCTTCCTTAGTGGTGAAGTAGGGGTCGAAGATCCTCTCGAGTACCATCCTGTTCATGCCCACGCCGCTATCACTGATTTCCAGAACCATAAAGGTTCCCGGGCGCAACTGCAGGCGATCGACACGGATATCGGCGCTATCCATCTCCGTCTCGTAGAGTTTTACCGCCAGTATACCGCCATTTTCCCGCATGGCATGGTAGCTGTTGGTACAGAGGTTCATAACGATCTGATGGATCTGGGTGGGGTCGGCCATGATGTGGCCTTCATCGGAAACAAACTTCTCCCGGATTTCAATTGATGCCGGAATTGTCGAGCGCAACAGCTTCAATGCCTCTCTGACAATGGCGCTGAGCTGCACGGGCACATTTTCCCGTTTCTGCTGTCTGCTGAAGGTAAGAATCTGTTTGACCAGTTCGCGCGCCCGATGGCCCGCTGCCAGCAAATGATCGAGATTGAGGCTGAGCGGACAGTTTTCAGAACCGCAGTGCTTCTCAACATTGAGCCTGGCAAGATCGGTGTAGCCGATGATGGCTGTGAGAATATTGTTGAAGTCGTGAGCGATGCCTCCGGCGAGGGTGCCGATGGCCTCCATCTTCATGGCCTGCTGTAGCTGCTGCTCAAGTCTGACATTGGTTTTTTCCGCCTTTTTACGGACGGCGATCTCCTGCCTCAGCTCTGTATTGGTTTTTTCAAGTTCGGCTATCCGCTGCTGCAGCTCGGGGTAGTAGCTCTTGCGGATCGATTTTTCACCAAGCCCTATGATTTTGTTTCTCAGCTGGTCACGACGCTCCTGTTCAGAGAGCTTCTTCATATAAAACCTCTATATCCCGGACAGTGGCCTCCCGCGGATTGGTGACCATACAGGGGTCAGCCATCGCTTTTCGCGCCAGTTCAGAGATATCGACAGCCCTTGCACCCTTTTTCGCCAGACCGGGCTCAATGCCGATTTCCTCCTTGAGCAGACGGATCTTCAGGAGTATCTCCTTGAGGACGGTTTTCGAATCCATTTGCGCCGTGGCTATGCCGATGCTTTCGGCGATATTTTTATAGCGGTGGGGTACCTCTTTATAGTTGAAGGCGACGATGTGATCAAGCAGGATGGCATTGCATTCGCCGTGGGCCATATCGAGAAGGCCGCCGCAGCTGTGCGCCATGGCATGCACGGCCCCCAGGCTGGCATTGGAAAAGGCCAGGCCTGCCTCCAGGCTGGCAAGGGCAATCTTACCGCGGAGTTCCATATCGTCGGGTTTTTGCAGTACCGCCGGTAAATTTTCAAAGATAAGCTTTATGGCGTTGAGGGCATGCAGATCGAGAATGGGGGCGTTGGCCGTGGAAACATAGGCCTCAAAAGCATGCACCAGGGCGTCCATGCCGGTGCAGGCTGTAAGATAGCCGTCCATGGTTGCGGTAACCAGTGGATCGATGAGGGCGACATCCGGCACCATGGTCTTGCTGACAATGGCGATTTTCACCCTTTCCTGCACATTGGTTACGATGGCGAACTGGGAGACATCAGCGGCTGTACCGGCTGTGGTCGGCAGGCAGATGAGCGGCGGACCGGGTACCTCGACATTATCGATTCCCTCGAAATCGAGGATATGTCTGCCGTTGGTGGTAACAATACCAATGCCCTTGGCACAGTCCATGGGGCTTCCTCCACCGACGGCTATGATAATGTCGCAGCCGTCCTGCACATACTGTTCAGCACCGTTCATCACCTCATCTGCGCGAGGGTTGGCTGAAATGGTCGAGAAAAGAACGCTGTCTATGTCATCTTCTTCAAGTATTTGAGCGATCTTTCCCGTAAGCCCCGTAGCCGCAACTCCCGCATCGCTTACCAGCAGGGCCTTGCGTGCCCCGAAATTTCTGGCGTATTGCCCTACCAGATCGATAGCTCCAGCGCCAAAAATGAATTCGGGTGCCACAAATTTTCTCAACTCCAGCATCTCAACCTCCACAGCCTCTGAAAAACCGCCTTATGGCAGCTTCTATAAGTATACCCTTAAATTATCCCTTATCGTTCATTGATTGTCAAATACCAGTTGGGCCGGTGCCCCCCCATAGTCGGTGAATTGTTCGCGTCCTGGAGTACTATGCCAGGAAGATACCACACGGCGATGAGTGGGTGGTATGCCACGCAAAACACTCTCTACACCTCGGAACAGGAGAACCCAGAAACTGCGGGAAGGCGCGGGCCGACTGGCCCCGCCATATCAGGAAAAATCAAGTATACATTTGAGTCAGTTGATTCCCTCAAGCTCATATTACCCGACTTCGAAGTGACAGAGGTGCTGAACTTCAGGAGCTGGCAGACTGAAGTATACAAACATTACTATTTGCATTCGTTGACTCTTTCGAATACATCTGGCCGAGAACAGATTGTCCCTCACAGGAAACATTCATGCCAAATATGCGGTGGCATCGTTTTTAGTCGAGCCACCCGCTCAGCTGCACCGCACTATTCAACGATGGTACGCTCCTCCACGTTTGCGGCCTCGCTCGGCTGTGGTTCCAGCGGTCGGTCAAAGGCAAAATCGTTCTCAACCAATGGCGCCTGCTCGATGGATTCCCCTCTCTCGGCAGCTCTGATTGTCGGCAGCAACATGGGATCAAGGCTGTTCATTTCCTGCTCCACACGCTCGATATTACCCTGAACCTTGTCGATGATGGCCACACCCGGATATTTTCCCAGAATCTCGGTGAGTAACCGCCGTGACTCGGTCAGCAGCTTCTTCTTCATCTCGATATCCGATGTCTTGGTGTAGCGAATGTAAAGGTCGGCGGCGGACCTTCTATCGGTTTTGGCCGCAAGAAGAGTGAGTTCCTCTATCTTATCCTTCGCCTTGGCAAAGTATTCCGTCTGCAGCAGGGTCTGAAAAATGGCAATAGCTTCATCGTAATTGCCGGCTTCAACCTGGATCATGCCCTCGTTCCACCGCTCCTGCAGCTCCTGCATTTTCTCGATTTTACGGGTTTCGCGCTCCACCGCCTCGGCGAGGATGAGATCGTCGTTTTTCTCCTCGATCAGCTCCTTTTGCTCGGGGCTGATGATATCACCCGGAATGGCCTCCAGTCGTGCTATGGCGTCGAGGTACTGGTTTTCCGCGGCCAGAGCTTCGACCTCGGCAAAGAATGAGGCAAACCACCTCTTGGCCCTGCGTTCCATATCCGCCTTCAAAATCTCGACATTGGTCGCCACCGATGAGTAGGGATACTCCTGGAGAAAATCCTCCGCCTCCCATATTATCTTGAAACCGTCGCGTTCGGGAATGAACCCGAGAAAGTCGCGGAGAAGTCTCGAGTAGCGCTGCAATTCGGGCTTATCGTTTTCACCTCTCTCCAGTAAATCAAGCTGCAGTTTCGACCATTCCTCGATACTGCCGAGTTCCTGATAGTCCTTTGAAATATTCAAATACTGCCGCTTGGCTGCATCATAGTTGCCAGAGGCTGTATAAAGATCGGCCAGTACCCTGCGCAGCGACAGCAGATCGGTCTTTTGCTTTTCGGAAGCCGACATTTCATCGACTATCTGCTGAAACATGCGAGCGGCTTTTTCTTCCTGGTGCAGGAGCATGAGCGCATTGGCATAAAGTATCCTTGTGCGCAGGTGCACCCTGTCTATCTGCTGCTCTGGGATCCTCTGCCAAACCTGGATGACTTCCTCGTACTCCCTGGTATCTGTGTAACGCTCGATCAGTGTTTCCAGCTGCGGCAGATCGGCTTCGGCTTCACGATTGGCCCAGTCGACAATCTCGTCGCCCTCGGGGGAGAGCAGCTTGCCACAGATGGACTCGAGAAAACTGATATCGCTTTTCTGCAATTCCATAACCTCTTCGCTGCTGATTATCAACGGCGCACTGCTGGTATCGAGCCGCAGCATGTCGGCGCGCAGTTGATTGTAGCCATCGAGCACGCTCTGCAGGTCAACGAAACAACTCACCATCACCTCGGTATCTTCCTGACTCAGCTCAAGGGCCACCGATTGCGCATCCATCTGTCGCCAGCGCTCAAGTTTCCTGCCATATTCGAAGATCCGGTCGTTGATATAATCCATTGAGGGCAATGGCCCCTGTACATTCGCCGGATCGATTTCCGCTTCATAGTCGTAAGGAATCTCTATCTCCTTCGGCTGAATCACCTCCTTGCGGCGATCGGCTCCCGACGCCTCGCTTTCGCCGATGCCTGCATAGGTTGGCCGTTCGGATTCGGCTGCGGACGGCCGCGGTTCCGGCACCACCCTCTTCTGAGGACCAGCACAGCCTGCCACAACGGCAGAACACAGAAGAAAAACTGCTATATATCGTAGATTAGTCATAATTCCCATCTTATGCACTCTCGATTAGAGCCTGCAGATACTGCTCTCCAAAGAAGTGCTTGCCTGTGTGATTTTGTATTTTGCTGCGATCGCATAGAGTCCTACCGGTTGCCGTGTGTCGTTATGGTTCTATCGGTTGCCACATGAAAATATTTACACAAAACTCCGCTCGATAGCCCCTGCCTGACCCGCGTCTTGGCAACACGCCCACAGCCTATTGCTCCACCATCCCGAGAAAACGGGTTCCCACTTCATACTCTCCCGGAGTCTCTCGACTCTCCAGGCACCACATCACCGAACCGATCATCTCCACCAGCCCCAGAGCATCGTTGCGACAATGTACGGTCAGTTCCTCGCCCCACTCCTCGGAATCGAGTTGTATGTAGATGCGCGTATTTTTCCCTATGGATTTCTTTGTACGAAAACGCAATCCCCCACCGCTGCTGTCGACCACAGTCGCCCGCTGGACCTTTTCTTCCCCGCTCTCCCCTATGACATGGAAACTGATAATACTCTGCCTTTTGCGGCGATGATGCTTGCGCCTGTCATCCTGTGCCATGGTATGCTCTCCCACCGGCCTTGTACTCTCGCCGGTATTGCCTGCCCCCAATAGGTTGATGAAAAACACGCGGTGGATACATGAAATAGTGGGGCTGAGGGATCCCCTCTCTCTTTATACATTGCCCAACCAAATACTGCCAGCCCTGCCGGTATCCTTCAGTCCGTTAAGGTCCTCTCTTCAATCGGCGACACCTTCCAGAATGGCAGAAACTGTTGATCGGGGACGAAACTGCCGAAATCGTTGACCGTACCAAAGGTCAATATGGATGGAGTATACCTGTTCAGTATATCGACCTCGACGACCGGTGAATGAACGACACCTCCTTGGTCAGGATCAACACCGATGTTTTTCTGGCCGGTCTCAGGCCTCTTGAGATGAAGTCCATAAAACGACAGGTCGACGGCATCGAGG
>CAKZOA010000027.1 GCA_937132035.1 uncultured Desulfobulbaceae bacterium | reverse complement strand
AAAAAGATCCGGCAAAGCGTGAAATATTCATAGTCGAGGGTGATTCAGCCGGAGGTTCGGCCAAACAGGGAAGGGATAGAAAAACCCAGGCCATACTACCGCTGCGCGGTAAGATAATGAACGTAGAGAAGGCGAGATTCGACAAAATTCTCGGCAGCGAAGAGATAAAGCAGCTTATTGGCGCCCTTGGTTGCGGTATAGGAAAAGATGAATTTGATGTCGAAAAACTGCGGTATCACAAGATCATCATAATGACAGATGCCGATGTTGATGGAGCCCATATACGTACCCTGTTGCTGACATTTTTTTATAGACAAATGCTGCCTGTTCTCCAGCATGGCTTTATCTACATAGGGCAGCCGCCGCTCTATCGTCTCGGTCGTGGAAAGCAGGAAAAATACTTCCTCGAGGAAGGTGACCTCAACACCTATCTCTTCAACGAGGCCAGTAAAAGAATGAGCATAGGTCTCCGTGATGAAGATGAATTCATCGAGGGCGAGGGTATGGTCTCGTTATTGGAGAAGATTGCTACCTATGAACGAATAGTCAACTATCTCGACAGAATGAGCATATGGGAGGAAATGCTGTTCTTTCTCCTCTCCCATAATGTCAAATCGGCCGATCAGTTCGGCGACAAGGAGTTTGTCGAGAAACTGGTCGAGGATCTTGATGGAGAGAAACTGATAATTGGCAATATACGGCCCTGCCGCTGGCGTCCTGACTGCTACGACGTCGATGTCGCCGTTCGCGGCAAGGTTCAGGAGATGATGACTCTCGGACCCGAGATACCGTTGATACGTGAGTACCGAACTGCTCTTGAACTTTTCAGACATATTGAAAAGTACCTTCGCTCTTCGTTTATTCTGCGAATATCTTCCAAAGGCGGCGAGGAGAGAGAAATACTCTGCGAAAGCTGGAAAAAAATGGTTGAAACCGTCAGGACTGAATCATTCAAAGGAAGCCATCTCCAGCGCTATAAAGGTTTGGGTGAGATGAATCCGGAGCAATTATGGCAAACCACCATGAACCCGGAAAATCGATCGCTCATACAGGTTAGAATAGAAGATGCTGAAAAAGCAGATGATATGTTCACTACCCTCATGGGTGATAAAGTCGAACCGCGGAGAGAATTTATACAGAATCACGCGCTTGAAGTAACTGATCTCGATATTTAATCACCTTAATCTATTTATCCCACTCATTCATGACAAACGATATAGAAAAACAAAAAGAAAAGCGATCCGGTATATCCATAGAAAAGGAACTTAAAAAATCCTACCTTGATTACGCCATGAGCGTCATCATAGGCAGGGCCCTGCCCGACGTCCGCGATGGATTGAAGCCAGTACATCGACGGGCACTCTTTGCAATGCGGGAATTAGGCGTTTCTTATAACAGACCCTATGTAAAATCTGCTCGCATAGTCGGTGATGTCATAGGTAAATACCATCCACACGGAGATACGGCCGCCTATGATACCATCGTTCGGATGGCCCAGGATTTCTCAATGCGCTATCCTCTTGTCGATGGCCAGGGTAACTTTGGTTCACTCGATGGAGATTCTCCTGCGGCTATGCGCTATACCGAAGCGAGAATGACCAGAATTGATCGTGAAATTGTCGATGATCTCGACAAAGAAACCGTTGATTTTGTTTCCAATTACGACAATTCGCTCACCGAGCCTTCGGTGATGCCCAGTAAAATACCGACGCTGTTAATAAACGGATCTTCAGGTATAGCCGTCGGCATGGCCACCAATATCCCTCCTCATAATATAACCGAGGTTATCAACGGTTTGATAGCCATGATAGAGGATGCCAATATAACGGTTCACGAACTCATCTCTATTATTTCCGGCCCTGATTTTCCAACAGGCGCAATTATATGTGGTCGAGCTGGAATACGTGAAGCATATGAAACTGGACGCGGAATTATAACCATGCGTTCCAAAAATCATATTGAGAAGGCAAAAGATACAAACCGTGAATCAATCGTCATAACAGAAATTCCCTACCAGCAGAACAAAGCCCTCCTCGTCGAAAAAATTGCCCAGCTGGTCAAGGATAAAAAGCTGCTATCTATCTCGGAGATACGCGACGAATCAGATCGCCAGGGAACACGCATCGTTTTAGATCTCAAACGCGATGAGATAGCCGAGGTTGTCATCAATCAGCTCTATAAAATGACTCCTCTACAGAGATCATTTGGCATTATTTTCTTAGCCATAGTAAATAACAAACCGGAAATACTCAACATAAAACAGATTCTTGAATATTTCATCCTCCACAGAAAAACAGTCGTCTATCGCCGCACCGCTTTTGAACTCAACAAGGCTGAGGAAAAGGCTCACCTCCTCGAAGGTCTCAATATAGCCATAAATAATCTCGATGAGGTCGTTGCTCTTATACGGGCCGCGAAAAATCCTGCCATAGCCAAAGCCGAACTGATAGACCGTTTTGAACTCACCGATGTCCAGGCACAGAGCATACTCGACATGCGTCTGCAGAGACTCACAGGTCTGGAGCGTGATAAAATTGCTGAAGATTATGAAAATATTATTAAGGAGATAGAACGACTCAGGGATATTCTCGATAATGAGCACAAGGTTATGGAAGTCATCAAGGATGAATTCACTACCATTAGAGACACCTACGGCGACGAGAGACGTACTGAAATTATAGACGCCGTCGATGAAATACTGCCCGAAGATCTCATAGCACCTGAAGAGATGGCAGTTACAGTCACCCACACTGGTTATATAAAGCGCAACCCCATAAGCCTGTATCGAGCGCAACGAAGAGGCGGCAAAGGTATACGGGGTGTCAATAATATAGAAGAGGATTTTGTATCCAATCTCTATGTAGCCTCAACCCTGGATACATTTCTTTTCTTTACTAATTTAGGAAAAATATTTTGGAGAAAAGTCTACCAGCTTCCTCAAGCAGGCAGGACCGCAAGGGGCAAAGCCATTGTCAATCTTCTTGAACTCGCAGAAGGAGAAAAAGTGGCCGCCATTTTACCAATACCCACCTTTGGTGATATAGATGAAACGAAAACCATAATGATGGTAACCCGTTACGGTCGCGTCAAAAAAACGTTGCTAAGCGAATTCAGCCGCCCTCTGCGCAAAGGGAAACGAGCGCTTACTATCAATGACGGAGACGAAATAATATCCGCCAGCGTGCTTAGCGGTAATGATTCCATTTTCCTTATATCCAAAAATGGTATGTGCATCCATTTTAACGAAAACGATGTCCGTGTCATGGGAAGAATTGCTGCAGGAGTTCGTGGTATACGGCTACAAAAAGATGATGAAATTGTCGGTGCAATAGTTCCCTCTGCCGGTGATTCTATTCTGACGGTTACCGAGAAAGGGTATGGAAAGAGAACACCGGTGAGCGAATATCGTCTGCAAAGACGCGGTGGCAAAGGCGTTTTCGCCATCAAGCAGAGTGAGCGCAACGGAGATATAATTGGAGCCCTCCAGGTGAACGATAACGATGAGGTCATTCTTATTGCCGATTCAGGTAAAATGATTCGTATGAATCTGAGTAATCTACGCCTTATCGGTCGAACTACACAGGGCGTGAAACTTATTAACCTCGAGGAAAATGAAAAGGTAGTGGCAATGGATACTGTTGCCTTTGTTGACGAGGAAGAAGAACTTGACGAGCACTAAAATTGCCGTACTTGGAGCTGGCTCGTGGGGAACGGCTATTGCGGTTCTTCTCAGCAGAAAAGGGTATAGGGTTCATCTCTGGGCTCATAGTTTTCAGCATGTCGAGGCGCTAAAAAATGAAAGAGAAAACAGCCGATATCTTTCCGGAATAGCCTTTGATAAATCCCTTGCACCACTGGCTGACCTGCAGACCAGTGTCGAAGGATGTGAAGTTGTGTGCATGGCTGTACCTTCACAGTTTTACCGTTCGGTTTTCAGACGTGTTATCAATTCTGTATCCGCGGGAACGACCATTGTTTCTGCAGCAAAGGGTATAGAAAACGACAGCCTGCTCACCATGACACAGGTAATGGAAGAGGAGTCTGCGTTACGGGAACGACAAGGAACAAACAACCTTCACTTTGCCGTGCTCTCGGGCCCATCTTTTGCCAGAGAAGTGGCTGAATATGTACCCACTGCTGTCACTATAGGCTGCAAAAATACGGACAAAGTTAGGAAACTGCAAAATATTTTCGGTACTTCTTCTTTTCGAGTCTACGCCAGCAGTGATGTAATAGGGCTTGAGATAAGTGGTGCTTTTAAAAACATAATAGCCATAGCCGCCGGTATTTGTGATGGTATTGGCTATGGGCACAACACACGAGCTGCATTGATAACCAGAGGGTTAGCGGAAATTACCCGACTGGGGCTGCATGTGGGAGCTGATGCCGCTACTTTCTCCGGTTTAAGTGGAATGGGGGACCTCATACTTACCTGTACAGGCGATCTGAGCCGCAATAGAGGGGTGGGGCTAAAGCTCGGCAGCGGCCAAAAAATAGATCAGATTCTCTCTGAAATGTCTATGGTGGCGGAAGGAGTAAAAACGACATTATCGGCATATAGCCTGGCAAAAAGCTATGATATAGAGATGCCTATACTTGAGCAGGTTTATAAAATTATCTACGAGAATAAAAATTGCACAGCAGCCGTCGACGATCTTCTCGCCCGCGAGTTGAAAAGCGAATAACTACTGACTCGACCAGTCGTTATCAAGAAACTGGTTATGATCGGGCTTTTCGGGTTTCTCCTCCTCCAACCGAAGTTTCAACCATTCCAGTATCTTTTCTGACTCACTGGCTATCTCCTGCATAACACGTCCGCGGTGGCTGACGGTGTTTTTTTCTTCCATGGTTGCCTGGGCAAAAGTTTTGCCAAGACCCTCATGATAAAAAACAGGATCGTAGCCAAAACCTCCCTCCCCTCTACGCTCGGAGGTTATTGTTCCTGGACATTTCGCTTCATAGGTCAAGGCAGGTCCGGAAGGAACGGCTATTGACACGGTGCATTGGAAATAAGCGGTACGATTGTTGAAGCCGTCCATCTCCTCGAGAAGTTTATCTACATTGTCGTCGTCACCTGCCGAAGAACCGGCGTACCGGGCAGAATGTACTCCCGGCTGTCCGCCCAGAACTTCAACAACAAGCCCTGAATCGTCTGCAATCGCCGGCAGACCAAGAACCTTAGCCGTATGATATGCCTTTTTATAGGCATTTTCATCAAAGGTTTCACCGTCTTCAATGACCGGGGGAAGAGGTCCAAAATCGGCCAGGGATCGAATTTCAACCTGAAAATCACCCATGAGTTTTTGAAATTCTATAACTTTATGTGTGTTCGTTGTTGCCAGAACTATGATGTTTACCATGGGATTCCTGTATTATGAGGGGGTTTTTCGTTTTGCGGAGTCGTTTTTTTAAACGGTTGTCATATCTTTCCTGTTCACTATATATGCAGCCGCAATAGGGCTGCCGATACATACCACTGGCAATCGACAGGTCAATACCCTGCTGCCATCCCGCTCGAAAGTCATGATACACAAAAGGAATGTCAAATTCTTCGGCCAGAGCATAACAGAGTTGCTTTATGGTGTCATGCCGTTGATAGCGGCTGTAGAGAAGGGTGGTTGAAAAAGAGGAGAAATCGTTGGCCTTGGCATAGGCAACGGTAGAGCGTAGCCGCAACGAATAACAGATGCTGCATCGTTTTTGTTCATGAAAGACGACCCGTCGCATAAATTCCTGGAGGCCGTATTCTTTGTCAGCGATAAGTCTAATACCTGTATGCTCACAGAAAGACACAAGTGTTTCAATTCTGCGTTTAAACTCCTGATAGGGATGAATATTGGGATTATAGAAAAAAGCTGTAATATCCCAATCGCCTGATGTGTGGAGAAAATCTACCGGGTAAGTAAGGCAGGGCCCACAGCAGGTATGGAGGAGGATTTTCATCTATACCTTATACTTTTTGGGATCTATGGAGTACTGATGGATCTTGTAGTTGATAATGCGAAGACTGGTATCTAGATATTTTGCCGTCTTCGTCTGATTGCCGTTATTCTTCTTCAGTCCGTCTATTATAAGATCTTTTTCGAATCTTTCCACTGCCGATGTGAGGGATAGAGGCTTATCTGATGAATTTTCATCGGATATCTGCAGAGTAGGTGGCAGATGAATGCCTTTTATAGAATCGTCGTCACAGATAAGTACCGCCCGTTCTATGCAATTCTGCAGTTCGCGGACGTTCCCAGGCCAATGATATTGGATAAGCATATCGATTGCTGAGGTAGATATTCTCCTGATAGTTTTAGTGTTTTCCTTAGTATATTTTGCAAGGAAAAATTCTGCCAGCAGGAGAATATCCGTTCTCCTTTCTCTGAGAGGCGGCATAAATACAGGAAAAACATTAAGTCTGTAATAGAGATCTTCGCGAAAATTTTTTGCAGCCACCGCTTTTTCAAGATCTCGGTTGGTAGCGGCCACAAGGCGAACGTCACAGTCTATTGACTGTGAGGAGCCTAATCTTTGAAAAGAGCGTTCCTGTACTACATTTAAGAGTTTGACCTGGACCGAATGGCTGATTTCGCCAATCTCATCCAAAAAAAGCGTTCCTCCTTCTGCCTGTTCGAATCGTCCTGTTTTTCGCTCGGTCGCTCCCGTAAAAGCACCTTTTTCATGGCCAAAAAGCTCACTTTCCAGGAGGGTTTCGGGCAAGGCCGAGCAATTAACAACGATGAAAGGTTTTTCCCTGCGTTTGCTGTTATAATGCAGAGCCTTGGCCACGAGTGTTTTTCCAGTGCCCGATTCCCCACGGAGGAGAACGGTTGCATTCGAATCGACAACCCTGTGCACCATTTCGTAAACATCCTGCATTCGACTGGAATTGCCTATAATTTCGTTAATTTTGTTTTTTTCTGAGAGTTCTCTTTTGAGTTTAAGGTTTTCAATGCGGAGCTTTTCTTTCTCTCGGTTGACGATTTGTATTCGCCTGGTAGTCTGGGCTATCAATCCGCTCAAAACGGTAAGGAACTGCAGATCTTTGTGTGCCTGATCATCGAGACCCGATTCATAGATTCTATCAACTGAAAGAGCACCTATAACCTGTTTTCCGTCTTTAACCGGTACACAGAGGAAGGAACGGTTTTGATTCTTTATGTCTCCCCTGGAACGAGTACGATTAAGAAAAAGGGGCTCTTCAGCTATGTGAGGAACAATAATAGGTTCACCCGTAGCCACGACCCTGCCGGTGATACCTTCGCCTATTTTGTATTTGCCCCTCTTCCGACCCTCTGCAGTTATGCCGTATGCCACCTCAATTTCAAGTTTTCCGGTAACCGGATTGACGATGGTAACGGTACCGTTTTCCATATCCTTATAGGAAGAGAGTATTTCCATTGATTTTTCAAGACACTCGGAAATATCTCCGGAAGACGCGAGTTCTCTGGTTATATTGTAAAGACAGGAAAGATCCTGGAGTTCTACTTCTATAGCTGATTTGCGTTTCATTACCGTCCATCTTTAATGATTCTTGGTTCTGACAAGTCATTGACAGTGTGTTCCACCAGCATGACCACCGCCGAAACTGTAGTGGATGCGCTCACTCAGCCGGAGAACCGGCCGAAATTTTCATTCCAGCACACGAAAAGTTTCAGGAAATAGAGTGAAAACGAACGCGTGCCTTGCAGCAGCCCCACTGTAGCTTGTGCGCACCATAACATATTCCGGAATATTATCCACAATATGTTACAAAAATGTATAATGGAAGAGAAAAAGATGGTGTGTCCGCTTGCCCTTGTTGACAATCTGATCCAGAGGTGTTAAGAAATCCCTGTCTCAAAACCGGAGGGATGGCCGAGTGGTTTAAGGCGGCGGTCTTGAAAACCGTTGTACGAAAGT
>CAKZOA010000026.1 GCA_937132035.1 uncultured Desulfobulbaceae bacterium | reverse complement strand
ACGGCATGCTGAGTATCGAGCAAAAGCGACTGGCGTTCACTGAGCTGCAAAGAAAATGCAGGATCTATGGCAACGGCTGCATCAAACACGGGCGCTTGCAGGAAGGTCGAAGATACTTAGCCATACCCCAAAAATACAAGAAATGCAGGGATACATGACACAGAGGGAAAATATGTGGGATCCATCGCGGCATGTCAAACATATCCATGTCGCCGCAGATGTGGCCGCACTGGAGTACACTCGCGAGATATGTGAGAGAGCAAATCTACCGGTATCTATAGTCGCCACTGGAGATAATCTGCCCGTTCTGCAGGAAAAGGGGAGTTTTGCCGACTCACTCGCCGCCGGCAAGAAACATCTTTTTCTCTGCCGCAATCGAGGAGAATTTTTCAAACCCTGTCCAGGGACCAGTGCCTATCAGTGCTGCCGATACCAGGTCCTCAATGTCGGCATGAACTGCCCCATGGACTGTGTCTACTGCATATTGCAGGCCTATCTCAATCAACCGTGGCTCAGTGCTTTTGTCAATATCGACGACCTCTACCGTCAGGTTGATGAGGCCTTGAAATCCGATCCCTCTCGCCTCTACCGCATCGGCACCGGTGAATTCGCCGATTCCCTGGCGCTTGAGCGCATTACCGGCATGGCCGCAAAATTGGTTGATTTCTTCGCAGGTTACGATAACGCTCTTCTTGAATTGAAGACCAAATGCGCATTTATCGCAACGCTGAAAGATGTAGATCATCGTCACAGAACCCTTCTTTCCTGGTCGCTCAACAGCCAGACTATAATGAAGGCTCAGGAATTGCGCTCGGCATCACTGGCTCAGAGGCTTGCTGCGGCAAAACAGGCCGCCGAATGGGGATATGGCCTCAGCTTTCATTTCGATCCCATTGTATTACATCGCAATTGGCAAAAGGGGTATGAAGAAACCGTCAATCTGCTTTTTGACCAGGTGCCGAAGGAGCAGGTTGTCTGGATTTCTCTCGGGGCTCTGCGCTACCTCCCACAACTGAAGACTATTAGTATGCAACGTTTTCCGCAATCCTCCATGTTCAGACAGGAGTTCGTTGCAGGACTGGATGGGAAGTTACGATATTTCCGCAGCATCAGAGAGGAGATGTACAGTCATCTTTACCGGTGTATCCGCAAACGTGCAGCTGAGGATACCTGTATCTATTTCTGCATGGAAAGCGATGAGATCTGGCACGACGTCTTTGGTTTCACTCCTGATGATCGTGGAGGTATTCCTTTCATGCTCGATGCTGCCGCCCGGCGTTTTATGGATAAACCCGTCTGTTTTTGATGCATAGATGGCACCCGTGGCCCCGTTTATCATGCTTTTTTGTCTCTTGTCTAAAGTGTTGCCACTCACGGCTCTCCTTGAGAGCCAGACCATCACAATTCGGCAAAAACCGGGAAGGAGATATGGCTGTACCATATCCGGAAGCCTGAACCGGCTGGAATGGAGCAGTCGGCAATATGAAAACGCTTGTTCTTTGTGTAAACTATAATATACTTGCTGCTGTCTTAGCCACATCCTGCAAAACACTCATCAACAGAGGAGAACTCAATGATTAACAAAGCGATATTGATAGGCAACTTAGGGGCCGACCCGGAAACACGCTACACTCAGTCAGGTACCCAGGTGGCCACTTTCAGGGTGGCAACCACCGAGCGCTGGAAAGGCCAGGACGGCCAGATGAAAGAAAACACCGAATGGCACAGAATAGTAGCCTGGGGAAGGCTTGCTGAAATATGCGGCGAATATCTCAACAAAGGTTCGAGGGTCTATATTGAGGGCCGCATCCAGACCAGAAAGTGGCAGGATCAGGACGGCAATGATAAGTATACCACTGAAATCGTTGCCCGGGAGATGAAAATGCTCAGCCCTAAAGGAGAGTCCGGCGGCGGTGGTTTCGGCGGCTCCTCAGGTCAGGAATCCTATCCAGAACCACCTCCAGGCTACAACGGCATGGGGGACGACGTTCCTTTTTAATACGCTCTTTTGTCTTCATTTCTATTGCTTTTGAAGGCGTTGGCCATATAGTTTGCCCCAGAGCCGCTTCGGGCTCTAGGGGCCGTTGTCAGGCCGGAGAAGGGAGGCGTCCGTGTACACATCATATCGCTAGGGTACTGTGAAATTGCCCTTCAGGGAGTATGGCTTCATGTACGCCTGAAGGTCGAGAAAGAGCATAACCGGCCTCATTTTCTTCCTCTGTTTTTGGCTATCACGACTACGAACCGAGGGGGAAAAGAAAGGTTGACGCCGCCGGCAACAGTCCATATTGTGCATCCATAAAACTCAAATTCATCCTTTTTAAACAGTGTTTTGCACGATGAACCTCCATCATTTTGGAATTGACGAGAAATGGACTATTATGAAACGTTAGGCGTCTCCAAGACTGCCAGTACCAGCGAAATCAAAAAAGCCTATCGAAAACTCGCACTCAAATATCACCCTGACAAGAACCCAGGCGATAAAAACGCCGAGTCGAAGTTCAAAGATATATCGCAGGCATACGCAGTTCTCTCCGATCCTGAAAAAAAAGAACAGTATGACACCTATGGCTCCACAGATTTCCACAGAAGATATTCCCAGGAGGATATCTTCCGGAATTTCGATCTCAACGATATTCTCCGGCAGTTTGGTTTTGGAGGAGGAGCCAGAACCACCTTTCGCACCAACACTGGGGGAGGAGGCGGCAACCCCTTTGCCCATATGTTCTCTCAGGGCGGTGACGGTATGCACGGTTGCGGTCCGGGAGGATGCGGACAGCAGGTAAAAGGTCAGGATATGGTTTACCAACTATCCATTACCCTCGACGACGTCATGAACGGCGCCAACAAAAACATCTCTTTGCGTAAAAACGGTGAGATACAGAATGTTTCGGTGAAGGTGCCCGCCGGTATCGAGGCGGGGAAGAAATTGCGGCTCAAGGGCCGGGGCGGTGTAGCTCCGACAGGCGGTATTCCCGGTGATCTCTTTCTCAAAGTCGATATTCTGCCACATACAGTCTTTGACCGTGACGGTGAGGATCTCATCATGACGGTGCAGATCAAGTTCAGCGAGGCCTGTCTCGGAACGACAGTGGCGGTGCAAACACTGGAGGGCAAGACTTTTAATGTCAAGATTCCGCCGGGAACTCCCTGTGACGGCAAGCTGCGCATAAAAGGCCATGGGCTGCCCCATGGCCCCATGGGCGAGCGCGGCGATATATATGTGAAGATTGGCGTGCAGGTTCCAATAGAACTGAGCGATCAGCAGAAAGAGCTTATCGACCAACTCAAGGAAAATGACCTCTAGAAGCGTGTCGGAGTATGCCCTTTTCGTTCAGATCGAGGCATTTTCAGGAAATCAAGTACAGCCATATACGTTCTCTTTTGAGCATTGATTTTCTGGCAGCAACGTCTGGATAGGCGAAAAGCGTCTGCAGTGAGACCCAGGGTAAGTGTTTCACCGACGGGTTACTGGCAGAAAAACTGTCTTATCATCAATATTTTTGATCGGCATACGCCAGCCACCCACCGGCGGAGATGAGTTCCCTGTCGAAGGGGTTGAGCGAAAAACTGCATCTCATCTGATCATCCGTGACCGAAGAACTGGCGGTGAGAACCTCTCCGTCGATATCAACAGCTATTGTCACCGCACCTTTCATTGCAAAGAGCGCATCTATGTCCCTGCCGGGAAGCTCGACGGCGAGAATGCCGCAGTTGAACATATTCTGCCGAAAAATTCGGGCGAAACTCTCAGCAATGATGAGATTTATATCGTTTACCTCAAAGGCCCAGACAGCATGCTCGCGCGAAGAACCACAGCCGAAATTTTTGCGTGAGACGATGACCTCGGCCTGCTGCATAGCCGTGGAGTCATTGGCGAAGGGTCTGCCGTCGATCAAGAGGTCCTCAAGCAGGTGAGGCTGCAGGGCGGTTTTGCTGATCTCCGTGAGGTACTTTGCCGGAATGATCTCATCGGTATTTATGTCGCTTCTGTCAAGAAATACTGCCGGACCGCCAAACGTTTTCATAGATCGTCCTTATTTACTCAAGAAATTTACGTGGATCTGTAATTTTGCCGCTAACTGCGGCTGCCGCTGCCGAGTATGGGCTCATAAGATGAACCATGCCGCCTTTACCCATGCGGCCGTTGAAGTTGCGATTGGTTGTCGATGCGCAGACTTCCCCGTCGGCAAGAACGCCAGAACTCATGCCCAGACAGGCGCCGCAGGTAGGGTTGAGAACGCAGAATCCTGCATCCATGAAGATTTTTATAATGCCTTCATCCAGAGCTTTGCTGTAGACCTCCGGTGTGGCCGGAGTGACAATCCCCCGAACCGTATCTGCAAGCTTCCTGCCCTGCAAAATTGTGGCAGCGTCGCGTAGATCCTCTATTCTGCCGTTGGTGCAGGAACCAATGTAAACCTGATCGACGTGGTCGCCCTCGACCTCACCAATATCGACAACCTGGTCGGGCTTGAAGCCAACGGTCATCTGCGGTGCCAGTGATGTCACATCAATGGTGAGAATTTCCTCATATTCCGCGTCATCGTCGGAGTGCCATTTATGAAATTCGGCTGTGGCCTCGCCAATGGAGGAATAGTCTTCTTTGATAAAAGGCCAGAGATACTCGGCGGTAATCCTGTCCGGCATGCAGATGCCGCTGGTGGCCCCGGCCTCCACTGCCATGTTGCACAGCGTCATTCTCTGAGCCATAGTGAAGTTTGCGACAACCTCTCCGGTAAACTCCATTACCCTGTCGGTGCCACCGCCGACGGTGATTTTCTTAATGATGTGAAGAATGACGTCTTTAGCGCTTACTCCTGTCGCCAATGTGCCTTCGATGATCACGCGCATCGTCTTGGGCTTCCTGAAGGAACAGACGCCTTTATAAATGCCGACTTCGAGATCCGTGGTGCCGACGCCGGCGGCAAAGGCGCCGAAGGCTCCGTGAGTACAGGTGTGGGAGTCTCCCATAATAACGGTGTAGCCCGGCCGGATAAAGCCCTTTTCAGGAAAGAGAGCATGGCATACTCCGTTTGCCCCTATGTCAAAGAAATCGACAATGTTGTGACGTCTGGCCCAATCGCGGAGGATTTTCCCCTGCATTGCGGTTTTCGAGTCCTTGGCCGGGGTAACATGATCAATTACCGCCTTGATTCTGGTGGGATCGAAAACCTGGTCCATGTTCTTTTCGACCAGATCCATTATGGCAATGGGCGTGGTTATTTCGTGACACATAACCACATCGAGGTCGAGTACCATGTTGTCCGGGGAGGGACTGTCGCGAAGGTGGGTGTCAAAAATCTTCTGTGCTATGGTTTTTCCCATTGAGCGTCTCCAGGTAGTAATTGAGCTGGCAACCTACAATACACTTCGCGCAATTGGCAGCCGCCTTGGGCGGTGGCCGGTGTCGACTGCCGGAATAAGCGCATCGGTTGAGAAGGGCTGACAATGTACACCAGAAATGCTAAGATTGCCAAGCCAAATCCGTTTAGTATTACAACCCCAGATGAGGAACCTTCCATTACCTGTATCCTCATCGCTTTTTCTTCTGGAGCAAAAGGACACTCTATGAAATCCTTCATTTCTGCATTGACAGGAGCAGCAGTTGCCGTGGTGATCACCGGTGCTGGGCTCACCAATTCTTCTCTTGCGGCTCACGGTCTTTCCATAGACGGCTCCCTGAAATATCAGGAGTCGTTCGATCATTTCGACTATGCCTCGCCTCAAGCGCGAAAGGGCGGTCAACTGGTTCTGCATGATCTTGGCAGCTTTGACAAAATGAATCCTTATACTCTCAAAGGCCTTGCGCCTCTGGGTGTTGACAGCCTGGTTTTCGAGTCGCTGGCGGTACCGAGTCTTGACGAACCTTTCGCGTACTACGGTCTCGTGGCCGAAGATATCGTCGTCGCCGACGATTGGTTATCCATGACCATCGTCGTTGACAGGAAAGCACGCTTTTCCGATGGCAGCGAGGTTACCGCCGATGATGTACTTTTCTCTCTGGGTATTATGAAAAGCGACAAGGTACATCCTCTGTACGCCAAATATTTCTCCGACATTGAAAAAGGCGAGAGAGTGGACAAACATACCGTAAGACTGGTCTTTCGCAAGAAGAACAGAGAGCTTCCCCTCATCGCCTTATCCATTCCGGTTTTTTCGAAGGCGTTTTACACCCAGTATGACTTTGGCACCAAGGATACACTCGTCCCTCCCGTCGGCTCAGGCCCGTATTCGGTGGAAAAGATCGTCCAGGGAAAGACCATCGTTTATAAACGCAACCCCGACTATTGGGCGAAGGAGAAAAACGTCCGCAAGTATATGTATAATTTTGATACAATAACTGTAAAATACTACAAGGATCAGACCGTTTCTGTCGAGGCTTTCAAGGCCGGAGAATTCGATGTTCAATATGTCAACATTGCCAAGCAGTGGGCGCGCGATATGACGGGAGGTAAATTCGAGCGTAATATCATCGCCAAACGGAAGTTTCCCCACGACAATAATGCGGGGATGCAGGGCTTTGTGATGAACACCAGAAAAGCGCTGTTCAGCGATGTCCGTGTGCGTGAAGCCATGAATCTGGCCTTTGATTTCGAATGGACCAACGCATCGTTGTTCTATAATCAGTACACCCGCAGTCACTCCTATTTCAGTAATTCATATCTGGCTGCCAAGGGGCTGCCGCAGGGACTGGAACTGTCCTTGCTCAATGAATATAAAGATCAGCTGCCACCGCGTATCTTCACCACGCCGTTGCAACCGCCGGTCAATGATGATCCTGGGGACCTCCGCAAGCATCTCCGCCGGGCGAAGCAGCTCTTGAACGAAGCCGGCTGGCATATCCGTGACGGACGGTTGGTAAACGACCAAGGCGATCATTTTTCCTTCGAAATCCTGCTGGTTTCTCCAAGTTTCAGCAGGGTCATGGCGCCCTATGTCAATAATTTGAAAAGACTGGGGATAAAGGCTAATTATCGGGTACTCGACACTGCCCTGTACAAGGAGAGGATCCAGAATTTTGACTTTGACATGATCGTTAATGTCTTTGGACAGTCCCAGTCGCCGGGGAACGAGCAAAAGAATTACTGGCATTCTGAAGCTGCAGCTACCCCTGGCGCCGGCAATGTTGCAGGTATTCGCTCTGGCGTGGTCGATGCGCTGGTAGATAAAATTATTTACGCCCACAATCAGAAGCAGCTGGTGGCGGCCGTTAACGCCCTTGACAGGGTATTGTGGTACGGTTTTTATGTGGTTCCCAATTGGCACACAGATGCTCATCGCCTGGCATATTACACCACCTTCGAGCAGCCGGAAAACTTGCCCAGATTCTATAACTATTTTCAGTTGCTGATGAGCTGGTGGCAGAAGCCGTCGACCTGACCGGTGACAGGGGAGAATCTTACGCTGAATAGAGTTTTAAGATATTGTTGTAGTGTGTAAAAGCCCTTTTTCCTCTTGACTCTGCTGTTTTTCTTCTGATAATATTTATTTGAGTTGGCCTTCAGTTGTATTTATGCAAGGCCGGAATGAGATTCGCAAGATGATTTTTGTTGTTACAAGGAGGGTGTGGCATGTCGGAACGTGTGAATGGGAAGGTGAAGTGGTTCAATGCCAGCAAGGGGTATGGATTTCTGGAAAGACCAAACGGGGAGGCGGATGTTTTCGTACATTTCAGCGCCATCCAGGGTGAAGGATTTCGCAGTCTTGAGGAAGGAGAAAATGTCGAATTTTCAGTGGCGAAAACCGACAAGGGTCTACAGGCGGAAAATGTAGCAAAAAGCAGCTGACCTGCACGATGGCGGAAGTACGGAAAAGCTCACGCGCACCGAGTGAGCTTTTCCGTTTCCAGACACCACCTGACGTTGCCGATATACACTCTCCACACCGCAACCGCAATAGAACCCGCTCGCACTTACTCGATGATTAGCAGAGTGTGCCTGTTCGTGCCTGAACAACATCTTTTCATCCTAATGCCTTTCTTTTCGAGTGAGATTCTGGTATTGATTTTCTTCTAGGAATGTATCGGAGAATTTTACTTTTCTCCCAGCTCATGACCTTTTTAGAAAATCAAGCACAGCCATATAATTACCCATAGAGTTACTTGCCGGTATTGATTTTCCGAAAACACTGCGGAGCTTGGCGATACGCGAACGTAGCGAGACTCCGAGAGAATGCTTTCTCCGATAAGGCTCCTGGTTGATGCCTTAATAATAATACTGCCTTCAGCTATGGAAAAAATCGAGATAGAACTGCCGGCACTTACTGCAACAATTCAATTTGGTGAACTCCTCGGCAAGGCTGCCCTTCAAGGTGATATTCTCTGTCTTGGCGGTGATCTGGGATCTGGAAAAACTACACTGACACAAGCCATCGCTCGAGGCATTCCCATTGAGGAGGGATATTTTGTCGGTAGCCCATCCTTTGCCATTCTCCATGAATATCCCGGAAGATTACCTCTCTATCACATGGACTTCTACCGGCTGAGGGACGGGGAAGATGTCCTGGGAATAGGACTGGACGACTATTTTTTCATGGACGGTCTTACCGTAATCGAATGGGGAGAAAGGGCAGAAGATATTCTTCCCGAGCAGAGAATGGATATAACCTTGATACGTAATGAGGAACATTCCAGAACAGCATTCTGTAAATACCCTGCTAGTCTGTGGGGCAGGCGGATGGCGTCAGTACTTAACACCTTCACCGCAATGAAATAATGGTGTTTTTGTGGCCCGTCAACCCAGGCCGATTCCTTTGAGGACCTCCGGAACTAAAGAACCGTTCTTTTTTCTCCGGCCGGAGGACTTTTGCCTTTAACGAGGCGCACCACATTGCGCTGAACATATATTAACAATAAATACAGACATATAACACCATGAAAGATCATACCATTGTCTTCAACACGTGTCCCAAGACCTTTACTCTCGACCAAGACAAGGCCCTCTCCCCCGAGGAAACCATCGCCCGATTCCATGCCAGACTCGACAGCCTTGATATGAAGATACTAAGCGATGTCAAACGCATAGACAACGGCAGGCTCGATATTCCCGTCTATTTCAGCGTCTGTGGAGAGGATGCCGTCAGCGTCATTGGCACCAAAAAGCAGATGGGCAAAGGGGCGTCTCCGGCTCAGGCCAAGGCTTCCGCCTGCATGGAACTTGCCGAGCGCTTTTCCTTTTTTGCCTTTAAAAACAACCAGGCAAATTTTCTTACCGGTGACTATGCCTCCATGCAGGCGCAGGGCTATCCTGTGCTGGACCTGGAATATCTGTTACTTTCAGTGCATGACCACAATACAGATACAGCCACTTTGAAAATGCTGCTCGCAGATATCCCCATGCAGTGGACATGGGCCACTCACATCAGTGAGAATAGACAGATTCTTCTTCCTTTCTCCTGGTTTTACGCCATCAATGAGTTCAATGGACCGTCTGCCGGCAACACCTTCGAAGAAGCAGCGCTGCAGGGAATTTGCGAGATTGTTGAGCGTCATGTCTGCTCGCTCGTCAGCAATAGACATCTGGCCACCCCTCTTATTGACCAGCAGACGGTCAAGGATCCGGTCGCCCGAGAGCTTCTTGATAAAATCGAAAAAAATGGGATCAAACTCTATCTCAATGACTTCTCGTTGGATACAGGTATTTGTACAGTGGCAGCGCTAGCGGTGGATCCTGCCACCTTTCCGGAAAAGAGTGAGATTGTCTTCACCGCCGGGACCACCCCCGATGCCGAAAAAGCCATCATTCGAGCAGTCACAGAAGTTGCTCAACTGGCAGGGGATTTTAACTCACACTCGAACTATGTGGCTTCCGGGCTACCGAAACCTCTCACCCTCGAAGAGGTCGACTATGTGATTTCATCCGGTCTCACGACCTCCGTCCCCGAAATGAGCACTCTTGCAGACAACGATATCAAGGTGGAAGTGGAAAATTGCATCAACTCCTTAAAAAAGATCGAATTGGATGTTTTCATGATAGATGTCACTCATGAAAAATTGCAAATACCGGCTCTTTATACCGTGATTCCCGGAGCCCATTTTCGTGAGCGATCGATGATGCAGTCTGCAGGACTTTTTGCCGCCAAACTTCTGGTGGAACTCGTTGATGACCCGCATACCGTCGAAGACAAGCTCGACAGTATGGACACCCTCTTACCCGATAGCTATTTCATTGAATTTTACCGGGGAAGAAACCTCTTCAATCTCGGCCTCCATCAGGAGTCGCTTGTCTTTTTTGAAAAATCATTGGCTCTTAAGCCTTTGCAGGAAGACCTGCCCTATATACTTTCCTATCAGGGCAACGCTCTTTCCAAGCTTGGTTATTATGACGAGGCAATCGCCGTGCTCAAGAGCGGCTGCCTGGAGGATAATGAACGGCCCGATCTTCACAATCTTCTTGGAGTCTGCTATTTTAAGAAGGAAATGTACAAAGAGGCGATAGAGTCTTTTACCAGAGCGGTCGATCTCGACCCAACCTCAGCCATGGACTATGCTAATCTTGGTGTCAACTACTCGCGGCTGGGCAAAAACGAAGAAGCCAAGCAATTCTTTACCCTGGCATTAACTCTTGACCCGAGCCTCGAATTCGCCAGGGAGTATCTGCAGAGACTGACGGAGCCCCCCGGCAACTCGTCTGCAGGGTAAAACCTCTGCAACTGTTAGCGCTTACTCGTTATATATACAGTTGCACCATTTTCGCAATGACCATTACTCCTTTTTCGATATCGCCTTTTCTGTTACGAACCTTTCCTTTTGGGCGGTCAGCGACAGTTGTCGTTCTGGCCGCTGTCTTTTTACTGCCGCTTTCGGTCGGCGGCAGCCAGTACACCGAGCGGCTTAAGAATCTCGCCCAGAGTTATTACTACGGCACAAATGTCACCAAGGATCTGAACAGGGCGCTCAGGCTCTATCTCAAGGCTGCGGAGCAGGGCGACACCGAAGCACAGTATATCGCCGGAGGCATGTATTATAGAGGATTCGGTGCGCCGCAAGATCTAAAAAAAGCCTTTTCATTGCTCTATGGCGCCGCGGTCGAGGGCAGCAGTACGCCGCAATCACAGAAGCTACTCGGACAGTTTTTTCTCACTGGTACCACCATACCGCAAAACCTCGGCGAGGCCATGAAATGGTATCTACTCGCTGCTGAAAACGGTGACCGGGAGGCTCAGAGTGAGCTTGCTTTTCTGTATTTTACCGGCCGGGGTGGAGAAAGGAATGTGGAAAAATCCTTCTTCTGGTATGAAAAGTCAGCGCTGCAGGGTCTTGCCGTGGCCCAGTACAGCCTCGGCATCATGTACTATTCTGGAAACGGTGCCAAAGAAGCAGACATCATAAAGGCCTATGCCTGGATCAGTCTGGCCGCCGCCCAGAATCATGCAGACGCGTTAGCCGCCCGCAGCTATATTGAAAGCCTGTTGTCAGCCGATGAACTGCTCCGCGCCCAGGATTATGCTCTCCAACTCTATCGGCAGCTCAACGCTGAGTAGCGTATTGCGTGGTATAGCGGGCGGTCCCCTTTCGTCAGTCGCTTTTCTACCAAGCCTCTTCTTCTATGATCACGGCGCCACGACATGGCCCTGTGGCAATAGTGCAAACACTCCTCGAAAATACTTGATAAGACAGGTCATGCTCTTTATTATCATGGGGTTTGATCTGGTACGCAGTGGAACAATCATTCACCCAGCTCGGTCTGCACTCAGAGATGATGAACATCGGTCTTTTCCGTCATGGCGCCACGACCTTCGTCAATCGTTATGTCGGTTCCACAGACATAGCCCTCTCAGCGGAGGGTATCGCCGAAGTGAAGCGCCAGCATGACTTTCTCGCAGCCCAGGGATTTGATACGGTCTACTGCAGCCCGATGCAGCGTTGTTTGCAGACCCACAGGCTACTGCAGTTTCAGGAAGAATGTATAGTCGATGAACGTCTGCGGGAAATCGATTTTGGTGACTGGGAAGGGCGGACCTTCGAAGAAATAGTCCACTCTACCCCCGATCTGGTGGCGCAATGGGGAAGAAACACAGCTGATTTTGGTTTTCCCAGAGGAGAAAACATCGATCACTTTCGCAAGCGGGTGCAAAGCTTTTGCAAGCTTCTACAGAATCAGAGGGGCGGCAATATACTTATACTCACCCATGGAGGGGTCATACGTCATATGCTCTGTCATCTTCTCGGCCTGTCTGCCGAAAACTATCTTTATTTCAAGATCGAGACAGCCCGTCTTACCATGCTGCAGCTTTATAGTGAGGGAGCAGTTCTTACCGGTCTCAACAGAGGTAGGGAAGATGGCTAATCTCATATTGACGACCGGCGGTTGCCGGAGCGGCAAATCCATGTATGCTCAGAACAGGGCGGAGGATCTGCAGGGCAGCAGACTGTATATCGCTACTTCCCCGGTCATCGACCCGGAAATGGATGAACGCATCGCGCGCCACAAACGGCAAAGGCAGGGAAGAGGGTGGCAGACGCTTGAGGAAGAACTCAACCTTGAAGCAGCTGTTGCAGGCACCTTTGAAAACGACATCCTCCTCATCGACTGTCTTACTCTCTGGGTGAACAATGTTCTCTTTTCACGAACGACAGAGGGCAGAGAGACAACGGAAGAGTACATGGAAAAACGAACCGGCTCCCTTGCAGATATGTGTAAACGTCATCCAGGCACCATATTTATTGTTACAAACGAAGTCGGATCCGGTATTGTGCCGGAGTCTGCCGAATCCAGGCTCTACCGGGATCTGGTGGGCAGATGCAATCAGTGCCTCGCCGCCGCTGCCAATGAGGTAATTTTCGTCAGCTGCGGCATCCCGCTCACTTTGAAAAATACATATTAAAAGCTTATGAGTTTTTTGGAAAAAACCGTACAGAAAATTTTCCCCCAGGACACCGGATGCAGAGAGTTGGCCAAAAAGAGACTTGATCGATTGGCCATGCCGCACTGGGCCCTCGGTGATCTCATGGATCTCGCCATCGAACTTGCCGGCATGACTCAGTCGCTGCATCCGCAGATTCAGCGTAAAGCCGTGGTCACCATGGCAGCAGATCATGGCGTAACCGCAGAGGGTATCAGTAAGTTTCCCAGCGAGGTCACTACGCAGATGATCTACAATTTTGTCAATGGCGGAGCCGGAATAAACGCTCTTGCCCGTCAGGCCGGCGCTGAAGTGTATATCGTTGATCTCGGTGTTGACGCCGACCTCAGAGCTCTCGCTGAATCCGGAAAAATCCTCAATAAAAAGGTCGGCCTGGGAACCGAAAACATTGCCAGAGGACCGGCAATGAGTCATGCTTTGGCCACAAAGGCCGTTGAATACGGTATTGAGGTGGCGGAAATGCTGGCACCCAAGGTCGACATATTCGGCACCGGTGATATGGGGATCGGTAATACCACTCCTTCTACCGCAATCGCCGCCGTATTCACAGGCAAACCGGTTACCGAACTCACCGGCAGGGGAACCGGGCTCGATGACGCCCAGCTGCAACACAAGATCTCAATCATAGAAAGGGCAATAACCATCAACAACCCGGAGCGCCGCAGGGGACTCGACGTGCTGGCGAAGGTAGGTGGATTTGAAATTGGCGGCATAGCCGGCCTCATACTCGGTGCCGCCGCCCAGCGCAAGCCCGTTGTCGTCGATGGTTTCATTTCAACAGCGGGCGCTCTGATTGCCTATGCCATCGAACCATTTGTCAGGGACTATATTATTTTTTCTCATAAATCGGTGGAGCCTGGTCATAAAGCCATGCAGGAATATCTCGGCTGCGGCAAACCGTTGCTCGACCTCAACATGCGTCTTGGTGAAGGCACCGGCGGCGCCCTGGCTATGAACCTCGTGGAGGCGGCCGTTGCCATCCTCACGGAAGTGGCCACCTTTGAGGAAGCGGCGGTAGCCGGCGCAGACAAGTAAAATACCATCCCGCAGGCGGGCGAATCGATGAAGTCCATTCTCAGCAGTTTTCTTGCCGGGCTCCGTTTTCTGACCATTGTGCCGATCTCCTGGCAAAAGGAGAGTGACGCGCAGTTTTTTCAAAAAAGCGTCAGCTTTTTCCCTCTCATCGGCCTGCTTATCGGTGTCGCCGGGGGCGCTGTAGCCGTTCTTGCCTCAGATATCGTGCCGCAGTCTCTGCTTGCCGCTTTTCTGCTGCTCTATCTCGGTGCCGTTTCAGGTTTTCTGCATCTGGACGGGTTGGCCGATACAGCAGACGGCTTTTTCAGTTCAAGATCAAAAGATCAGATTCTTGCGATCATGCGCGACAGCAGATCAGGGGCCATGGCCATAACGGCTCTGGTTTTCATCCTCCTGTTTAAATTTGCAGCACTCTTGTCCATTTCGCCTCACGGCCTTGCCTGGACCGTCCTCATCATGCCGGTTGCCGGCAGATCTGCTATTGTCCTGCAGATGGCATTTCTACCGTACGCCAGGAAGGAAGGAGGCTTGGGAGCACTGTTTTACCGGAGATCAAAATGGGCGCTGCCCTCTTTTTCGCTGCTGCTCGTTTTTGTGCTTGCCTCTGCGAACAACGTAGGCCTTGCAGCTCTTCTTATAGTCGCCATAGCCGCTACCGGCTGGCTTTTTGGCCTCTGGTGCCTGAGAACCATAGGCGGCACCACCGGAGATACCCTGGGGGCGGCCTGTGAGCTGACGGAGGCTGCTGCCGCAGCGGCCTGTGCCATCTACTTCAACGTGTGAGACCAAAGTATGCAGCGAAAACAGTCGCAGGGAGCCGGTACCGGTGGGCATGGTGGGAATATTCATTTGCTCGCCCGGAATGGGGCCAAGGGTGAAATAGTCGATTTCAGTGCCAATATCAATCCTCTTGGGCCTCCTGAATGGCTGCGTCGCACCGTCAGCCGTGAAATATCGCGCCTAGTTCACTACCCCGACCCCGATTGTTTTGATCTGATTACAGCGGCGGCCAAATATCTCCAGCTTGATGCAGAAAGGATAATTGCTGCCAACGGAACGACCGAACTCCTCTATGCCCTGCCTCGAATCATGGGCTGCGGCCGGGCCGTCATTCCCGTGCCTTCCTACATCGATTATCAGAAAGTCATGGAAATGCAGGGGATGGAATCCGTGCTGTTTCCTTTGAACGCCGAAGACGGTTTCCGTCTCGATTCTCGTGCGCTCTCCCAGATCATAAGGGACGGCGATAGTGTTATACTGGCAACGCCGAATAACCCCACCGGCGTTGTCGTTGAAGCGGAGACCATAATCGACCTAGCCGATGCTCATCGACGGTCATGGTTCATTATCGACGAGGCTTTTCTCGATTTTGTCGAAGATGGAAAAACGGTCGCCGGCCGCCGGGAAAATATCATCACCCTTAATTCACTGACCAAATTCTATGCGATTCCCGGCTTGCGTCTCGGCTATGGAACGTTTCCACCGGCAATAGCCGGTAAGCTGCGGAGGATACTGCCACCGTGGACTGTAAACGCTGTTGCCCAGGCGGTCGGTGCCCGGCTTTTTGGCGATGAAGACTACAGGAGACGAACCCTGGACCTTACTCAAAAACTGCGGGATGAATTATTCACGCATCTTTCAACATTTCCACAGCTTCAGATTTTTCCGTCCCGGGCAAACTATTTCCTTGTGCGCGCTGTCAAGGCGCTGAGTGCACATGATGTGGCTGCAGGTCTTTTGAAACAGTCCATCGCCATTCGCCTTTGCAGCAACTACGCTGCCCTTGATGATAGCTATTTTCGGGTGGCTGTCCGCAGGCGACAGGATAACCGGCTGCTGATCGATGCCCTGCACGAGGTTGTGGCCACCAAGCCCACTGGCGTTAAGAAGAGAAAACGTCACAATTCTCTCATGATACAGGGAACTTCGTCCAACGCCGGCAAGTCGGTTCTTGTTGCCGCTCTGTGTCGGATCCTCCTCCAGGACGGCATCCGGGTTGCGCCTTTTAAAGCCCAGAACATGTCCCTCAACTCCTTTGTGACCGATGACGGTCTGGAAATGGGAAGGGCACAGGTCGTCCAGGCCCAGGCCTCCAGGCTGGACCCGGATATTCGCATGAACCCTGTTCTTCTCAAACCCAACTCCGATGTCGGCAGCCAGGTGGTCGTCGAGGGGAGGCCGGTGGGAAATATGAGCGTCTACCAGTATGTCGCCTACAAAGAACAGGCCAAAGAAATCGTCTGCCGCAATTTCGATTCCCTGGCGGCCGAGTACGATGCAGTCATACTCGAAGGAGCAGGATCGCCCGGGGAGGTAAATCTCAAGCATCACGACATTGTCAATATGCAAATGGCCCGTTACGCCAACTCCCCGGTACTGCTGGTCGGCGATATCGACAGAGGTGGCGTGTATGCATCTTTTATTGGTACCATGGAAGTGCTCGAGGAGTGGGAGAGGGAGCTGGTGGCAGGCTTTATCGTCAATCGTTTCAGAGGAGATGCCTCGCTTCTTGGCCCGGCGCACAGCTATCTACTCGAACAGTGCGATAAAAGGGTGCTGGGAGTCGTCCCCCATATCCCCAATATTAACATACCTGAAGAAGATTCGGTGTCCTTCAAGCAGGGGAAACTCCATAAAAAAAGGCCTGAGTCGGAGCATGTGGAAATTGCCCTCATCAATCTGCCGCATATTTCAAACTTCACTGATATCGAACCGTTTCTCGAAGAGCCGGACGTTTACCTGAAGATAGTCGATACCCTTGATGATCTTAAGGAGCCGGCGGCAATACTTTTGCCCGGCTCCAAGAATGTCATGGGAGATCTTGAATATCTCAACACCACAGGACTGGGCAGGGCTGTGGTTGCCAGGGCCCGAACGGGATGTGAAATTGTCGGTATCTGCGGAGGCTATCAGATCCTCGGCAAAACGGTGGCAGATCCTTACTTCATCGAATCAGACGGCCACACCAAAGAAGGCCTCGGCCTCCTGGATATCTCCACCTCACTGGCAAAGGACAAGACGCTTCTTCGCCGGGAAGGCAGACATAAGGATAGCGGCCTCGCCGTTTTCGGCTATGAGATCCATCACGGTATCTCAAAGGGTTCCGTCTCGCCGCTGCTCCAGTTCAGCGACGGCTCTACCTGCGGCACCCACCACCCCGAGATGCCGATTTGGGGAGCGTATCTTCACGGCATTTTCGACTCTGATGTGTTCCGCCGATGGTTTATCGATACCCTTCGACACCGGGTTGGACTTGTTCCCCTGGGAAAAATCGCCGCACCTTATGATCTCGAGAAGGCCTACGATAATCTGGCAGACATCGTTCGCCACTCCATCGACATGAACGCCGTCTATCATCATCTTGGCCTTTGAGCGACAACTAGGCGCGGTAGAGCTCCGACAAGCAGATGAATCTTGAAATATATATACTCATAGCCATTTCTCTTGATCTCATGCTCGGTGATCCGCAGTGGTATCCGCATCCGGTCAGGCTTATCGGCATGCTGGCTTCTGCCGCTGAACGGAGGTGGCGGAAGGCTATTGCCAATGTGCGGATAGCCGGAATCTTGACGGTTGCCTCTGTTCTTTTCGTCTCCTGTGGCAGCGTGGTCATGCTGCTCTGGCTGACTGCCGAGGTGGCCTGGCTGCAAACCGTCCTCGCCGTGATACTTCTCTATTCTCTTATTGCCATCAAGGACCTGCTCCGGCACAGCAGAGAGGTCTATGCATCGCTTTATCCTGTGGAAAAGATAGAAGAGGCACGAGTACGCGTTGGCCACATCGTTGGAAGGGACACCAAGAATCTCGATGGTGCTGGAGTGACGAGAGCCTGTGTCGAAACTGTCGCCGAAAACATGGTCGACGGTATTACCGCCCCTCTGTTCTGGGCTCTTGTCGCCAGTCTTTTTTCACCATTTACTTCGTTGCCGGCAGTGGTCATGGCTGCCGTGGGAATGCTCGCCTACAAGTGTATCAACACCATGGATTCCATGTTCGGCTATAAAAACGCCCAATACCGTGATTTTGGCTGGGCTCCGGCTCGGCTTGATGATCTTGTCAATATGCTGCCAGCCCGAATCAGTGCCTATGTAATAGTTTTTGCAGCATTCATCCTTGGAGAGAACAGCAAAGACAGTTTTCGCATATACAGACGTGATCGCTACAACCACTCAAGCCCAAACGCCGGACACCCTGAGGCGGCGGTGGCGGGCGCACTCGAGGTGAGACTGGGCGGGCCATCGTCATATTTCGGCGGTATTGTCGACAAACCATATATCGGTGATAGTGGCAGAGAGATCCATGCCCGTGATATCCTCAAGACGCAGTCTCTTATCCTTACAGCCTCAGTGCTCTTTCTTTTGGGAGCTTTTCTCTTGAGAAATATTTGTTTTTGGTTAAGGTAGTCTTTATGGTGGTAGCGGAAAAGGGCATGGTTGCTCGATAAGCTGGGGCCTCTCCGGTTGGCCATGGTGCAGCATCAGTAACCATTTTAGAGGCGCCCTTGCATGTGCTGCATGACGCTATTTTGAGTGTATTATTATTACGATAAATCGACTGTATTTGTTTTCATGAAGGTTATTTTTTTCATATTCCCCCTGGTCGCTTTCCTGTGTCTTAACTGCACCCTTGCCCTCGGCAGCGCACTTGAAAACGAAAACGATTCTTCATCTCCCAAGGCAATGAGCTCTTCTCAAAAACAGCATACTCAAGAAACAGGAGAGATTCTTACCAACCTGTCGCAAAAGGAGCGGGAATGGTATCAGAAGTTTCAGGACGGTCTGATGTTTTTTTCCGGCTGGAAGGAGATATCAGAGAATATCCTCAAAGCACTGCCGCCTGATGAGCGGCACTTGACCGAGCAGCTGTTAGAAAACATGGGTGTCCGGATTGGTACCGAGTGGTCGAAACATAACGACATCCGAAGAATAGATACCGGTCAGTTGCGCAGCTGGGGGGACCGCTTACGCAAGGCCAGAAAAAAAGGCGAAACCCATCTTTCCCAGACCGTCAAGGCTATATCTGCAGAAGTCGATGAGCTCCTCAGCCGGCCCCGGCACCCTGGGGAAATTAATAATTCCTGAGTATTCTCAGGGCGAGCGGCCAATGCCACGACGCATCTTAAAGCTTGACTTCCTCCACGGCGAGTGCTAGACAGTGCCGCTCACACTTTCTATTGAACCTACCAGGAGGAACAATTATGGAAAAAACATTTGCTATAATCAAACCCGACGCCTTTGCCGCCGGTAATGCCGGCGAGATTCTGGCCCGCATACATGAAGAAGGTTTCACGGT
>CAKZOA010000025.1 GCA_937132035.1 uncultured Desulfobulbaceae bacterium | reverse complement strand
GTCAGACATCGCCGGGCTATTCGTTGTCCATCTCCTTTCTGATCTTTTTCTCCAGCTCCCGGGCCATCTCCTCGCCGCGGTAGAAGGTCACCGGTACCGGACATTTGCGGAACATCTGTTCGGCCACCGAGCCGGCAAACATATGCCGCAGGTCCCGGGCCTTGGTGCCCATGACCACCATGTCGGCCTTTTCTGAGACCACCAGCTGCAGCAACTCCTCGGCGGGGTCGCCGACGACAAAGGCATAGTCGTAGTCGGCATCGCCGATGCCCAGCTCCTCGACCATTTCGCCGAGCAGCGTGGCCCGCTCCTTCTGAATGGTGGCGATATAGTGGTCGCCGTCTACCTTGTAGCCATAGCTGGCGATGCGCTCCACCGCCTTCAGGTCGCGTTCGTTGACGACGTTGGCAATCAGCAGTCGGGCGCCCAGCGGCTGCGCCAGTCCGGCGGCGTATTCAAGGATACCCTTGGACAGTTTGGAAAAGGCGATGGGCACCAGTATCTTGTCGATCATGCTGTACTCCATTGAATAAAAGGCCGGCACCCCTGGTACCGGCAGGATTCAGGCGGCACCTTCGGCCTGCAGCTTCTCCCGGCGGCTGCGCTCCCGCTGCAGCCACCAGATAAGGGCAAAAAACAGTATTGCCGGGATGAACATCAGCTGTTTCGGCGGAATATCGGCATCCATCTGGATGCTTGCGATTTCCTGGTCGAAATCGATGCCTGCCTTTTCGGCGCTGGAGGCAAAGCCCACGGTGTCGACGATGGTCTTGCCCTCCTCGTTCCGGGTGGTAAAACCGATGGCTTCAAGGCGCTCCACGCCTGTGGCCTCGTCGCCTACGGGCAGCATCAGGGTCTTCTCATACTCATCGCCGTGAAAATCCCGGCCCCGGACCATCAGCCGCAGCTGCGAGCCCGGCTCCAACTCGCCGGCGATGGTCTCAATCTGGGCGGCCGGCAGCTCCGCCAGCGGCGGATAGAGACGGTCCCAGAAAAAGCCCGGCCGGAACAGGGTAAAGGCGATCAGCAGCAGAGCCGCCGTCTCCCACAACCGGTTGTTGGTGAGCATATAGCGCTGAGTGGCGGCGGCGAAAATCAGCATGGCCAGCACCGAGGCGGCAACAACGATGATCAGGTGCAGCCAGGTGCCGATGCCTATGAGCAGAAGCTCGTTGTTGAAGATGAAGATAAAGGGCAGAATGGCCGTGCGGATGTCGTAGGCGAACCCCTGGATACCGGTACGGATGGGATCGCCCCCCGAGATGCCGGCGGCGGCGAAGGCGGCCAGGCCCACCGGCGGCGTGTCGTCTGCCAGTATGCCGAAGTAGAAGACGAAGAGATGAACGGCGATCAATGGTACGATCAGGCCGTTTGCCGCTCCCAGATTGACAATCACCGGCGCCATCAGGGAGGAGACGACGATATAATTGGCCGTGGTCGGCAGTCCCATGCCCAGCAGCAGGCTGATCACGGCGGTGAACAGCAGGATCAAAAACAGATTGCCGCCGGAGATGAACTCGACGAAGGCGGTCATCACCAGACCGATGCCGGTGAGCGTCACCGTGCCGACGATAATGCCCGCCGCCGCCGTAGCCACACCGATGCCGATCATATTGCGGGCGCCGGAAACCATGCCCTCGATGAGATCATACAGTCCCCTCTTCACCGAGAACTCAACTCCCTGAGCCTTGCGGAACAGGCCTTTCAGCGGCCTCTGGGTGATGACGATGAAGATAAGCAGCACCGTCGCCCAGAAGGCCGACAGCGAGGGAGAGAGCCTCTCGACGGTGAGGCACCACATCAAAACGACGATGGGCAGCAGAAAGTAGAAGCCCGCCTGGGCCGTGGCCCCCAGCGGCGGCAGCTCGGTTATCTCGGTGGTCACCTCCAGCTCCGGCACCTTGGTGGCGATCCACAGCAGAAAAAGGTAGGCGAGGGCCAACAGGACGGTGACGATGCCGAAGGTGGCCTCACCGGCCACGGTCTTGATCCAGCCGAGGCCGTAATAGGTGGCGCCGCCGATGATGATCAGGGACAGCACGGTGATCACAAAGCTCAGCAGGTTCTGGGCCAGGGTCTTGACCCGTCGCCGCTCAAGGCCCTTCAGGCCCATCTTGCAGGCCTCCAGGTGGACGATGTAGACCAGGGCGATATAGCTGATAATCGCCGGCAGAAAGGCGTGCTTGATTACCTCGACATAGCTGATGCCCACGTATTCGACCATCAGAAAGGCGGCCGCGCCCATTACCGGCGGTGTCAGCTGGCCGTTGGTGGAGCTTGCCACCTCGACGGCCCCGGCCTTTTCCGCCGAAAATCCCACCTTCTTCATCAACGGGATGGTGAAGGTGCCGGTGGTGACGACGTTGGCGATCGACGAGCCCGAAACCAGGCCGGTCATGGCCGAGGAGACCACCGCCGCCTTGGCCGGGCCGCCGCGCAGATGGCCCAGTCCGGCAAAAGCGGTGCGGATGAAATAGTTGCCGGCCCCGGCCGCCTCCAGCAGCGAGCCGAAGAGCACGAACATGAAGACCATGGAAGTGGAGACCCCCAGGGCGACGCCAAAGACGCCCTCGGTGGTCAGCCAGTAGTGGGTCATGCCCTTGACCAGACTCGCCCCCTTGTGGGCGATGACATCGGGCATGTGGGCGCCGCCGAAGGTGTAGAGGATGAAGATGGCGGCCACCACCATCAAGGGCGGCCCCAGGGCCCTGCGGGTGGCTTCGAGCAGCAGGATAAGTCCAGTGACCGCCACCACCAGATCCAGGGTGGTCGGCGCTCCCGGCCGGTTGGCCAGCTGATCGTAGAAGAGAAAGATATAGGCGGCGCAGAAGGCTCCCACCAGGCCGACGATCCAGTCCTGGATAGGGATATAGTCCCTGGGCGAGGACTTCAGGGTGGGAAAGGCGGTGAAGGAGAGAAAGATGGCAAAGGCCAGGTGAATGGCCCGGGCCTCGGTGTTGTTGAGGACGAAAAAATCGAATATGAAGGGCAGAGGCGAGGCGTACCACAGCTGGAACAGCGTCCAGACCAGGGGGACGAAGAAGAGAACCTGTTTGGGCACCGTCCCCGTGGGATGGCGCCCCCCGGTATCCGCCTTGGCGATTATCTCATGCAGCTGCTCGTCTGAAAGCTGCTTTTCGCTGACCTTGCTCATGGTGCCCTTTCCCCCTTGAGTGAGTACTTACCCCAACATTTCATGAAAAATACAAATGAATTTTGATTCCCCCT
>CAKZOA010000024.1 GCA_937132035.1 uncultured Desulfobulbaceae bacterium | reverse complement strand
CGCAAAAACATTTCTGGCAGGTTTTCGCCGGCAGGGTTGAGGCTGTTAATGCCTCTGTCATTCATTTCGAGGAGTATCCCGAACTCTCCGACTTTACCTGTATGGATGGCTCTCATCTGCAGCATGACGACGCTGTCCGATTTACCAGAAATCTTGAGAAGATTCTTGGTCAGAAAGGGTTTTGGGCTCCGGAGAAATGAAACCGTCAGCCTTACCCTGGCACCAGGGCGGCTGACGGTTTTTCCGGCTGGTCTGCGGCGAAATAGCCGGAGCCTGTTACCTGACTATTCGCCATTGACGACGAGTTCGTTGTCTACCCCTACCGCGCCGCCTTCAAGGGCATTTTCCACGGCGGAGTTGTATTCGAAATAGGAATCGACATTTCCGGTAAGCGTGGCGATACCGTCGTCAACCGTCACCGTAATGTCGCCGCCATCGACAAATGGACTCCAGAATATCTCTTCTTCGATTTCTGCGCGGATGGTGACATCGGTTTTAACAGGGATGTAGTCGGGGTAGATATACCAGTCGTAGTCGTAGGTATACCAAGGATCGACATACGGGGAATAAGTCATTATCTTGCTCTCTGTTACTTGCAGACGGTTACGGACCTTACTGACGCCGGCAACACCGGCGGCAATATAATCGGCCTGGGCCTTTTGGTAATACGTGTCCACCGTTCCCGAGAGATAGACTTCACCGCCGTCGACGGAAACATCTATTGCAAAGCCTTCGACATAAGGATCCATAAAAAATGCATTGCGCACGGAATCGGCGATCAGTCTGTCACCCGGACCGCTTGGGCGCACCTTGATAAGATTCTTGACATGCCAGACTCCGACTGAGTTCCTGGCATCGCGGGCAGCGCTGCGTTTGGCCAGCAGATTATCCACAGTGCCCTTCAACGTCACCCAGCCGTCTTTGACCATGACAGTGATCTCGAACCTATTGATTCTGGGATCGTAGAGAAAAGCGTCCTCGACGGCCCTTTGTATCTCGGCATCGTCACGAACAAGATTTTTTTTCTTTCTCTGTTCGGGGTCCCGAGTCTGCCAATCGACTTCCAGGCCGGTGCTGTTGACGGCGGTAATGCCTGCAACCCAGCTGTCTCTATGGGCCTGAACTCGTTCCGCAGCACTGCCGACGGTACCGGTGAGAAAAGCTTGGTCGTTTTTTACTTCCACCTCGATGAGGCTGTTGTCGACCAGGGCGTCCCAGTGCAGTCTTCTTTCTATTTCTTCTTCCATCTCCACATCTTTCCGGTCGATGTTGTAGGTGATGGCCAGACTGTTTTCCAGGGAGATCACGCCTCTGACTCCTTTGGCAATTTTACCGACGGCTTCCCGCGCGGCCCAGGAGTCGACAGCGCCGGTAAGGGTCACATGACCATTTTCAACGGAGGCGGATATATTCCACGATTCGCTGAGTGGATCGTAAATCAGAGCCTGTTCGATGTCACTGGCAATCTCCGGGTCTTGCCGCAGAGGCGGATTGACCGAGATCTTGTCCACGACGGAACGCACTCCCCTGACTGTCTGGGCGACCGTCACAGCCCGTTCTTTCGCCAGGATGTTGTCCACCATACCCGACAGAGTGACAATACCCGATGTTGCGGTTACGTCGATGGTGTTGAGGGTGGTTCCCGGATCCTGGAGAATCTGATTCTCCACGGCTACGACGATCTGGTCGTCGGCCATTTCCGCGGCCGCTCCCACGCTTAGCCATAAAAAGAAGAGGGGCAGCAAGCTGAGAATGTATATTTTCGTGTATGATACTGGTTTCATGATTCCTCCTTGTCGTGTAGCGATACTCTTCTCATGGGGCTCGGTTTTGAGCGTGAACGTCTTTTCAAGGCGATACGGTGAGCTAGAGGCTTCGTCCTTTTCTGTTGACCAGCAGAAGTATGCTTTCATTGCTGCCAGTGAAGATTCAAAAAATATACCAGCTTGGTCAGCCGGCTCTCCGGCGGCGGCCATAAACTCATGATATGCTGCTATCAGCAGAGGAAGGAGAGAACCGGTGAATGCGCTGATTGCATAAAAAAGCTTGGTGAACCGGACGCGCCGGCTCCCGTAGTCCTCTTTTTCTGGAATATGTCCTAGATGATGGGACCGGGTCGCAGGATATGGCCAACGGAGGGAGGAAAGAGGGACACAATACCGGGGTTATTTTTCAATCTGGTATCTGTTTTTCAGCCAACGCAAAAAAACGAAGAGCACGGCAAAGGCAAAAATGGCAAGAGAAAAAAGGGTGGGGTCCATCTTTTCTCCTGACTTGCCGAGTATGATGAAGGGAAGACCAAGCAGACTCTGGACAATGCAGTTCATGATAACGCAGTAACGAAAAGCCACTCCCGCCAGCGGCAGAATGTAGTTTTTGGCGGCATAGGGCAGGCCGGGGAGGGCGAGAAAGAGAAAGCTGAACATGGCCTGGTTGTTATCGGAAACGGAGGGGATAGTATAGCCCATTCTTTCCTTGAAGAAACGTACAAGCAGCGGGCGCAGAGAGTGGGCAGCAATGTAGCCGATAGTGGTATGGAGCGGCAATATACACAGCCACAGCAGGATACCCCAGGCTATGCCGAATTTGAGGCCGGCGACGACGAGAAACACCGATATGGGGAAACCCAGTGCCGGCAGGATAACCGTGAGGAGGATGAACAGTCCAGGATGGAGATCTTCGTTGATGACGGAGATGATTTTCTCTGCATATCCCCCCTTGATAAGAAAATAGACTGCAGCAGCCAGGATAATAGTAGCCGCCGTGATAAGGATGGCAAAAAGGATTTTTTTGTTGCGTGTCATGATGTCTTCACTGTCTGCTGAATTCGACTGATATACCCGCAAGCCATATGAATTTCTGTTAAATCGCCGTAATGCTATGCGCTGCTTGTCGGGTCAAGGGGTTTTAAAGAAGGCCTCAGAACGACGGAGATACCATATTTTCAGCGCCGCGTGAAAATCGGCTCGCCCGAAGGATGAAAATGGACTACCCTCCATTCTTTGCTCATTGTACCCACTGTTACGGTGATGATCTCTCCCAAAACCACTGTACACTTTTCGTCCCATCCATTAACGATGATGCATCGTCCAATGCACATGAAATGATCGGTCTAGGGAGTATCCTTTGAAGATGTCTCTTTTTTATCATGTTGCAGACTCGTCAGCAGCGCGTTGGCTTTACCGGAAAGAAGGTCCCATTCAATCTTCAGGGAGTGGATGAGTTCATCCAGGGGATCGAGAGTGATTGTGTCTTCCTCAGTAGTGCCGTGCAGGTTCTGCTGCAGTGAGACGTACAGTCCGGCCATTTTTTCCGCTGTTGTTTTCCTGCTGAATTCATTGGCTGTTTCCCGCGCTCCGTGTCGGAGATCCTCTCTCTTCTCTCTGTCGGCGAAGATATCCAAAATGGTGGCGGCGAAGTCGCGCGGCGTCGCATCACCGTCGAGGAGGCTGCCGTTGACATCGTCTCGGACAACCTCTCGGGCCCTGGAGGCATTGAGGGCGACCACCGGCAGTCCCGCCGCCATCGCCTCCACTAGCACCATTCCCTGGGTTTCCGATTTCGAGGAAAAGACGAAAAGATCCATGGCTGCGTAGGCATCGACGAGTTCTTGTCCTTTTTTTTCTCCGGCCATGAACAGCTGGTCCTGCCGGCCTGCCTCGGTGAAAAGCCGCTGTATTTCTTTCTCGCTCGAACCTGAACCGACAACGAGGAAGCGGAGTTGTTCGGATGTGTCATCCATGGCCTTGATCACTGCCCGGCAAAGGTAATCGAGATTTTTCTCCGGGGCCAGTCTGCCGAGGTGGCCGATGATAAGGGCATCGTCGGCAAGGCCGTTGTCCTTCCTGAATTTTGGGCCGTCACCACTGCCGAAATAATCGATGTCCACTCCGGTGGGAATGACGGTGATCGGTTGATGGACGCCTCGTTTGGCGATGAGTTTGGCAATGCTGTCGCTTGGGGCGACCACGCTCGTGCAGAGATTGGCAAATTCCGTGGAAAGATTGATGGCTAACTGGCGCATCATGTCCGAATCGGCTGAAACATAGTGGGTGTATTCCTCATAGAGAGTGTGGTGGGTAAAGACCAGCGGCAGGTTACGGCGATAGGCGGCACGGATGGCGGCGTCTCCCAGCAGAAAAGGGTGGTGGCTATGGACCACGTCCGGTTGGAAGGCATCAATTTCCTCGTCGATGAAAAAGGGGATGGGGATGCGTACGGAGAAATCACTGCCGTTGAAATTCTGCAATGCTGGAACCCTCAGGACGTTGTCGTCATTTTCTACCGGTTCGCCCACTTTTTCAGGAAAGGTCGGTGCAACAACGAGCACCCGGTTGCCTTGCCTGCGCAGGTCTTCGGCGAAGAAATGGACAGAACGCGCGACGCCTCCAACATGAGGAAGATAGGTATTGGTAAACATGCAGATGTTCATGGGCTATGACTCCTGCAAGACAAAATGATGATGATTGAGGTCCGTGGTGGTCATCCGTTTGAACCCGGGGACGTCAATAACAAGGGCTGAAGGAGGAGCCGCTGCCATTGTGGTGTTGAGCGCAACTTTTACCTCGGCCCCGTCGTCGGTTTTGCGGAAGCTGACCCGCACGGTGCCGAAAGCAGTCTGGGTCGGGCCGAAGCTTACATTGGCTCCGTTCTCGGTCCAGCGCGGCAGCATACCCGAGCCGATGATAAGTTCATCGCCTTCCTCGCGGACGAAAAGATTGCGGATCATCATCAACCACTCAGCCGCTGCCCAGCCGTGCTGCCCGTCGCCCATGCATCCTCCGTGGGTCAGGGGATGGATGGCCTCCGGCCACTGGCCGGTGGGGCTTGCCAGATCGGCAACCTTGGCAATAAGCTGTTCGTAGCGACGATCGCCGTTACGCAGCAGCGTTTGGGCAATGTCCAGGGTCAGGTATATATTCGTCCCCGAGTGGATCATATCTTGAAAGAAGGCGCCGTCATGGAAACAATTGTCAATGAGGAAATCGGCGGTTCTGGTTATACGCTTGTCCTTGGCGGGAGTGATCTGCAGGGGATAATCGGCAACCATCGAGCCGATGGCGCCGGCCTCCATCCTCCGGTAAGGGGAGGCCGGAATTCCCCCTTGCGAACGGTGCTCGGCAATAAGCGCGATGCTTGCGAATATGTGTTTTTCAAAGTCGCGGGCTTCCTCTTCATATTTATGCTGTAGATCCTTCGAGAGAAAGATACCGCAGAGCCTGGCTGCGCTGCGCAGCCCGGCCAGTCCCCAGAAGTCGTCCCAGAAGTAGTAGTCATTAGGGCCGAGGTGCTCGGCGCTGAATCCCGCCGGCAAAAGGCCGGAGTGGGGAGTGATGGTTTTCTCGCGGACCCGTTTGCGGATAATCCAGTCAGCCCCTTTGGTGATGGCATCGCACCAATTGGCGTCGAACTCATGTCCGGTCATCTGCTGGAAACGATCCATGATCCAGAGAACCTGGCCGTTGGAATCCCATTCGCCTTCCTGGGATTGGAAGTATCCACTCATTTTCTGGCGACCGGGAAAGGTGTCGAGGATGGCAAAGGCTCTGTCTGTAAGTCCTGCAGCGAGCAAAGCATTGAGCATGAGACAGGCGTCGCGGAACCAGAAGCGCCGGTAGGTATAGGGGCCGGGAACAATGTCCTCGGCGGAGAGCAGGACAAGCGTTCGCATGGCCGCATCGTAGAGAAACTGGATGTGATCATCGACACCCTCCATCGTCGCGGTCTTGGAGATTTCTTCCTGCCAGGACTCGACTATGGGAGCAGGGGGAGGCGGTGTGGAAGAAAAGATATGCTGCAGGGACGAATCCCGCGTCACCTCGATCTCCGCGGTGATTTTCCGCCGCCGGCCTGCTTTTGTGGCAAACAGTGCCGCCGCCGTAACCATGCCGACGTCGCAACTGATTTTTTCTGATTTCTCGTCTCTATGGAGTTTGTGAATCACATCGCCGTCATGGTAATTGGAAAAAACTATTCTTTCGGGTGGGGCGTCGAAGTGTATCGGTGTTTCGCTGTTTACCAGCAGGCCGGTGTCCGCATCGATGGTCGATACCGTTTCGATGAACTGGATGCCTTCGGGATTATAGGGACGCAGTGTAAAGACCAGCCAGCCGTTTGGCGCACTGTTCGCCGTCGCTTCAATGGTCAGTACGGCCTTTTCATCCTTGATGATCATCTCAACCACGCACTCCAACTCCACAGCGTGCGAGACGCACTGTGTGCGAACGGCGAGGTTGGGATGGAGAACCCACTGCTGTTCGACCTCTTCCATTTTCGAAGGCAGCAGTTTTTCACCGCTTTCCTGGATGTGCCAGACGTCAATCGACCAGCCGTCGTAGAGCGGGGTAACCAGACCGCGCGGATCAACGATGGGGTAGAGCGGTAGGTTGGGGTGCCCAACGGCCGTCCAGTTACGGTGGGTCAGATTAACGTGAGAAAAGGAAAAAGCCCTGGGAATAAAGGAATTGTCCCTGGGATTGAACTGTCGTTCCACCCAGTAGGGCCAGACCCAGTCAAGGTTGTGTTGAATGGCCTTGGTATTGATGAGCCCGCGGGCATGAAAGGCGATGCCCGCCCGCACCAGCTCAATGGGTTCCTGCACCTCGGACG
>CAKZOA010000023.1 GCA_937132035.1 uncultured Desulfobulbaceae bacterium | reverse complement strand
CATTTTTCTGGCAGCATCTGCCTTGGCAGTGAGCGGCACCAGCGCTCCAGCGGCGCCGTCACCGCCAACTCCGGTGAAACTTGGGGCTGACGTCAACAGCCTGGTTTTCACTGGCACCATCAAGAAGATATCCGGCCAAGCCGTTCTGGTGACATCACAGGCCACCTATCTTCTCACCGGCGGTAACTTCGACGGTATAGTCGGCATGAAAGTCAATATTATCGGCAAGATTATTCAGGAAGGCGCCATTGAAAAAATTATGGTGGCGCGGGCCCAGCTTGCCAGCAACTAGATGTATTACGCAGCATTTTCGAGATAGTGGAGGGGGTGTCGATTTCTCCGAGAACTCCCCTGCTTGGCGTATCATTAGCCCCCCTCCACTGTTTTTTTTAGGGTACTCCACGGCTTCGAATCGGCGTGAGGTAGACGCAATTTTTATAATAACGCAAAGTCTCCCCGAGGAAAAAATACTTTTCGCCAGCAATTCCAGAGTCGAGGCCAACAGCTACTTCAGCCTTCAAATCCAGCACGGCCAGGGATGGTATGAACTTTGGGAAGAGGGAGGCGATATTCCCCTGCAGTCAGACGGGGACCGTTTCTACGCACCCTACAAACCGGAAAAATGGGACCATGGCCGTCAACCTCTGGAAAAAGATCGAGACCACACGGGTTTTTTCCCAGCCGGCAGCAGAGACAATCTTATGCTGACCACCTGGGATTAGAAAGACCCTATTCGTCGTTCACCTCCTCTGCAGCTGAATGCAGCCCGCGCCGTATAACAAAAAAGGCTATTTGTAGTCGGAAACCTGGATATTGTACTTCTTGATTTTATAATGAATAGAGCGTCTGCTGATGTCAAGAAGTTCGGCTGCCCGTTTCTGGACACCGCCGGTCTCCCTAAGAGCTCGTATTATGGCGTCCTTTTCGCTGTTCTCTATGGAGAATGATCTATCCTCGGGCTCTGCTGATACATCCTGTTCAAGTTCTTTTTCGGGGAGAGTTAGCTGCAAATCATCGGGCAGCAGCCGGTTATTGCGGCAAAGCACAACACCCGCCTCCAGGGCGTTTTTCAACTCCCGGACATTGCCCGGCCACTGGTAATCTTCCATCCACCGGAGTGTTTCCTCGGGTATTTCGACCACCGGAATCCCCTGGGCCTCGCAGTGCCTCTCGACAAAGAACCGCGCCAGAGCGCCGATATCTTCCTTTCTCTCCCGCAGTGGGGGGACGTTAATGGTTATCACCCGCAGCCGGTAGTAGAGATCCTGACGAAACTGGCCCTCTTTTATCTCCATAGGCAAATCGGCATTGGTGGCAGAAATAACCCGGCAGTCAACGGACAACTCTTTGATGGCACCGACCCGGCGGATGGTCCTCTCCTCGAGAAAACGCAGCAGTCTGCTTTGCATGTCAGCAGATATATTGCCGATTTCATCGAGAAAGAGCGTGCCGCCGGCGGCAGCCTCGATCAACCCCTGCTTATCCTGGACGGCATTGGTAAAAGCCCCTTTGATATGACCGAAGAGTTCACTTTCGAGAATACCCGGGGGAGTAGAGCCGCAGTCGACGACTATATAGGCATTGTTGCGGCGCGAGGAATGATTATGCACCGCCTTGGCTATGCATTCCTTGCCGACACCGCTTTCTCCGAGAATAAGCACATTGACGTTGCTGGCGCCGACCTTCTTGATCAAGGCATACAACTCCTGCATTTTCCGGGTGCTGCCCCAGTAAAAGTCATCTTCGATCAGCAGTGCTTCCGGGTCGACAAGGGCCTCGCGATCAGCGCTGAGAAAATCACGTATGGTGGCAACCAGCATTTTGCCGTCGAAGGGTTTGGAAATGTAGTCGACGGCGCCTGCCTTGACAGCGCTTACCGCATCGGGAATTGTGCCGTAGGCTGTGAGGAAAATCACCGGAATGGTCTGATCCTTTTTACGGATTTCCAAAAACAGATCCATACCGCTCATCTCCGGCATTTTCATATCGGAGATAATGAGATCCACCTCGGTCTCATCAAGAACCTTCAAGGCCGTGGGGCCGTCCAGGGCGGTTATTACGGAGTAGCCGGCAGCCGCCAGACGTGCATGCAACACTTCGAGGATGTTGGTATCGTCATCGACAACCAGTATTGTTGCCGAATCTTTCATAAAGGTTTCCTTTTTTCCTGTATCTCTTGATCGATGGCCTCGAAGATGGATATCTGATGCTCGAGTTTGCGTATGCTCTTTTTGAGTTCCTCGATTTCTTGCTGCTTCAGACGTGCCAGTTCCCCTTCCTCCTTGGTGGCGACATAGTGAATCTCGGGCTCCAACTCCAGTACGTCGATCTGTTTACCGAGGGCTACTGCCATCATTTTCGGATTTTCGATATAATTCACCGTCTCGGCGCCCGGCTCCTCCCATCTCTGGAGAAGAGTGAAGCCATCTTTGAGCTCAGCTGCGTTGTCAGCTGTGGCAATAGCGATACAGGCCAGACCGTAGAGTGCCTGATTGCGGTAGAGCGGCATATCGCTGCCGTTGCGGACGGTCGAGAAAAGACTTTCGGCCAAATCATAATTGCCCTCGTAGAAGGCATATTCCGCATGCAGAATTTTACCCGCCTCGGAAGGAGGCGCAGGCTCTTCGAGAATGCCGTTCAAGCTGTCA
>CAKZOA010000022.1 GCA_937132035.1 uncultured Desulfobulbaceae bacterium | reverse complement strand
AACCGGGTCGATGTTTTCAATGTGATGCAGGGTCATGGATGTGAGGATAAGATCGAAATCGTTGGGCAGATCGGCGGTGATAATATCGGCGCATCGGGCCTCGACATTGCCGATCCGCTGGTTTGTAAGCTTGTCTTCGACAACCTCGATCATGCCCGCCGATGAGTCCAGCGCCAGGATGTGGCCAACCTTTTCTGCCAGAGGCAGACTGACAAGCCCGGTGCCGCAGCCGAAGTCCATGATTCGCATCGCCGGAGCGAGCCCCAGCCGGGCTATGGCTGCCGAAACCGCCGCGGCCAGTTCCCGGCGCACGGCTTTTTTATCCCACTCCCGTGCCTTGCGGTCAAATCTATCGCTGCTCATGGCTATAACTCCGACATGACGTTGAACAGCTCGTTACCGCCTTCGATCTTGGAGCGGTTGCCGATGATGGCTCGATAGGAATGTGCCAGCATACGCTCGAATGCCGGGGCGAAAGAGCGGAGATCGTCCAGGGTGGTGGCGGTGATTTCCTTGAGCCGTTGTTGCTTGAACTCGGGTGTAATACCGCTGAAGTATTCGTTTCTGGCAGTGGCCGCTCGTGCCGAGGGGCTCTGGTGCGGATCGAAATTGCCGTAGGTGCCGATGATGAGCTGCTGCAGCACCTTGTCGGAAAGGTTGAGATTATCCACCACCTCGGCCACCCGGTCGTAGGCCTCGTATGTCTTTTTCACCTGCGGATCGCGATAGCTGATAAAGGCCAGGTTGCCGGTGATGTTGCTGAACTGGACGAAGCAACCGTAGGCGCCGCCCATCTGACGGACAGTGTTCCACAGATAGTCGCGGGAGAGATAGGTCTTGAGTACTTCCAGGTGACCGTTGTAGCCGCGCCCCTCCGGCAGCAACTGTCCGCCCTGGACGGCAAAGACAACTTCGGCGGAGGTGATGAAGGCTTCATGGGCAGGCAGCGCGGCAATTTCGATGTCGGCGGACTGGGTAGGTTTTTCCGGCAGGCTTTCGACGATGCAGTCTGCCGTTTCGGAAAAGGTCCTAATTTCCGACTCTTCGCCGGCGATACCGAGTACCAGGTTGCGGCGATTGAAGAGCAGGGCGGCCAGCTCCTGAAGTCCCTGGAGAAAAGACTCTTCCTCGTCCCCATACTGTGTGGTCAGGTGTTTCAGAGCCCGATAGGCGGTGACGCCATTGATCAACTCGTTGTAATAGCCGGGAAGACTCAGATGGGCAAAAACCCGTATGCTCGGCAGGTTATAGCCTTCACTCTGGGCCGAATGTTCAGCCCAGGCGAATTCACGTCCGACAATTTCCCTGATTCTCTTGCGGTCGGCAAGCGAGGGGTTGGCAAGTACGTCTTTGATGAGAGAGAGCGTCCTTTCGATGTAGTCCGGCAGGCATTTGGCATGCAGCCAGAAGATCGGTTGGATGGTGTCAGAATCCCCTTTGCGCCTGTAGGTGTTGACGGAGTGGGAGAAGCTGCCGGTGCAGGTGGCGATTTCCTTGGCGAACTGCATGTAGTTCATCTTCGCCGTGCCTATTTCGGTGATGATGGTGCCAAAAAGATCGAGCCAGGGCAGCAGCCTGGCGGGAACCGCCGAAAAATCAAAACCGATATCCATATAGCTTATGCGATTGGTCAGCATCTCACTTATCAGAACTTTGCGGCCGAACAACTCGGAGGGCTTCACGGAGTGAAAGTCAACGGAGGTCGGCAGGTCGTCGATTTCCAGACGGGGCAACTTCTCCAGGGTTTCTTCGTCATTGGGGGCTATCTGCAGCTGCATGAGCTCCTTCGTCCTGGCAACAAGCTCGCGTTCTTTTTCACCGTCGAGGGTTGTGCTGAACTCCTCCAGCCGCTGCTGTTCCTCCTTGAAGGTCTGAGCGCCTTTTAGCGGATCCGGCGTAAGGGTGACGACAACGGTGGCATCGTTATTGAGCAGGTATTCTTTGATGAGTTCTTCAAGATAGTCTTCTTCAAGGGCCTTACGTCGCAGTGTTTTGATCAGCTCTTCGTTGACAAGATGCTCGAAGGGGTCTGTCCCGTATTTAAAAGCCGCCATGGCCTTGCCGATCAGATCGAGGCCGCGCTGGGCCTTGGAGGCCTCCTCGCGCGCGGAAAACTCAAATTTGTTCAACTCGGAGATAACCAGTTCCCGGTCGAGCCCTTCTTTGGCCATGGACTCGAGGGTGGAGTTATAGAGGTCGAGAAACTCGTCGCGCCTGTCTGCCTCGCTGCCGACAAGGTAGCTGATCATGAAGGTGCGAAACGAAGAAGATGAGAGATAGAAGCCGCCGAAGTCCTTACACATCTCACCGGAAATTATTGCGTTTTTCAACGGTGAGCCGTCAGAGTTGTAGAGAATGTTGGCTATGACCTGGAAGGCTGCGCTCTGGAGTCGGTTCTCGACGGTGGCCACCGAGGTGCCGACGGCGATAAAGGTTTTGCCGCTGATGTCCTCCGATTCGACGCCGTAGCTGTCCTCAACAAAGGTGGGCGTGGAGATCAGTCTGCCTTCGTCGATGGTGCGCCGCTCCATACCTTCACCGTACTCTTTGAGAAATCGCGACTGGAGAAAGTCGAGTTCCTGGTCAAGATCGGCGTTACCATAAAGAAAGAAGGTGGAGTTGGAGGGATGATAGTGATGCCTGTGAAAGCGGCAGAATTCTTCATAAGAGAGATCAGGAATATATCTGGGATCGCCACCGGACTCATGGGCGTAGGTGGAGCCTGGCATGAGGCCGCCGAATATGTGATGGAAGATGAGGCGGATGGGGTCGGAGAAGGCGCCTTTCATCTCGTTGTAGACGACCCCTTGAAACTGCAGCTCGGCGTCCCGCGATTCCTTATGATAGTGCCATCCCTCCTGTTCGAAGGTAGTGCGCAGAAGCTGCGGGTTGAAGACAACATCGCAGTAGACGTCCATGATGTTGAAGTATTCTTTGATATTTCTGGTGGCAAAGGGATAATAGGTTATGTCGGAACCGGTCATGGCGTTGAGAAAGGTGGTCAGCCCGCCTTTATTGATTTCTCCGAAGACGTCTTTTACCGGATATTTCTTCGAGCCCATGAGAACGGAGTGTTCGAGGATATGGGCGACACCCGTGGAATCGGTGGGTATGGTATTGAAAGAGACGGCGAAGGTTTTATTGGCGTCGCCATTTTTAATGGCGAAAAGAGGGCAGTCGAGGATGTCGTGACGGAAGAGATAGACATCCGCGTGGATCTCTTCGATATGCTGGTGATGTTTCAGTGTGAAGCCGTGGTAGCTGTTGCCGATTTCATGAGTCATAGCATGCCTGTGGTTGTTGATGAGAGATTTAAAACGTTTTCTCCGAGTCGAGGAGCAGTGTCACGGGCCCACTGTTAGTCAGAGTGACTTCCATCATGGCTCCGAAAGTGCCTGTGGCCGAGCGGATACTCATCTCCGCCACAGTTGCGATAAATTTTTTATACAGCGGTAGGGCGATATCGGGAGGCGCCGCTGCTGAATAGCCAGGCCTCCGTCCTTTGCGGCAGTCGCCATAAAGGGTGAATTGTGATATGATAAGCATCTCGCCGCCAATATCAAAAAGGGAAAGGTTCATTTTCCCCTGAGTGTCCTCGAAAATGCGAAGATTGGCGATCTTTTCAGCCATCCAGGAAATATCCCCGTCGGTGTCCGAGGCCTGGATGCCAAGCAGAACCACCACTCCTTTTCCTATCCGGCCCACCGTTGTTTTGTTAACGCTGACCGAGGCTTCACTGACTCGCTGTATGACGCATCGCATGACGTTTCTCCTCTTGCTGTCTGGCTGACCTTGCTGCCTCCTCTGTCTGCTGAGTATAGAGTTGGGGGCAGCAGGGGTAGCTTTGGTAAGTAGCTGTAAAGACCTGTCCCGGCCCTTCCTGAGAAACTCAGCTTCCCGTTCATGCACTGGAGCACCGCCGGGACACCAGTATGAGAGTGGCTGAAACGCCTGGGGAATCAGATTAGACCTTGGAACGAGAGTAGTTGGTAATGGTTACCCCTGTAAGCAAGGTCAGGCCGCCAATGACGACAATACCTTTGATGGCCTCTCCCAGCAGCAGCCAGGAAAGAATGATGGAAAAGAGCGGCACCAGATTGATGAACACTCCCGAACGGGTAGCGCCTATGGACTTGATAGCCCTGTAGTAGAGGGAAAAACCCAGCGCAGTTCCGCAGATTCCCAGGTAGCTGAGGCCCAGCCAGTTGAGAGGCGAGATGTGGCCGATATTGCTTATGAGCCCGTTATCGAGGGCGGGCAGCAGCAGCAGTAAAGTTCCTATAAGCGATGAGTAGAAAACGGCGGCGAAGGGTGAGAGCGCAGTGAGGACCGTGCGGCCGATGAGGGAGTAGGCCACCCAGCTGACGACACAGCCGAGAAGAGCGAGCTCGCCTTTGCCGAAGCTGCCGGTAAAGATTTCGGCGGGGTGGCCGTTGCTGATGACGAAAACCGCCCCGGTGAGTGAGAGGAGAATACCGAAAGCCTGTTTGAGATTTACCGGCTCCTTGAGGAAAAGGAAGGCAAACAGCGATATGGCCAAGGGGTTGAGGGCGATGATGAGTGCCGCCCTGCCGGCGGTGATATACTGCAGACCGGTGAAGAACAAAACGTTGTAGCTGAAGACGCCGGTGCACCCGAGCAGCAGCAGCGGTAGCCACTTTTTCCGCGGCGGCAGCGAAATTCTCCCCTCCGCCGAGAGGGTGAGAAAAAACAGGGCGACGGTTGCCACGGCGAAGCGGATGAACGCCGCGTTGGAGGGGTTGACTTCTCCGGCAAGCGCCCTGCCGGCGATGAATGTCCCCCCCCAGAACAGCATGGTCAAAACCAGGCTGAGGTATGTGGCTATCTGCATATAAGGCTCCGTATATGTAAGACAAATCCGATGTGTCATATACTCCCGTAATTTTGTGCTGTCAACTGTTTGCAGGTATTATTTTCAAGGCATCGACACCGGTGCAGGGCGTGGCTGCTCAGCAGAGACGATTTCGCCGGACATCTCACCTCAGTCATGAGTACCAGTCGGTGCGGCGGCTGTTGAGTATAGGTGGATATTCTGGTATCGTGAGGGGGCAAGGGCCGGCATGGCCGGCTCCTATCCCAAACAGCGTTGTGAACCACTCGGGGGAGAGAAAGGATGCACTGGTTACGCCATCTGCAGTTGCGCTGGAAATTGCTGGTCATGGTCATGCCTTTGGTGCTTGTTCCCTTGATACTGGTTGCCTTTTTTATCTCCAATACCTCCATGGAGTTGGCCTACGAAGGATTGACCCGTGCCAGCCGCGACGATCTTCGCCACATGGGAGCTTTTTCCCTGGACCTGCTTGACGTCCATTATCGCCAGTACGAAGTGTATCAGCAGGAGCAGGAAGATGCAGTGCAGCAGAAGCTGCGGGACATTGTCGATCTGGCCTATACCCTGGTGGAAACCCACTATGAGCAATTCATGCATGAGAAGCTGCCGCTGGACAGCGTTAAGCTTGCCGCCAAGAATGGTTTGAAATATGTCAGTGTGGGTGAGGGCGGCTATATAACCGTTATGGACAGCGGCGGCACGCTGCTGGTCCATCCCGTCTCCGAAGGCAAAAATATTTATCATTCCCGTGATGAGAAAGGGCGCTATTTCATCAAAGAAATGTGCGACAGCGCCGTTGAGGCGTCCCCCGGGCAGGTAATGTACACCAGGTACTCGTGGCGAAACGCTCTTCTGGGGGAGCAGCGGCAGAGGGAGAAGGTGGTGGCCTATCGTTATTTTCGTCAATGGGGGTGGATAATATCGGCCGGCAGTTATGTCGATGAAATCTATGATGAGCGACCCTTTGAAAACAGGGCTTTTGCTGAACTCAAGAAAAAGCTCAAGGAGAAAAAGGTCGGCAAGACAGGTTTCATTTACGCTGCCGACTGCAGCGGTGCGCTGGTCATTCATCCCCGACACGAGGGCAAAAATATCTATACCATGCTCGATGCCGGCAGCCGTGTGCAATTGCAGGAAGTATGCGAGCAGCGGCAGGAAGGGGGGTGGCTCAGCACCGTCCAGTCGCAGGCCCCACAGCAGGAGCCGCGGGCGACCCTCACCCGGCTGGAATATTTCCCGCCTTGGCACTGGGTGGTTTTTGTTCAGGCCTATGAAGACGAACTTTTTGGTTCGGCGGCACTGACGAAAAAGCATATTCTCGTCAGCGTCATTTTTCTGAGTTTTCTTATTTCCGGAGCCGCCGGCCTGTTGACCTTTTATGCTGCCAGAAGATTTACCTATCCGATTTTCAAGATGACCGAAGAAATTGGGCGAGCAGGGGAGAGCCGTTTGGTCGGCAAGATATCGGTGCCGGAGGCGGAGGAGTTGAAAAAGCTGGCCCTGGCTTTCAACACCATGTCTGATCAAATCCATTCGCACAAAGCGCTTGAGGATACGTTGGTGAAAATGGAGAAAATGGCCTCCATAGGGGTGCTCTCTTCGGGAGTGGCTCATGAGATCAACAACCCCATGGGCGTAATACTTGGCTATGCCTGCCATCTGGAAAACAAACTCGACGAAAATGACCCCAACTTTCACTTTGTGCAGGAGATCAGGCGGGAATCCAAACGCTGCGTCACGATCGTCCGTAATCTTCTTGATTATGCCAAGGGACCGCAGCTCTCCCGAAAAGCGGCAGATATCCACCATCTCCTGGACCAGATAATCGATTTTGCCCGGGGGCATGCCGATTTGGAAAAAATCACGATCGACACCAATCTGGCGGCAGCCTTCCCCGTGGTGAAGGTGGATGCTGATCAGTTCCGGCAGGTGATGATGAACCTGATTCTCAATGGTGCCGCTGCCATGAAGGATGGTGGGGTGCTGTGCATTCGCACCCTGGCAGAAGAGCAGTGGCTGCTCATCGAGGTCGAAGACGGCGGGCAGGGGATCCCCAAGGCCAATCTCCAGGAGGTTTACGAACCGTTTTTTACGACCAAGGCCAAGGGCACCGGCCTTGGCCTTGCTATCAGCAGGCAGATTGTCGAGGCTCACTTAGGCAGTATAAAAATCAACAGCACGGTAGGCGTCGGGACGACGGTCAGCATCCGTCTGCCGACTCACTGAGGTGGAGCAGACATGGCAGGTGCGCATATTCTGGTCATTGATAATGAAGAGGGGCTCTGCAGAATGCTGGAGGCAATCCTGCAGGACAACGGCTACAGGGTCAGCACCTTCACCGATCCCGAAAAGGCGGTGGAATGCTTTCATCCGGGTCGAATCAGTATGGTGATTACCGATGTCAAGATGCCGGGGATAGACGGGCTCGAAGTGCTGAAAATAATAAAACACCGTAGCGGCGAGACTCCGGTGATTATGATAACCGGCTATGCGACGGTTGAAATGTCGATCCACGCTCTGCGTCTCGGGGCCTTTGACATTCTCACCAAACCCTTCGAGCCCGAAGAGCTCCTTCAGCGGGTCCGCAACGGGCTGCGTCAGTCCCTGCTCCTGGAAGAAAACAGGCAGCTGCGCCAGGAACTAGCGGAGCACGACAGGTTCGGCGAGGTTGTGGGTAAATCCCCGGCTCTGATCACTGTTCTCGATACGGCACGCAAGATAGCCGTCCGTAACATACCGGTAACCATCAGCGGCGAGTCGGGAACCGGCAAGGAACTCGTAGCCCGTGCCATACACGAGCATTCGACCCGCAGGGGCAAGCCTTTTGTCGCCATCAACTGTGGCGCCCTGCCGGAATCTTTGCTTGAAAGCGAGCTCTTCGGCCATGCCAGAGGTGCCTTTACCGGTGCCGAACAGGAGAAAAAAGGGCTTCTGCAGATGGCGGACGAGGGTACCCTGTTGCTCGACGAGGTTGGCAATCTACCGCTCAACGTCCAGAAGGCACTGCTGCGATTTCTGCAGGAAAAGGAATTCTACAAGATAGGAGAAACCCGACCGACCAAGGTCGATGTCCGTATTCTGGCGGCAACCAACGCCGATCTGCAAAAGGAGATGGAGAGGGGCAGCTTCCGCGACGATCTCTACTATCGTCTGGCCGTGGTACGATTGAGGATACCGCCTTTGCGGGAGAGAAGAACGGATATTCCGCTACTAGCCTCCCATTTTCTCGATGAGATGAACCATCGTTTCGACACAAGCGTCAAGGGCTTTACGCCGGAGGCCTATGAGGTCCTCATAGGTTATGACTGGCCCGGTAACGTCCGGGAACTGAAGAATATAATAGAGGCGGCGCTGGCCATTGAAAGTGGCAGCCTGATCGCCCTCGAAGGGTTGGAAAGACTCATGGACCTGGACCAACGGCAGGGCGTTGAAGGAAAAACCGGCGAGCCCGAAACGTTTGGCGAAGCCCAAGGCGCCTTCGAGCGCCAGTACTTTGCCGACCTGTTGCGCTATGCCGGCAACAATGTCGAGCGGGCGGCCGAACGCGCCGATATCAATATCGCCACTTTCTACCGTAAAATTAAAAAATACGATCTTCGCTGAAAGGACAACTCCAGAAGTGCGTCAGATAATTCGTCATGCAGCCTGGCTATTCTTCGGCCCTCTTTTTCGTTCAAATTGACCTCCTCCGAACATTTTCAGATAAAACGGCTGGCGTTTTGGTTGTATCTGGGATCACGAAGTTGGTGTCGTTGTTGAGGTGAAGGTATATGTAGCCGTTTGTATGGAAGAACAGAATGATCGTTTCCATTTTCACCCTTCGGGTGAGCCGATATGGCCGGCCATCCTTCGCCGCTTCCGTGATTGACATGCTCCGCTGATGTCCATCATCGGTCTTCCTGGCGAGCAAACCACCGTATCCCGATTGTTTCGAGTGAGTAATTATGACGGCGGTGTTGCGCGCGGGTGAATTTGCACATTTGCGAAAACACCCGCAGGGACGCGAGAATGTATGTATATTTTTGATGTTGTACAAAATAATAATGAGTAACCGCGGTCGAACGGAGTGTATGTCACGAGCGGACGTGTCTTTTTTTTCGCAATTGTGCGAAATGGAGCGGCGGATGAGGAGAAATGTTGTGTGAATTTTTGAGCGATGATTTTGGAATCACTCACTATTGTTTATTTTTTTTCGGTTGGGTTCGAAAATTGCATTTCTTAACTGTGCCGCGGTGGGAATCCCGTGCCCGCTGCCGACACCGTCGGATCTGGCAGTATGTTCTTCGGCGGTATAAGGTTGTGCCCGTAACGTTTGGACAGCTCCACATCGCTCTCCTCCAAGGTGATGCTCTCACACTCTGCTCGACAGAGCCTCCGGGGGTTGTCGCTCTTCAACGTACTCGGGCGCGACCTTGTTTTTTAGATAACCGCCATCCCGTCGTGCTCCACCGCTTCGGTAAGTATCTCTGCCTTCGCCCATCTCAACTCTCCCGAAGGGTAAAATACTCACACACTCCTTCTTCTCTTTGTATGCAAACTGTTACATACGCCATCTAACAAACAGAATGGCTCTTGAGGTCTTGGTACCATTCAAAAGAGATGATGCGTCGTTCGTTATATATGAAATGCTCGAGGTATGGGTCTGGCAGGTATAGGGGTGGCCGGGTTTGCGCGGGAGACAGAGGTACCGCTGAAAAAAATAAAAGATGAATAATGTTATAATTTTGTTAACATCATCTGGTGCTGATGGTAAAATCCGTTAGAGACCAACGTTGCATCACCTATTTTTTCGCAGAGTATCGGGTAATCCATGATTAAAAAAATTCAAAACCTTGTTGAGGAAATGGCGCAGGAGTTGCCGCATATTCTTGCCGTGGCGGTGGTCACGGTGGACGACGGCATGACTATAGCCGAGGCAACACGCAGAGACGGTATCGAAACAGCTGCCGCCGCCGCCTATCTGGCCTCAATTGTCAAATCCAACAGTAAGGCCATAAATCTTCTGGCCGATGATGAACTCATAGATGACATTCTGATTACCACCGATCAGTATCATTTTATCATCAGGCATATGCCGGACCAGCCATTTTTCATCTTTCTGATGACCAGCAAGAAGGAGTGGCTGGCTAAGGCGAGAATGCTTATCAAAAAGTATGAGCCCCGCTTCATGGGCTTGCGCGAGGCCCTCGAGCATCTGTAGGAACACAAACGACAACAGCCTGCAGCGAGGAGGCCAGTGGTCCATCCTACCGGTGCTGGCAAGAAGGACCGGAGTTTTCTGATGCTTGCAGCCACTTCCTGTGCCGACAGGCCTTTTTTTTGACCCATCGCTGGAGGACGACGTGCATCTTCTGATCGCCGCCGGACCGTCCTCCAGGAAATGTCCCCCCGGAATTTAGAATGCCGCCACTTTTTCGATTTTGGCGGAATTCTTTTTGATGGCAATTCTGATCCAGCCAAGATTGGTGTCCTTGTCGGCGACGATGACAAGGAAAGCTTCCGTTCCCACCGGGGCGAAGAGAACTGGTCCCTCGGTATACTCAAGCATCGTCATGTTGAGTTCCCCCTGACCCAGCTGTGTCCCCATGGTCTCGGCAGAGCCGAAACCGGATGAGGCGATGGCGCCGATCATCTCTGCGTCGATGCCGGTTCGTGCCAGGCTGTCGAGGAGAAAACCGTCTCGGCCGACCAGGCAGGCTGTGTGGACACCGTCGATGTTGGTAAATTCCGCTAGGATCTTCTGGATTTCTGTCATGTCGTCATCCTCTGTAGTTTCAGACTCTTCTGATTGTATTGGGGCAGCAGTATCCTCTTCGGCCGCAGCAAGGAACGCCTCATCTGCCGGTACTTCTGCTTTCTCGTCATATTCTGCCGGCGGTTCGCCGGCGGGGCTGTCCTCGGAGAAAGTGAATGCATTGATGCCCGAGGCATCCTGGGCACCCTCTTCATCCTTCTTTACAGCCGCTTCGAGCAGTAATGATTCCACCGATTTGCCCATGCTTACCTGGGGCGGTTCGACGTTGTTGAGATTGTGGAGCTCGGCTTTCTGCAGTTCGATGATTTGGAAAAAAGCTTCCTCGCCGCTGAGCTCACCAAGGGAGGCATGGACGACCTTGCCATCACGGAAGAAAATCATTCCTTCACGATCACCCGTGGATATCTTCAGCGCCGATGTCGATTTGGCCAGTCCGTTGAACTGGATGATGTCAAGCAGGGCGATGCCTCTGCTTGGTTTGCTCGGTGCTTTGCTGGTTTCCAGAACATCTTCGACGATTTTGCGCATATCGTTGATGTCGAATGGTTTTTCCACGAATCTGACCGCACCTTCCTTTTTGGCCTTGTTTTCAAAGGCGCTGGAGGGGTAGGCGGTCATGATGATGACCTTGGTTTCCTTCCACTTGTTGTTTATCTCGGTAAGGAGTTCCAGACCGCTCATGCCGGGCATGTTGATGTCGGTTATGACCAGGCTGATCTCCGTTTCCTCGAGAGTGTCGAGAGCTTCAATACCTGATTGCGCAGTGAAGGTCTCGATGTTGGGGATGCCGTTGTCCATATTCCTCTGAAGCATCCACAGCATGTCTTCTTCATCGTCAACAATCAGAACTTTTTTCATAGTCACCGTGGAGTCTCCTTTTCGCTGTCATGGGGAGTTCCGTCTGTAATTGCGGCAAGAAAATGATCAATTACCGGGGAATGTGCTGTATTTCGCTTAACCGGGGAATTCTCTTGCAAGAGGAGGGCCATGCATGAGGGGAAAAATAATGTGTTGCAGAATCATATAGATGGACAATCTTTCCGTTGAAAAAATTGCCGCGCAGTGGTTAGTAATTGATCAGGTGGTTAGAAATTAACCGTTTTCGAGTTTGGAGCGAAGGGTCGTGCGGGTAATCCCGAGGATATCGGCGGCTCTGGATTTATTGTTGCCGGTGGCCTTGAGGACTTTGGCGATATGCTGACGCTCGAGTTCCCTCAGGCTCATCAGGCGACTGTCTTCGGCGGCCTCGTGCGTATTATGGGCAAGGGAGATCCAGTCGCTTTTGCAGAAGATCATCTCCCGCTCTATGAGGTTGCGCAGTTCCCGGACATTGCCCGGCCAGTGATGGGTCATTAGCACAGCAGCGGCTGCATCGGTGAATCCTTTAATGTTCTTTTTCAACTCTTTGTTGAAATAGTGCAGGTAATATTCCGCTAGAAGCAGAATGTCGTCTTCACGCTGGCGCAGGGGCGGCAGAAGAATGGGGATGACGTTGAGCCGGTAGTAGAGGTCCTGGCGAAAACGCCCCGTTGTTATCTGTTGGGTGAGGTTGATATTGGTGGCGGCGATGATGCGTACGCGTACCTGGATGTCCTGGGTACCGCCGACTCTGCGGAAGGTGGACTCGGCGATGAGCCGCAGAAGTTTGGGCTGCAGGGAGATGGGCAGGTTACCGATTTCATCGAGGAAAAGCGACCCGCCGTCGGCAATTTCGACCAAACCTTTTTTGGCGCTGGCGGCATCGGTGAAGGCGCCTCGCTCGTGGCCGAACAGCTCTGATTCGATCAGGTTTGCCGAGAGAGTCCCGCAGTCGACCTTGACGAAGACACCACTGCCTCCCTTTCTGCTGTTGTGGATGGCTCGGGCGGCCAGTTCCTTGCCGGTTCCGGTTTCGCCTGCAATCAACACCGGTGCGCCAACGTCGGCAGCGGTGGTGATGGCTTCCTGCACCGGGCGCATGGCCGTGCATCTGCCGATCATCTCCTGCTCCCCCTCCTGTTGGCTGGAGAGCATGACCCGTTTGTTCATCAGTCTCGACTGCATGACCCGGTGAAGAGCGGTGGTGAATTCAATAAGGTCGAAAGGTTTGACGATATAGTCGATGGCGCCGGCCTTGAGCGAATCCACAGCGGTTTTGGCGTCGTTCTTACCGGTGAGCATGATGATATCACACCCGGCGGCCTTGTCCTGTATGGAGCCAATAAGATCTATGCCGTTGATGTCCGGCAGGCCGATATCAAGGAATATGACCTCGACGATGTTGGTTGCCAGGATCTCCAAAGCCTCTGCGCCGGTTGCTGCGCTCAGGGAGGTATAGCCCTCGCCCCTGACGATGTTTCCCAGGGAATAGGTCAGATCTTCGGCGTCATCGACGATGAGAACGCAGGCCATTAGTGCTCCGTCGAAAAGTAGATGGTGAAGGTTGTCCCCTGATTAGGGGTGCTCTCGACGATAATGGCGGCGTTGTTTTCCCTGAGTGTTCGGTAGACAATGGAAAGTCCCAGTCCGGTTCCGGTGGATTTGGTGGTGAAAAAAGGTTCGAAAACCTTTTCGGCAACCTCCGGGGACATGCCAGTGCCGTTGTCGGCAACGGACATGGCCACATAGGAGGACTGGGGCAGGAGTCCCGGGTACTTTTTACGGTGACGCGAGAGTTCGCCGCCTTTAATGTGGACCGTCGTGAGGCGGATAATGCCGCCCTGTTGAATGGCGTCCATGGCGTTGAGAAACAAATTGAGCAGCACCTGCTGGACCTGGTTGGGGTCGGCGACAATGGCCGGGAGCTTTTCCTGGTAGTCCTCTTTGAAGACTATGTGGCTCTTGAGCATCTTGTTGGCTATGAGGTGCTGGGTTTCAGTGATGATGTCGGTGAGGGAAGTGGCGCAGATCTGCGGTTCGGCTGGGCGAGCGTAGGAGAAAAACTCGGTCAGCAGCGAGTTCAGTCTGTCGACCTGCCGTATTATGCGTGTCAGGCACTCGGTCTGCTCTGCCTGGGTGACCGACTGGCCCTGGATGGATTGGGCCATGATCTTGATTCCGGCCAGGGGGTTGCGCACCTCGTGGGCGACGGCGGAGGCGATCTCGGCGACGGTGGCCAGCCTGTTCATCTTCTCCATTTCCTTGCGCACGTATTTGAGTTCGGATATGTCGTTGATGGAAAGGATACGGCCTACCTGTGTGCCCATGGCGTCCTCGCGGGCGACTACTGAATAGCCGATGATTTTCTTGTCCCCATTTTCAGAGGTTATACAGAGCTCCTGCTCCAGTCCCATTTCTCTGCTGTGATGTATGTCGAGCATCCGGGCAGCGGCGTCCTGGCCGACGACCTCGAGGAGGTTTTTGTTGCTGAGACTCTTTGTAAACGAGGACATGATCGACTCGGCAAGGGCGTTGTAGGTATGAATATTGCCTTCGAGGTCGGTGACGATAAGGCCGGTGGTAAGGCCCTGGATAATCGATTCGGAGAATTTTTTCTGCTCCTTGATCTCGTTGATGGAAAGCTGCTGGTCGTGAACAAGATGGATGAGCTGGAGATCCATCTCCCTGGTCTCGACCATGGTGGCGATGATATTGCAGATCGACTGGACGAGCTGCTCAGTGGCGGCGCTGAATGTGTGGCTTTTGCGGGTGTATAAACAGATGATGCCGATGGTCTTTTCTCCCTTGCGGATGGGCGTACTGTAATGGCCGTGGGAGGAGGCGTAGTGACAGGTGTCGAGGCTTTTGCTTCTGGTGCAGGAGGAAAGGCGGAAGGTCTCATACTGCGCAGACTGGCCGTAGCGGCAGACCCCCTGCGGGTAACAGGCGCACTGCAGGGTAATGGACTCATTGAAGCCCCGGCGAGCCTTGAGGGTAAAGGCATCACTGTCTGCTTCGGCGAGAAAAACCGCGGCTCTGGGGAGAAGCTGCAGCTGTGGCACCTCGAAAAGGCGGTCGAGAATCTTTTCCAGCTGGTTGCTGAGCGGCAATGGTTCGACGGAGATCTTCAGGACATCATCGAGCAGGGTCTGCTGGTCAAAACTGTCATTGATCTTGGCCAGAAGACGTTGCTGCTTGCCGAGGTCGCGGACCAGAACAATGAGCGAGGTCGTATCCTTGACGGTGAAGATGAGAAAATGAGCCTTAAAGGTGGAGCCGTTCTTGTGTTGAGCCAGCTGGGAGAGGTTGAACTGTTCCGAAAAATTGTCGTGACCGGTGGAAATGATATCGGTAAGAGTCAGGCTGGGGATGGATTCCGGTGCGGTCGGCAGCAGCAGATAAAAGATCTTCTGGCCCACTGCCTCCCTGGCCGTCCAGCCGAAGGTCTTTTCGGCCCGATCGTCCCAGCTGACTATGGTTTCATCCCTGTTGCAGGTAATGATCGCATAATCCGTTGCCGAGAGCTTGTTGTCGGCGCTGTTGTCGTCGAGTGCATCCATGTTTTACGCTGTCACTCCCCCAAAACCCTCTTTTTCAATTACCAGCATGTAATAGGTCCAAATGTATGCTATAGTGCCACACCTTAGATATATTTTCATATATTTTTACGGGGTGACGGGCGAATACCATCAATAAAACTTGAATATGGGGCTAGGCTATTGTAGTTTCAGCAGTGCTTGTGAGAAGTATTCTCAAGTGAAAGCGGAAGGGAGCGTGCCTATCGTGCCCAGCCATTGCCTGAGCCTCAGCGGCAGCAGAGCGTCATGGATTTCGGGGTGAGTACCGGTTCGGCTGCTGCAGAACATCAGAAGATTGAAACGCTTGCCGCCATTCGCAGGGCAGGCGTAAATAGAGGAAATCTCGTAAGGAGGAGCTCTGAAGTGGATGAAATCTTAAAAAAAAGACGCACTCTGCAGGAAACGATGAACTTTATGGCGGCACTTTCTGCAGGCATTGAGCCGATATTGGGGCGGGGGGCCAACAGTATGACCATGTCGGCCGGCCGCAGCCTCGGCAGGGAATTTTCCCAAGGTGCAAAGCAGACGGACGATCTGCTCGAAGCGGTTGCCGAAGTGCGTGATATTCTGGTGCAGAATCATTGCCTCTGGGGGTTTGAACCTTTCAAGCCCGCCTCGCAGGAAGAGCTGATAACCACCAATGAGCAGGGTCAGCATCAGGTTCAGCTGGTATTCCGCGACTGCATGATACGCCAGGCCTTGTTTCGCTTCGGTCACCCCCAGGAGGGATCGCTGTGCAATATGATGTACGGCTTTTTTGCCGGAGCGCTGGAATCAATTATGGGCAAGAAGGCGACCCTGGAAATCAAGCATGCCGGTGAAAACGCTTGTCTCAAGGTACTGACGGTCGATGCTTGAGCTATAAAATATCTCGCAAGAGGAGTAAACGTATGAGTGGTGAAAAAGTTCGCCTTAACACCGAATGGCTCTGTGACTGCGGCGGCTGTCATGTGGCCATTGTCGATCTGCACGAAAAGATTCTCAATGTTCTCGAAGATATCCATATTCAGAAATGCCCGGTCTTGACCGATGTCAAGGATTATCCCGAAGCCGATATCGGCATACTCACCGGTTCGATACGAACGGAGCACGACCGGCATGCGGCCATCGAGATGCGCAACACCTGCAAGACCATCATCGCCTTCGGCACCTGCGCCGTTTACGGCGGACTTCATGGTGCGGGACTGGCCCATACCAAGGAAGAGATCATGGACTATGTCTACAAGACGACGCCGACCACCAGGACCGACTTTGTGCCCAGTGCGGAGATAACGGGCCTGGAACATCAGGTCATCCCCGTTGATGAGGTCATCGACGTTGACCTGTATCTTCCCGGCTGTCCGCCGCATGCCCACTACATCTTCGAAAGTCTCAAGACCCTGCTGGAGCAGAAAGAGCCCAAGGCCGGACAGGAGACGGTGTGTGCCGGCTGCAAGCGGCTGATGAAGAAAAGCGAGGTCGATGCCATCAAGAACAGCCAGGAGGGCATGCCTGACGATGATATCTGCTTCCTCAGTCAAGGCTATATATGTCTGGGATCCGTTACTCTGGACCGTTGCCTGGCGCCGTGTCCCAACCATGGAATCATGTGCACGGGCTGCGCCGGCCCGACCATGCAGGTCCTCTCGGAACCGAACCATGACATCCGAACGGAGGTCAGTGACCGCATGGCCCGCCTTACCGCCATAGACAAAGACACCATCATCGGTCAAATGGAAAAATCGGCAAAAACCCATTATGCCTATGCCATGGCCACCAAGATGATTGGCAACAAACCGACCTTTTTGATCCAGAAGTGGATTGCAGATGTGGAGGCAGGAAAATGAGTAAAACTATAAAAATCGACCCGGTGACCCGAATTGAAGGGCATGCCCGCATCCTGCTTGAATGCGACGATTCAGGAGCTATCAGCGAGGCAAACTTTTGTGTCAATGAGCTGCGGGGCTTTGAGCGTATTCTCGTCGGCATGGAAGCATCAACCATGCCCCAGGTCACCGCCCGCATCTGCGGCGTCTGCCCTACCGCCCATCATCTGGTAGCCGCCAAGGCTCTCGACAATGCCGCCGGCGTCGAGCTGCCGCCTGCGGCCAAGCTGTTGCGCGAGTTCATGTATATGGGGCATTTTATTCACTCCCACAGCCTGTCGTTGTTCGTCCTCGCCGGTCCGGACCTGGTCTTCGGCCTCAACGGCAATATGGCCACCCAGAACATTGTCGGCATGGTCGATGCCGATCCTGAGCTAACCAAAAAAGGACTTCGTTTGCGCAGTCTCGGCCAGAAGATCAACGAAACCATCGGCGGCCGGGGCATCCATCCGGTTACGGCCGTGGCCGGCGGCATCTCTTTCAAGCTCAGCGACGGCCAGTTTCAGCGTCTGCAGGAGCTGACCGCGGAATCGGTGCAGCTGGTGCATGAGCTCGCCCAGAAAACCAAAACCATGCTTTTCGACCTGCTCGATGCCAACCCTGTCCTCCTCGACAGGCTCAACTCGGAAAGCTGGTATCTGGGAACCGTCAAGGGCGGCAAGCTCAACGTCTACGATGGCATGCTGCGGCCCATGGATGCGGCCGGCGCCTCTCGGCAGGAGTTTGCGCCGGAAGCCTACAAGGAGATGATGAGCGAGAGGGCGGTTCAGAATTCCTATGCCAAGGAGGTCTACCTCAACATGGCCGGCGGCGAACAGATGTATCGTGTCGGACCACTGGCCCGTATCAATGTCGCCGACGGCATGGAAACCCCTCTGGCCCAGAAGGAATTCGAACTCTTCAAAAAACAGTTTTCCACTCCCTGCCATAATGCCGTACTGCAATTATATGCCAAGCTCATCGAACTGGTCTACTGCTGTGAGAAAGCCCATGAGCTGGTCAATGATCCGGCTCTGCGCGGTGAGGCCAGAGTGGCTGCCGACTATAAAGGCAAAACCGGCATTGCCCATATCGAGGCGCCGAGAGGAACCCTCATTCATGAGTATGACATTGATGATCGTGGCATCGTTCGGGCAGCCAATATGATCATTGCCACCCAGCAGAATACCGCGGCTATCAATAATTCCCTCAAGGAGGGGGCCAACAATCTGCTCAAGGAAACCAGCGATGAGGCCATGCTCAACAGTCTCGAATTCGTGGTCCGCTGCTACGACCCCTGTCTTGCCTGCTCAACGCATGCCATCGGCAAAATGGCCCTGGATGTCGACATATCGAAGGGAGGCAGGATCATCCGCAGAATAAGGAGGAACACCAATGCTTGAGATGACAATTAAGGAGAAGGCCTGTCGCGGATGCCAGCTGTGCCTCGATGTCTGTCCGACCGACTGTTTTTCCTTTAACGAGCAAACCCAGAAGGCCGAGGTTAAGGTGCTGGAGAACTGCATCGCCTGTCTCAGCTGCGGTTACATCTGCCCTTCGGGAGCGATATCGCACAGCAATCATCACGTCGTCGCCAATTTTTACCGTAACATCCATTTCAGTCAGCGTATGGAGAAGTTTTTATGATAGAGACATCAGAACTGCAGCTCACTGCCGAGGACCACGACAAGGCCTTCATCGAGGTCTGCTTTTTGCTCGATATGTTTGTCGATACCATCGAGAAGTTCGTCGGCAAGTCGACTCCTTCGCTGGCAGTAGCCGCCGGCCGCAAGATGGCGGGTAATATGCCCATCTACCTCAAAGACCCGACCCCGGAAAACGCCTTGAGCGAGCTGGTCCGGGTCTTTCGCATCCAGCAGATGGAAATTTCGGCTGAGATGCAGGGCAAGGAAGCGGCTATCACCATTGATCACTGTCCCATCGGCTCGGTCTGTAGGGAGCGCAAAATGGAACTAGACGGCGCCGCCTGTCAGATGTTCCACTATTATGTCGCCGGCATCATGGCCGAGTTCACCGGGCGGCCGGCCCGGCCCCGAACCATCAGCGCCGGTGATACCTGCAGTTTCAACCTGGCCTTTGCCGGAGCGCCACCAAGTCGACAGGCATGAACAGAAAGGTGCTGATAGTCTGCATCGGCAACGATCTTGTCGCCGATGACGGCGTTGGCCCGGCAGTCTATGAGGAACTCTGCAGGCGACGTTTGCCATCGACGGTCCGGCTCCGGCTGATGGGGCTTGGCGGTATGGCCATGCTCGGTGAATTTGCCGGCGAGGATCTTCTCATCGTCGTCGACGCTCTCCAGCTGGGGGCCGATGCCGGCACCGTTCATATGCTCCCCTGGGATCAGTTGCCGGTGAGCGCCTCGCATGTTTCCTGCCACGGTATCGGCATTCGCGAGGCCGTCGAGGTCAGCAGGCGACTTTACCCGGAGCAGACGCCATCTGAGGTGTATCTCGTCGGGACGGAGGGGAAGTGCTTCGATACGCTCGGAGAGGGCCTCAGCCCCGAGGTGGCTGTCAGTATTACTTCCGTCGCCGACAAGGTATTAGAGCTTGTCGGGGCTGAAGATTCGGGTCCGCCTGCAGGCTGAAAGCCCTAAGGGGTGGTATAACGAATCTTTTTCAGGAGCCGGGGCCGCCGCCGGGCAGCAGTACCCCCTGTGACGTCTTGCCGTCGATTTTCAGTATTGTCGGTGTTTCCAGTTCCACATACCGCAGATAGTGCGTCTCCCGTCGTGCCGGCTGCCTCTCCAGCCACTCCAGATCGATGGAGCTGCCACCTTTAGGGGGCACACCCAGATAGTTGATTCCCAGGGTCGTTAGATTATGGAAGAAGTGGCTGCCCTGGGAAGGATCGGCGTGAAGTTTTTCCGACGTGGTTTCGATGATGGTCTGGGCCTCGGTGATGCCGCTCCACTGTATGGGAATCCCCAGCCACTGGTCCGAGGTTCCCCACCTGCCTGGACCTATGAGCAGGTACCTTTTGCCCTCTACCTTGAGTCTGCCGTTCATTTTCTGGATTTCGGCGGCTATTTCACGGGTCTTGGCCGTATCGAAATGGTTCGGCCGTACATAGACCACTGAGCGTATAGCCGTCTCCTGGCTCTGCCCCATGGCTTTATTGGAATAGCACCATGCCCGCTTTTTATCTTCTTCGCTGATTCTGACGTCGGCCCTGCTCTGGGCCACGGCCATGGGACGGATCTGCAGAAGGTAGAAGTGCGGTTTTATATTGTGTTCGACGTTGACGGCAAATTCAATTTCCACGGGGCAGCCCATGCCCTCTTCTCCTATCTGCAGCAGGCGTCCGAGTATCTCCCCCAGGGGGAATTCACCATATTTGAGGATAGAGGCAAAAGTGATGACCGGATAACCCTCTCCTGTATAGAAGTCGCGTATCCTCTGGTCTTCGGGGATAAAACTGGAGGCGAGTTTGCGCACGCTATAGTGATGGGCGGCCTCGTCGATGGCGACCTTCTCGATGGTGTTTTCCAGCAGAGAGCCCGCGCCGTTGCCAAGATACAGGCCATAGAAGAAACGCTGGGCGTTTCTGAGGATATCGTCGAGGCTGGAAAACTGCGGCAGCAACTGCGGATATTTGGGGCTGAACCGCAACGAGGTACCTTCATCGACGACGATTTTTCCAAGACCCAGGGCGATGTGTGCCACGCCTTCCGCCGGCTGCATGGGGGAGACGGGATAAAAATTGTAGGACTGGGCCACACCGGAGATGGCCGGATAATAGTACTGGTCCTGGTGGCTGCCGACGAGCTGCTGGATGATCACGGCCATTTTATCTTCTTCCTGCCGGTAGACCGAGTTTTTAGCGAGAATGCGGGGTGTTTGCTGAAAAAGCGAGGAGTAGATGAGCTTTACGGCCCTGGTCAGCTGTTCGAGTCTGTGTTCGATGTCGGCGGCGTTATTGGGCAGCATGTAGGTATTGTAAGCCCCGGCACTGGCCCGATAGTGGGCGTCTTCGAGGATGGCCGACGATCGGATGGCCAGCGGATAATTGGTATGCTCGAGGTAAAGCAGCAGGTCCTCTTTGAGTTCTTCAGGAAATTCGGTAGTGAGAAAGGCTTCTTTTATGCGGGTATCGTCTTCTATGTCGGCGAAGGCTTCGTAGATATCATTGAGCTGGGCGAAGCGGTCGAATCCTTCGGTGGTGATGACCATGGTCTTGGGCAGCGAGATATCAACACCTGTGAAGCTTGTGGTGAAGTTGGTCTCCCGTCTGAGCAGGTTGGAGATAAAGGCGAGTCCCCGGGCTTTGCCGCCCAGGGATCCCTTGCCGATTTTGACGAAATCACTGTCGGGGTCGTATTCGTTATGGACGAAATCGGAGACCAGCCCCTGCTGGCGTTTTTTGAGCTTGTTCTTGATAATGGTTACTAGGTACTGTCTGGCGTCCTCAATATCGTCGAAGTCATCGATCATGACCTCGCGGATACGCTGGGCGAGCTCCATTTCGGACCTGGCCATCAGCCATCGGGAAAAATCGTTTCTCCTGCCGTGATGACGCAGTGATTCACCGTCAACCGTCTTGAGCACCTTGGCCATGGAGCGCAGGTTGCTGGCACGGTCGATGATGTCGTCGTTTTCGAGACGAAAGAGGAAGTTGCCGAATCCCAGGGAATGTTTAAAGAAATTGTCGAGATTGTTATGCAGGCGTGGTGAGTTTTTGTCGAAGAACTGGGCCGGGATGTTCAGGGCTTTTTCTCTGTTATGATGTTCCGAGCTGAGAACAAGTAAGGGAAGGTCGTGCTGTTCCTCACATATTCTGGTGAGCAGCGTGATGCCCGCCTGGGGATCTTCGCGTCCTTCTTTGAAGAATCTGACATCGGAGATGACGCAGAAAAGATAGTCTTTGAAGCGCTGGTAGAGATCCCAGGCCTGCTCATAGTTCTCTGCCACCACAATTTTCGGCCGTGTCCGCATGCGCAGCAGGCGGTCTTTCTCGTTGAGCGAGTCGTCCATGACCGCCTGGGTTTGAAGCACCAGCTCCCGATAGAGAACCGGCAGCAGGGAGGAGAGGTAAAAGGGAGAATCCTCGACGAAAATAATGACGCGAATATCGGCCAGTTTGGTGTCCAGTTCGACGTTCATTCGATCTTCTTCGTTTTTGACGATGGCCAAAAGCAGATCGGTATTGCCGGACCAGAGCAGGGTTCGGTCGATGACCGAACGGTCCATGTGGTCCTGCTCCTCGAGGATGCGGCCGGCATCGTAGGCGAAATAGTAAATCGGCAGTCCGGGGTTGATCTCCTTTATGCGGGCGCAGAGATCGTAGGAGTCCATATCGCCGATGTGGGGCATAACGATGACCAGGTCGTAGTTGCCCCCCTCTATTGCCGCCAGTGCCTGTGAGCCGTTGGAACTCCAGCTCAGCCGCGGCGGTCGGCTGAGATTGAGCCCTCGGTATTCATGGATGATCCTTTCCGCCAAGGGGCCGTCCTCCTGCATGATGTATGCATCATATGTACTTGAAACAAGAAGTATTTCTGCGACCCTAAGGGTCATCAGTTCATGAAAGGACTTGAAGCGAAAGGTTTGTTTGGCGGGCATGTTGTTCATAAAGGTGGCTGTTGCCATTCTCGGGGCAAAAGTATTGTTTATGGTCGCAGCCCACCGCGGCCGGCGCGCTGGCGAAATTCTTTATCCTCAAGGCAGCCCGACAGGAGGCATCGGGATGCGTCGCTCTTTATTAAACCATACCGTTGCCGACTATACCAGGCCATGGTTCAATATTGCCATTCCCCAATAATGGCAGCTCTGGTGTGTATTTTATGAGAAGAGGAAATTCGCTCGTGGGGGCTTTCGGCATATCCAGGGGCCTGGCTGCCTTGGATATTTTTCCAGGTTTTGACGAACTTCTTGCCAGGCGGGAAAAAAGTGTGCAGAGTTGCGATGGGATGCTGTACACTTTCTGCAGGGAAAAAAGGTCCCCGATTACGGAGCATCTCGTGGCGGCGGTGTGCTGGTTCGCTGCAACTACAGAGACGAACACGAACTCTTTCGGCAGGAAGCTGCCGGATTGCACAGGAGGGGAAGATGGCCGCGAAAATACTCGTTCCCTTGGCTGATGGCATAGAGATGATAGAAGCACTCAGCATTGTTGATGTTTTCAGAAGAGCGGAAGCCGATGTCGACCTGGCCTCGGTGGGAGAGCTGGTAATTACCTCATCCCACGGTGTCAAGATTATCGCCGATAAGCTTATAGCGGAATGCATTGATGTCGACTACGACCTGGTGGCGCTGCCCGGTGGTATTCCGGGCGCAGAGAATCTGCGCAATTCGAAGGCGCTGGTCGCCATTCTCAAGAAGCAGCAGGAGGCCGGAAAGTTTTATGGTGCTATCTGTGCCTCTCCCGCCGTGGTTCTTGAACACCATGGCCTGCTACAGGGGAAAAAGGCGACGGGGCATCCGCTTTTCGTTGCCGATCTCAGCAATGCCGCCGAGTCGACGGCCAAGGTGGTTGTCGATGGCAACTGCATCACCAGCAGAGGCGCCGCCACGGCCGTGGATTTTTCTCTGGAGCTGCTGGGCTGGATAATGGGGCAGGAAAAGAAAAAGGAGGTCGCCCGAGCCATGGTGGCCGACCTGGACTGATACGATACAAGGGGATATATAAATATATGGGCACTTCATTTCCGTCGATCTTCAACAATGTTGTCGGTCCCATTATGCGGGGACCAAGCAGTTCTCATACAGCGGCCGCCGTCAGGATCGGTTTGCTGGCTCGCAGGCTGCTGGACGAGCAGCCGCGACAGGTGGTGGCTACCTTCGATCCGGATGGCTCTCTTGCCTCAACCTACAGGGGACAGGGCTCGGCTATGGGACTGGCCGCCGGTCTTTTACAGATGGACATTTCCGATTCGAGGATGGTCGATGCCGAGAGAATCTGCCGCGAGCAGGATATCGAAGTGCTCTATCGCATCGCCAAATTGGCCATATCCCATCCCAACACCTATCACCTTGCAGTCAAAGGGGCCGGTGGCGCTGAGATCAGTCTCGTTGCCCTGTCCACCGGCGGCGGCATCATCAGACTCGTTGAGCTCAACGGTGAAGCGGTTGTCGACGACAGTATCTATGTTCACCCACTGCTGCCCATACAGCCACAGGGCGGCGACTCTCTGCCGTTTGCCACTCCCGAAGAACTGGAAAATCTGCTCGCCGGTCAGGGAGGCAGCCTGTCACGGTGGGCGTCCGCCTATGAAGCGGCTCTTGGCAAGATTGATGTGCAAAGGGTCGTCGAGCTTGGTGCTGAACATTTTACCGTCATGAAAGACTCCGTCGCCAGCGGCCTTGCCGGTACCAATTATAACGACCGGATACTGCCGCGCCAGTCCGACCGCATAGCCTCGGCTCAGCAGCAGGGGCTGCTCATCCCCTCGAAGCTGGTCAATTCGATAATCGCTTCGGTCACGGCGGTAATGGAGACCAAAAGCGCCATGGGCACCATCGCCGCCGCTCCGACGGCCGGTTCCTGTGGGACCCTTGCCGGGACTTTGACGGCCGTGGCCGAAAGAGTGGACGGTGGGGCGGAGAGTATGGCGCAACCGGTACTCGCCGCAGGCCTGATTGGCGTGTTTATTGCCAGGGCAGGAGGGTTTGCTGCAGAAGAAGGCGGCTGCCAGTATGAGTGCGGTTCGGCTTCGGGCATGACGGCGGCAGCCCTGGTTGAGCTGATGGGCGGGGATGGCCAAACCGCCATGAACGCTGCCTCCATGGCAATGCAGAATACCATGGGGCTGATCTGCGACCCGGTTGCCGACCGCGTCGAGGTCCCCTGTCTCGGCAAGAACATCATGGCAGCGCTCAACGCTGTGGCCGCAGCCAACATGGCTCTGGCCGGTTATGCCCATGTCATCCCCCTGGGCCAGGTGATACAGGCCATGCGGGAGGTAGGCGAGGGCATGGATAAGCGCTTTTGCTGCACCTGCAAGGGTGGCCTGTCGACAACGCCGGAGGCGAGAAGGATTCACGCCAGCATGAATGCAGCTACTCCGTCTGGCCTAGATACCACGAGAGGGGGGTGAGATCGGATGGGCTGGTGAAAAGGAGGACTGGTGACAGTGATTTTTGCAAATTATCCGGCTTGGGTCTTGACTTCACCGGCTTCCTTTGGTAATAAAGGCATCCATCTTTGGTATCCATCTTCTCTAAGAGCGGGAATAACTCAGTGGTAGAGTGCAACCTTGCCAAGGTTGAAGTCGCGAGTTCGAATCTCGTTTCCCGCTCCATTCTCTTTTTTGCCAGCCCGAAAACAGAGCGTCAAAAGCTCAACGCGGTCTTCCTGTCTCCTTTCTTCAGAGCACTTCTCCCTGTGCGAAAAGTTCAGCTGCCCTGAAGAAAGCAGCAATGCAGCAAAACTGCGAGAGAAGGCCCTTCACCCCCTGTCGCTGTCGCCGCAGTGGGCGGTTATGTAGTTGTCAACTTTAAACTTTCTCCTGCAGCCCCTTTCGTTCATGTAGCGGATCTTGCCGAACACCTCCCTTTCCTGCCAGGCCCGGTCATGAACGCCGCCTATGGACCAGGCGGTTCCGGTATAGCCGTTCGGGTCACAGCCGTCCAGCGAATATTTGTCGTTGAGGAAATTGGCATAGTCCAGCGCTTCTTCCGGAGAGGCGGTCCACTCAAGAATTTTCTTGGCCCAGTACATTCGCAGAAAACCGTGCAGCTTGTGAGAGTCTCTCAGGTCCTGCTGACAGCAGTTCCACAGAGCTTCATGAGTTTCGGACTTTTCCAGCTCCTCGAGGGTGTAGAGATGGCGGCGTTTGTCCTGACGGTGTTCGTTGAGCGTCTTTTGCGCCCAGCCGGGAAAGCCCTCGAAGCTGTCGTAACTGGGCTCGTAGAAACAGAAATTTTCGGCCAGTTCCCGACGGACAATCAGCTCTTCGAGAAAGGCTTCTTTGCTCTGCTGGTTGGTGTTGGCGGCATCTATTGCCAGCGCCAGCCGCTGCGGTGCCAGTTGGCCGCTGTGGAGATAGGGGGAAAGATCGGACTGTGCATCGCCGGTGGGATCGTTGCGCTCTTGTTCATATCGCTGCAGATCGTCATTGACAAAGCCCTGCATGCGTTTGTGGGCTTCTGAGGTTCCGGAGGTGAATTGGCCGATCTTTCGCCGTGTGTGCCGGTCTTTTTCCAAGCGGGGCTGCGCAGGGAGAGCAATTGATACCGGAGCAAGCGGGTGGCTGATCAGTTGGGGAAAATCGCTGAGGAAATCATCAAGCAGGCGCCGGACTTTGGGGCGTAGTGTGTATGCAGCGTACTCTTTTTTGTCGGAAAGTATCCAGGAGGGGATGATATTGTGGGCATCCACCTCGAAAAAAGGGATGGCGATTGCCTCTCCGATCCTCTCGCACATCTGCTGCTTATGGCGCAGAGGAGAGTGGTCGGTAACCAGCAGGTGACAGTCATTGGCCTTGAGCAGAGGGGGCAGAACGGCGTCAGCGGCTCCGAGAAATATCTCGAAACCGATATTGAGCCCGCACGCCTGCTGCCGGATCTCCGACAGTCCAGCCAGAGAGAAGTCCTGTCGGCCTGAGGTTGCGTCCAACTCGTCGTCGGTGAGACAGTATATCACATGCAGGGGCTTGTGCCGTATCAGGGCTTCCTGTCTGGCAAAAAGCAGTGCCCAGTTGTCAATGAGACGCTGATCGCGCTCCATCCAGTAGACTATCGGGCCGTTTCCGCGTTTACCCTGGCAGAGCCTTCTGGAGCGGCGAAGTATGTCCTGGTTTTTTTGTATCATCTGCCTTTCAGGAAAAAAACGTTCGTCAAGTATGACGCTAATCATTTTTGTAGGCAATGGCAGTGGTGGATCTGCTTTCTTTTGCCCAAGGATGGAGTCCGGGCTGGCCCAGAAAGGGTGGTGGAGAGTTGTCGCGCAGGAGGTATGGACGGGCGTTCAGGTCACACCCTTGGATTTGAGGAAAGGGACGTACTGCTGGTCGCTGCCATTGATGTGGTTTACCAGCCAGTCGCTGAGAAACATGAGAACATTAAAGGTAAGATCCTGTTTTCCTGCCTTGTATTCGTCTTCGAATTGAAAGAGCATATCTTCGAAATAATTGTGCTCCTGCAGATGTTCCTCGAGATCGGGATAGCCGTGCACTTCAAAAAAATGTTCTTCCCTGGCGAAATGGGAAGTGGCGTACATGCCGAGTTTACCGAGGAGCTTGAACAGAATCTGCTGGTCCCTGCCTTCGCTGTGAGCCTGGTGCAGTTCATTGATGATATCGACGAGCAGATGGTGCTGCTGGTCTATTATTTCTATACCGGTGTTGAAATCAGGCATCCAGTAAATAAGTGCCATGGGCATACCTCGTAAATGATAAATTACGACCGATTACGTATGAAACTCAGCTTTCTGTTCAGACACTGGAGATGGGTATCTCCAGAGCACCAGTATGAGATTGGCTGAAACTCATAGGTAATCAGAAATCAAAAACATGGGTGCTTCCAATAATTGCAGCAGGCCACTATACACAGAAGAAAGCGCAAATGCAAAACCTTCCCCTTCCCGTTCGGTATGCTTGAGCCAGGGTGCCGCTATGACCGCCGGTCCCGGCCGGTTGAGATATGAAGGCCGGGACGGTGAAAAGAGGTTACTTTCCGTCGAGGATTCGACCCAGGCCGCCGAGGACGCTGCCTTCACCCTGTGATTTGCCGCCGGCGGAAGGAGCGTGCTGGAGAATCCTATCGGCCAGTCGTGAAAAGGGCAGGCTCTGCAGCCAGACGGTACCGTGTCCAGAGAGTGTTGCCAGAAAAAGACCCTCTCCGCCGAAGAACATCGACTTGAGCCCCTTGACCATGGTGATGTCGTAGTCAATGTTGCCGGTAAAGGCAGCTATGCAGCCGGTATCCACGCGCAGGGTTTCTCCCTGCAGCCGTTTTTCAACGATGGTGCCGCCGGCGTGGATGAAGGCCATGCCGTCGCCATGGAGCCGTTGAAGAATAAAGCCCTCACCGCCGAAAAAACCGGAACCGAGCCTGCGCTGGAAGGCGATGTCGATTTTGGTTCCCAGGGCGGCGCAGAGAAACGAGTCTTTCTGGCAGAAGAGCTGCTCTCCGGCCTGGGCCATATTCACCGGGATAATGGTTCCGGGAAAGGGTGCGGCAAAGGCGACCCGTTTCTTGCCCGAGCCGTTATTGGTGAAATGGGTCATAAACAGAGATTCACCGGTAATGGCCCGCTTGCCGGCGGAAAAAATTTTCCCCATGAACCCCTGGTCCGGCTCGGAACCGTCGCCCATTTTGGCCTGGTAGTCGATGCCGTCATCCATATAATTCATGGCGCCGGCTTCGGCAACGACGGTCTCGCCGGGGTCGAGTTCCACTTCGACCATCTGCATATCATGGCCGATAATTTCATAATCAACTTCATGGCATCGCATAATTCACTCCTTAGAGTACTCGGTGGGGTAATAGTCCTGGGTGAGAGTCACTAGGTAAGAGTTTTCTCACCGACTCAATAAAAAAGGGCAGAACAACAAGGCGCCCCAGCACGGCGGCTATATGCTTGGCTGCCGGTGGAAACGACTGTTGTATTTATATCTTTAGGGAAAAAACACAATCCTGCAAGACCTTTTACCAGCCATAAGGTGGATGGAGGGAGGGATTTTTTTTCACCATCATCAATCATTTTCAGCAAGAAAGCGTAGGTAGGAGTTGTCGGTGCCACAGCAGCCGCCGAGAATTTTGACGCCGTACTCTCGGTTGAGGCGGAGCATAGACTCGCCCCAATGGTGCAGATCGTCGCGGTGGAGAATCTCGGATCCGTCGAGTTCGCTGTGATCCAGCGAGGAGCTGTTGGCCTGGATACCTATCAATCTATTAAAAAGTGACGGGGGCTGTTTCTCGGCGCAGACAAATGTCGGGTACACGCAGTTGACCATATAGCCCAGCGGCGGTTTGGATGACTGTGAATCGATTGTGTCGATGGCCTCGGCCAGTGGTGTTGAGTCGAGTACCTCGCCACGGCGGTTTATCACAAAGCTGATAATGGCCGGCATGGAGCAGGCGGCAAGGGCTCGTGCTATGCCCGCGGCTTCGGAAACCGTCGGTATGGTCTGGCTGACGACGCAGTCTCCCCCCGATTCTGCCAGCCTCTCTGCCTGCCAGCCGTGAAAGAGCTCCGCCTCATCCGCAGAAAGGCCCTGCTCAGGGGAATAACAGTCATTTTTCGGGCCAATGTAGCTGCCAAGAAAAAGGGGCGAGTTTTGCTGTTGCCACCCGTTTTGCAGCTCACGCATGAAGGCAACGCTGTCGGCAATGAGCGTGTGGTCGTAGCCCGCCTCTTCCAGGCGCATCTTGTCCAGCCTCCAGGTAGGGGCGCAGAGCAGCATGGGAAGAGAGGCGTCAAGGGCCGTCTGGCGGTACTGGCGGTAAATCTCGCGCAACTGCCGGCTGCCAAGGGGGTCATAGATCAGCGGCGACAAAAACAGCGTCGGATGGAGTTCTATCGAATCGATACGTCCCAGTCTTTCGGAAACGGCGCATTCCGTGAGCATTTTTTGTGTTGTGGCGATGGTGGTGTGCAGTGACATGTTCTTCCGGTTCTCCAAGAAGCCGAGTATTTTATTAGATTGATGGAGATTCAAATACCTGTTGTGCGCAGCATGCAACTACGCAACTAGCGCCTGGCCAGATGGATGCCGGCGAGCATGCAGCGGATCGAACCACCGGCAAGTTCAATGGTCGGCACCGATAGTTCGACGATTCTAGCCGACTCCTCGATTTGTTTTTTCTGGTCGTCGGTGAGAGCCGCTGCCGCCCGTGCCGATATTGCCAGGATTCTGCCGCCGGCAGTGGAGAGCTCAAGGGCGTTGCCGGCAAACTCACCGATCTGGTAGTTGCTGAGTTCGACAATGCTGCGTCCCATTTCCGCCAGGCGGCTGCGGATTTCCCGTCGACGTCGAGGATCCTCGATGATATCGAAACCGACCATGGCGAATTCGGCGGCGATGCACATCATGACGTTGGTATGATATATTGGTCTGCCGTTTTCATCGGCTGTGGCAAAGGCCATGGGTTCGAAATTGAAATGCGTACAGAACCGCTCCAGGGCGATAGCATCGGCTCGATTGGATCTGGCGGTATAGGCAATACGGGCAACATGATCGAGAACCATGGCGCCGGTACCCTCGAGAAAAAGATTGTCATATTCAAGGCTTGAATAGTCGATCACGTCCTGAACCCGATACTCTGCCTTGAGCATTTCAATGATGTCGCTACGTCGCTCTCGCCGCCTGCTTGGCGAAAACATCGGAAAGAGAGCCACATGACCGCCGGGGTGGGTTGAAAACCAGTTGTTGGGGAAAACCGAATCGGGCGTGTCTTTTTCACCGCGGTCCTCGAAAATGTGCACGCGGACACCTTGGTTCTCAAGCCGGGTGGCGGCGGCGGTCACCTCCTCGAAGGCCTGCTGGGCCGTCTCATCGGCTTCGAGCCCCTGTTCATCGCGCTGGAAGGCATTGTCTACCGCTGTTTCAGGATTGCAGTGGAATCTATGCGGCCTGATCATAACGACGGCGGCAGGGGCCTGTATATGCTGTGATGTCATTTCTTTTTCTTTCAGCGGCGGCGCCTCGGCCGCAGGAGGAAAACGCTTTTTCAATGCGCCGGTCACCCTGTCTTCTGGCAGATCAGTGACCGATGCTTATAGTCTGGCTAAGTCATCTATGTACCCTATTCCGATGGTGGAAACAATAGTTTTACAGATGGAGTAATGACCTTAGGCGTAAAGGAAAAGGCAGTAATGACCTGTTCTCGCGGCTCCTGTGTTGGCTGCGGCGCTGCAATACCTACAGCTTCACACAAGGAGAAACGATGAGATGAAACTGATCTTTGTCTACAACGCCGACAGCGGTATGGTTAATACCGTCAAGGACATCGGCCACAAACTCTTCAGCCCACAGACCTATGACTGTTTCCTCTGCAGTCTGACGCACGGAACCTTTCGGGAGAATCCCCAATGGAAGACTTTCCGAAATAACTCCAGTACGGAGATGGAGTTTCTCCACAGGGACGAATTTGAAAAGCGTTATGACATGAAGATGGATTACCCACTGGTCCTCAAAAAGGACAATACTCTCGACATCGCCATTGCCAAAGAGGAGCTGGCCTCCTGTTCCTCCCTCGATGATCTCGTCAACCGAATAAAACAGCTGGAAGCGGACAATTGAGTCGTGTCGCGCAGGCCTGAATCTGTGACGATTCCATCGTCGGAATTAACGTCCCAGTCCTTGCCTTTTCAAGGATGAGCAGATATGATTTTTTGTGCAGGCAGTGGCAGGTAAGGCGTTTTTCAGACATGCGCCTCTGCTCCGGTTGAACGCGCCACACCATCATGAGGAAAACGGATGAGCGAGACTCAGGAGCCTTTATGGGAGAGGACCCTGCGCAGGATTCAGGATATCTGGTCATTTGGGGAAAACGGTGGGGGCAGGGGCCGGTTCGCCGCCGATCTGCCAGAAACCGACCTGCCCCGACTGCGTAAGAAGATAGATACCTGCCTGCAGGAAAAAGGCGGCGAGGTCTCTGCTCGCGCCCATGCTGCTGAACTGGGCAGAACCTACTCCGTTCTCAACGAGGAAGGACGGCGCCGGTTTCTCAAACTGCTTGCTGCGGAATATGACGTCGACAACGAGCGCGTCGAAGAGGCCATTCAACAAAGAAGGCAGGCTGCAAGCCCGGAGGAGCGGCAGCGGGCGACGATCATTCTGCGCGACCTTCTCGAGCCGCCCAGGGCCGATCTTCTTCGTCAGTTCAACGAGCTGGAGGAGGGGGTCAAGTTTCTCGTCGACCTGCGGGTTGAGCTTATGCGCTGGGCTCGTCAGGACGAAGGGCTGAAGGCCCTTGATCTCGATGTCTACCGTCTGCTCAGTTCCTGGTTCGATGTGGGCTTTCTCGATCTGCAGCAGATCACCTGGAGGACTCCGGCAGCCGTTCTTGAAAAGCTCATCGAATACGAGGCCGTTCATGAGATTCGCTCCTGGAAGGACCTTAAACACAGGCTCAAGGAGGACAGGCTCTGCTATGCCTTTTTTCATCCGCGCATGCCTGATGAGCCCCTCATCTTCGTGGAGGTCGCGCTGGTCAACGGCATCAGCGACAATGTCCAGGCCCTTCTCGATGTCAGCGGACGGACGGTGGATCCCGCAGAGGCCGATACCGCCATATTCTATTCTATTTCAAACTGCCAGAAAGGGTTGGCAGGTGTCAGTTTCGGCAATTTTCTGATAAAAAGGGTCGTTGCAGACCTGGCGGTGAAGATGCCCAATCTGAGAAATTTCTGCACCCTCTCGCCCATCCCGCAGTTTGTGCAGTGGCTGCGCAAACATCGAAAGAGTGACGGGCTGGAAAAAGACGAAGAAGCGGTCATGGACCTCGTTCTGCAGGAGAGCATTGATGGCATGACCCTGGGAAAGATACTGCGCCGCCAGGCCGCACCTGTCAACAGGGATACCCACCGGCAACTCAAACCCCAGGTTTTGAGCCTCTGCGCTCATTATCTGCGCAACGCGAAACGGGATGGTCGTGCCTATGACCCGGTGGCCAATTTCCATCTGACCAATGGCGCCCGTATCGAGCGCATTAACTGGGGAGCCGACCTCTCCAGCAAGGGATTGGACCAGTCGGCCGGTCTTATGGTGAATTACCTCTACGATCTCCGCGACATAGAAAAAAACCACGAAGCCTATGTGACCGGTGGCGAAATATCACTTTCATCATCCGTCCGCCGTCTGTTGCGATGAGGCACTTGCGCCTGACCAAGTTGATGCTGGCGCCCTGTTACCTGGACTACGGTCCTGCAGCGGGAGAGAAAGAGGGGCTGCCTGTCGGTGTGATCTTTGGAGACAATGACCGGTTTGGATCGGTGGTGGTTGTGGAATAACTAGTGCTTTAAAAATGGCAGACTCTGTAGTAAAGTATCAACTGGAGCACTCAAGAAAAACTCCGAGCCAAAGGACCTACGTCGAAAGATAGGGTTTCAGGCCGATAGGGTCTTGCTGGAAACAGCCTGGCCTCCCGACATTGGAAAGGAGAAATCATGTCGCAACATCATCCGGCCAACGGGCGGCGAGTCACGCCCGGCCAACTGGTTGACAACTTCAACCGCAAGATCAGCTATCTCCGCCTCTCTATAACCGACCGGTGCAATCTCCGCTGCCGCTATTGCTGCCCCGCCGAGGGCATCGAGCAAGTTCCCCATGAGGATATTCTCACATTCGAGGAGATCAGACGTCTGGTGGCGATACTTGCCGCCTATGGCGTGAAAAAAGTCCGCATCACCGGTGGCGAGCCCTTTGCCAGGAAAGGCGTTCTCAGTCTTTTAGAGGCGATGAAAAAGATTGACGGCGTTGAGCAGCTCTATCTGACAACCAACGGTGTCCTGGCCGCCGATCATCTCCATGCCCTCAAGGCTGCGGGGGTAGCCGGCATCAATCTCAGCCTCGATACCCTCGACAGACAGCGGTATGCACAGATCACCCGAAGAGACAGGCTCGATGATGTTCTCAGGACTTTTCACGGGGCGCTTGCCCTCGACATCGGTGTAAAAATCAACAGTGTGGTTCTGGAGGATACCTCGGACGAGGAGTTGATTGAGATGGTCGAACTTGGTCGCAAGAGACCGGTGGATGTGCGTTTTATCGAACAGATGCCCTTTTCCGGTGCCGAAATCATAGACCACCTTGGACGAGAGTCGCTTCTCTGGCGATTACAGAATCTCTTTGCCGACATGGTCGAGCTGAGGACCGATACACCGACCACCGCCCGGCTTTTTACCCGACCGGATTTCAAGGGCAGGATCGGTGTAATAGAAGGAAATTCCCGCCACTTCTGCGCCAGCTGCAACAAGGTGCGTATCACCTCAACCGGCATGCTCAAGACCTGCCTCTACGACAACGGTGTTCTGGATCTCAGGGCTCTGCTGCGCAGTGGCCGCGATGATGAAGAAATAGGCAGGCAGATCGTTGACGCCGTTGTCCGCAGTGCACCGGATGGTCACAGCGCCGAGAAGGCATCCCGCAGATTGTCTGAGCCTTCCATGGCGGCCATCGGCGGTTGACAGCGGTGGCAGGAGTCAGGAGCATGCCGGTAATGCCCAGTCACTGCTTTGTGCGCGGGCAGGAGCAGTGGGACCACCTTGTAAAACGCTATAATTACCAGTGGCGTCCCAACAGCGGGTTTTTTATAAGCAATGCCCCAGGCAGGCTCGCATATGGTGATCTCGCTGTCCGGCGCCGCCGTTTATATTCTCCTGGAACCGGGCCAGAAATTCAAAGCCGGAGAACGAGTTGATGTCTTTAGGTATGATTATTCCATACGCGAACCTGTGTTTTCTGGCTGAGGAGGGTCTGTGATGCCGTTTGTTGAAGCAGTATGTACCAGTATCAAAAAAGGGGTGGTTAAGAAGCCACAGGAAATGATAGTTCTCAGAGACAACTGGGGGATCGAAGGTGATGCCCATGCCGGAGACTGGCATCGCCAGGTGTCCCTGCTGGCGGGAGAGTCCATTGACACTGTCAAGCTGGCCATGCCCAAATTGCAAAGAGGGGCCTTTGCTGAGAATATCATTACCAGAGGAGTTGACTTGACGGTGGTGGCAGAGGGAGACCGCTTGCAGATAGGCGACAGCGTCATGCTGGAAATCACCCAGATAGGCAAAGAATGCCATAACGCAGGCTGCGCCATAAAGAGACAGACTGGTGACTGTATCATGCCCCGTGAAGGTGTTTTCGCCAAGGTGCTTCGGGGCGGGGAGGTTCGGCCCGATATGCCGATTGTTTACCGGAAAAAGGCAGCGGCCACGGACTGAGGCACGCCATCTAGAATATGGCGGTGAGGCGAATACAGGCCGGAGAGAGCGGATGGGCTAGCGTGCTCCGCCCTCGGTCTTATCACTGTCAAGTACGAAACCACCAGCTGTAAAATGAAGACGGCAGAGGTCGCCGAAGCCGGATTTGCCATCAGAGAAAACTACCATGTCGGCCTGTTCCAGCATCTTTTGGGCCCGCGGTTTTACTACTCCTGCGGCTTTCGTGATCATGATATAGATGGCTGGTCGGACATACATGGCCAGGCTGTTGGATTCACAAACGATGGCAGCATCGGCGGGCACACGCCTTCTCCACCGACGGTAGGCTGAAAGAATGCCCTTGTCCTCACTGCGCAGGTAAAAGACCCTGGCCGCACCGGCCCGCAGCATGCGCGAGGTGTCTTTGCCAGTGTCGGCCCGGGTTTCCTCGAAAATAGCGCTGTGAACATCCGATCGGCCATGGTTGCCGTGAAAGATTCCTTCGTCGGGGTAAATAGCGGAGATCTTCAAGCCGTAGATTGTATTCGTCGTCGATAGCCTGGCTATGAGCCTGCAGACAAACTCGGTCTTGCCGACGTTGCGGCCGCTGCCGCCGATTATAACCAGATTATGTTCCTGTATCATGGTGGCTTCGGGCAACTCTCCAACACACGTATTAGGGCGAGACTTCATTCTCTCTGGCATGAGAATGCGGGCATCTAGCCGAGCTCAATTTCTGCAGCGCGCTGCGGGGTCGATAGTCTTCCCGGCGGCCTGTTCTCTGCCGACTGTTCCTCCCACACGGCAATATCCCTGGAAATCGGCAGCAGAATGCTTATACAGTAATTTGATTACCCTTTATTCTCAACCACTCGGTCTGAGACAGGGATACTCTTTTCCCGGTACGCCAGGAACCCATTCCTGGAGGCTCGACTTCAGCCGTCCAGGCTGCAGACGCCCGTGAAAAGAGCATCCCTGTCTTTCCATAATTGGCTAGGCTGAGTTTCAGGGGTAATCAAGTATATCATTAAAGAATCTTTTTCCTCTGTCCTGTCAAGAGTCTCTTCATGCACGTTCGGCTGATTTCGTTTTTTGTTGTGCTGATTCTGTCACTGCCTGTTGGCAGCCACCGCGCAGAAGGTGCACTCTATTTATCTGGAAGCGGGCCTTTAATCACAAGTGTTCAGGATTTCAGGGGCTGGCTGTTGGTAACTTCAGATCCCGACTGGCGGCAGGAATGGAACGACCCCTCCGGTGATGTACCGCGGTTTAAGCAGACGGAGTCGGTGCGACTGGGCGAAGAGGTAACGGTGCTGACGCTCTACAGCAATCCCAGCACCGATGAAAAAGGTCATATCGATATTATCTGCGATATCCGTATTCGTCGTCCGGACGGCATCTTCAGCTACGAAAAAGATGCTGTAGTGTGCGGCGATGGCGAACTGGCAGGTGAACCATCCACTGTCCGCCTGGCCTATGCGGTTATTTCCTATAGCGGTGAACGTGGCGATCCCTGTGGCTGGTGGCAGGTGGAGGTACGGCTCAAAGACGGAAACACAGGCATTGACATTATCCTGGAGACCGCTTTTGAGCTGGTCAATGAGGCGCAGATGGCACTGGCAGAAGGGGGACCCGCCGGAGTACCGTAAAGGCGAGGCCACTGTCTGCAGGCAGGGGTGTAATGCAAGAGGAGAAGCATAGAATGAAAAAAGACAAATTGGCCCCCGGCGGCATGATTGTCCTGCTGTCTTTGCTGTGCACCTGCGTGTTCGTGCAGACGGTGTCGGGAACTGCTCCACAGAGACAGGCGGAGGAGAAACTCTGGCGGCTGCTGTCGATGCCTGATTATGTCGCTCTTCTGCGCCATGCTGTCGCTCCGGGAGTCGGCGATCCACCGCAGTTCAGTCTCGATGATTGCCGGACCCAGCGCAACCTTTCCGAATCAGGCCGCCTTCAGGCCAAAGAGATAGGCGAGCGCTTCCGCAGCCGAGGGATCGACCGCGCCAGGGTCTACACCAGCCAATGGTGTCGCTGCCGCCAAACCGCGGCACTGTTGGGTCTGGGTGAGGTCAGGGAACTCGAGCTTTTAAATTCCTTTTTCAGAGACTATGGACGCGCCGATGAGCAGACCGCCGGATTACGCACATGGCTTTTAGAGATGGAGTACCGGGGACCGCTTATTCTTGTTACCCATCAGGTCAATATTACCGCGTTGACGGGAGTGCATCCGTCCTCGGGCGAGATGGTCGTCGTCCGCAGAGAGAAAGACGGCGAGATTGTGGTGGTGGGGACGTTGGCTTCGCAATAAGCGTACTTTTTAGTTTTCGCTAAGGGCATCCTCGATGAGCAGGGCGAAGTCCTTTTTCATCAGTGGCTTGCGGATAAACCGTTTGATGCCCAGGGCGTCGGCGTCTTCCCCGCTGAATTCGCTGGTGAAGCCCGAGCACATGATGATCGGTATGTCCGGGGCGACCTTGAGGATCTCCCGGCTCAACTCAGCGCCATTCATACCAGGCATCCGGTAATCGGTTATGACCAGGTCGAACTGACTGGGCAGGTCTTTGAAGATCTGCAGGGCATCATCGCTGTTGGTGTGGGCGATGACGTTGTAGCCCAGTCTCTCAATGATTTTCTCGGCCATGTTGAGAAGATGAACATCGTCATCAACTAGCAGGATTCGGTGAGGAGAGATTTCCATGGTCTCGGTAAATATCCTAGTGTCAAAGATTTGTCTGTATGCACTCCCCCCGGGACAGTCTGGATCTTTTGTCTTTTGTCCGTGTTGCAGTTTTGTAATTCGCTAAGCCCTAGGCATAATACCATAGAGCCGATAAAATTTCTCTACTGATTGACCGCGTAGTAACTACGTATAATAAATACGTAGGGTGGGTGCTTACGCAGTATCTGTGCTGATGCCGAAGAAGGCATAAATATACAACTAATTAGGTACTCCAGCCATCTCTACAGAATATGTGGTGCCTCGCCCGTTTCCGACATGGAAAAGGAGGACCATACGTAGTCATGCGGCAGAATGGCTAGCGGCTGGCGTCATGTTGAAACGCTGACACCCACCCTGGTTTTTCCATATCTGATTGTGGCCAGGAGTGCCTTCTTCGCCAGAATCCTAGAGCTGTGAAAGGTAGGAGGTGAGATTTATCTTGGCCGAGGTCAGGCCGAGTTTGCGTCGTATATTGAGACGATGGGTCTCGACGGTCCTCTCCGAGAGATTCTGCATGGTGGCTATCTCTTTAATGGAAAAGCCGCCTTTGATCAGGCCGCAGAGTTCGATTTCTTTAGGTGTCAGGTTATAATTGGTGTCGGAGATTTTTTTGCCAACGGAAGATGTCAGCTGTTTCAGGTTTTGTTTGAGCATCATCAGGTAGCGGCTGTCGAGTGAAGATGATTTCTCGATCAGCTTGTCGATAACCGGCAGCAACACCTTCTGGACATTGACCTCGACCTTTTCCGCCATCTTCTGTTTTTCGATCTCGAGCTGACTGAGCACCTCTTTGAGGGCAATGGTTTTCCGTTCAACCGCGTTTCTGTTTTTTTCGCTTGCACGGCGGCATTCCCGCAGCCTCTTTTTCTGCTCCGTGATGGTTTCGACTTCGGTGCTGACATCTATACCTGCACTCAGCAGCATGGGTGCGCCTGCGGGGGTGGTGTAAACCGTGTTCAAAATCTTAAAAGCGCGTGCGCTCCTTTTTGGTCCTTTCAATGAGAGAATATGCCCGCTGCGCTCGCTGAACCCGGGGCGGAGCGGGCATTTTGGACAGGGATTCTGACGCTGCAGGAAATAGGTGTAGCACCTAGCTCCTGTTTCCTCGCCGAAAAAATCGCTGCAGAAGGCATTGGTGTAGGTGATGGTGTAGTCGCCTTCGATCAGACAGATGAAAAGCGGAAGGTGGTCGAGGTGCGCCGACAGGGCGAGGTTGTCTTGCTCCAGCCTGGTACGGATCTCTCGCTCCTGCTGCAGCAGCCGGCGTGTGTGCTCGAGTTCCTGTACCAGCTTCTGCTGCTGTGTGTGCGTTTCGTTTGGGGACGGATTGGTCATGGAAATGTCGAAACCACAAGAGGGAAACCGCGTTTTCCCGGGGCGCGAGCCACCCTGGAAACACATGATTCAAGTCTTGACTCCATAGAAACAAATGATCGATGCTTTGTCATTATTTTATTGGGATACTCTTGCAATAATAGACGTTCGATTTGTAGCGAAAATCGGTCGTGCAGTGAGCTGGCGGTCGAGATAATCACGTCGGTGGACTGGAAAAAATTCTGACCGTGAAGGAGAGTCGCGGGCCAATTGCTGCATGAAAACAGAGAATACTTTGCGAAGAACGCCCTGGGAGTGTCGGAGCAAGCACGTTCTCGGAGTCTCACTGCGTTTGCTTGCCACCCGGCTCTGGTGTGTTTGGGAAAATCAATGCTTGAAATATTTCTTCTATGTCTGTGCTTGATTTCCTGATAACGTTGTACTTTGAGATGAATTTACAATTCTTCGACGCACTGCTAATCGAGGGTTTTCAGCACAGCGTGAAGGGTTTTTTCCATTTTGGCGAGATGGGAGCCGTGCCAGTAAATCTTGCCGCAGCCGGGACACTTTTTGAAGGAGTGGTAGTATTTTTGGGTAAGCGGCTCCAGAAAGTGAATAATGTGCTCTTTGTCAACGACAACCAGGGTACTGTTGCAGACCAGACAGCGGCTGAAGGGATCAAGGAGGTTTTCCGGCCTGAATCTGGCAAATACTTCCCGTAGCTGCAGCCGATGGTGAACGGAGCGTATAAGCTGGCCGAAGTTGACGGTTCTGCATTTGAGCAGGTCGCGGTTGCGGCTGATAAGTATGCGTCCGGCAGAAGAAGCCTGGCGGGCTATGTCGACCAGAGAAATCTCGGGGGCATTTTCGGTATCGAGGCCGGCCATGCGCATGTTGCGGGCAAGCCTGGAGACCGTAGAATCGCACATAAATGCTATGTTTTTCAGTGGGTCATGGCGCAAAACGGTGGCTGTTCTCAGGGGGGTCTGTTCGGTAAAGGGATGAAGATGGATCCTTTCGCCGTCTTCGCCAATATGACGAAAACTCAGCTGTCTTCCCTCCATGTCGATACGGCCGATTTCGGTATGGGGTATGCCCTGCGACTCAATAATGTCCTTGATGGAAGCCCGCCTGTCGAGGATGTAGTGAATCGTCCTGGTGCGGTGATTCGTCGGCAGAAAATCGACAAGATCGCCATACAGTATGAGAAAGATGCGGCCACGTGTCATCAAAAACTGTTTTTCGGTGTTGATACGGCAGGAGGCTTTTCTTTGTTGTATCAGCAAACAACTAAAAAGTATAGCCCAGTGTCGGGGGTGACTGCAGCAGTGGACGTATACGCTGAGACATGATAGCAGAGACACAGCGACAGTCCGCCCATTTCAGGTAAAATGGATGGTGCTTTGCTCTGTACACTTTACTACCAAGTGGTGAGTTGCGTCGCCGTTAAATATTCGCAATAGCCGCTGAAAACAGCAGGTGGGGGAATGTGTCACACGCTCAGGAGGTGCAGAGTAGTATATGCAGAACGAAGATGCGGGAGGAGAGCTGGAGATCGGCACTCGGCATGGGGCCACGGTCGGCCTGAAAAGCCAGCGGGGCGGGCAATATCTCTTCATGACAGGCAAAGCCTATGATCCAGGTCTATTCCGCAGAACATCCTGCTGAGGCCCATATCGTCAAGGGGATTCTTGAAACCAACGGCATAGAATGTCAGGTGCGCGGCGACATCCTCTTTGCCGCCCGGGGCGAGATTCCCCTCAGCATCGAGACAGCGCCTTCGGTCTGGATAATCGATGAACGGAGGTATAGAGCGGCCCGCGATCTTGTAGGGCGCTACGAAAGAGCTAATGCCGGCAAAGAGGCCGCCGGGCCGTCGTGGCTTTGTCCGGGCTGCGGCGAAAAGCTCGAAGGCCAGTTTACGCACTGCTGGCAGTGCGGCCACGCCCGGGGCTTTCCAAAGGATTTCTCCATGGAATGAGGTACTGAGCATGGGAGGCGATCAGCTTGAAAGAAAGCGAGTAGAGCTGTGATTGAAGGTGCAGCAGACCAGCGGTGCGGAACCTGCGGAAGAAAGCATTGCCGTCGGAGGCGAGGTGAAGAAACAAGGTATACAGCGAGCCGGAGGAGAGCGGGACGCTCGCCTCCGGTGCACGCTCCAGGCGGAAGGCCTCTATGTGCGAAGGCCTCCATTTGCTATTAGCGGCGCTAATAGGTCTCTGAATTATGTGGATCGAATTCGGCGTTTTCCACCCACCATTCAGGACGACGAACCATGTCGAGGAGGTTTTTGGTGGTATGTAGATGGTAGCTTTCCTGGTTCATGAGAATCTCGAAGAGTTTCTTGCTGGCGGGATCGTCGGCTTCTTTGAATTTTTCCTGATAGAACTCGAGACCGCGCCGCTCGATTTCCACTGCTTTTTCATAATCATCGACGGCGTCCACGGTGATGGTGTTGATGGAATCGTCGTTTTTCATCGTGTCGAATACCGTTTTGATATCGAGAGCCGAGCCTTTGGCTGGCTTCGGATCGAGCTTTTTCTGCAGGTTTTCGATAGCGACACGGTGCTGCACTTCATCTTCTGCAAGCATTAAAAGAACTTTTTTTATACCCTCGGCCGGTGCTTGCTCAGCCATTTTACGGTAGAGCGCCTCAGCGTCTTTTTCCATCTGAATTGAAAATTCAAAGTAATCCATGCTGCCTCCTAGTTGATTATGGGGAATAGTCCTGCTCCGGTAGTGTATTCACTTTTCCTACCTGAAACAAGCAAATTCCTCATCACCTTACACCGGCTACTGTGCAAGACCCTGGTATCTGGGAGAGAAGCGGGGGATGTAGATCAGACCCTCCTGGATCAGCAGTTTCTATGGGTGGTGCTGAAGGGGATCAGCGTTATGCAAAAGGATCGAAAACTTCGATATCTTTGCAATACCAGTATACCAGGGTGCCGACGCAGAGGACGCAGAACGAAAGGACAAACGAGATAAAGAGCGGGATGTTTTCTCTTACCATACTGATTTATATTGGGAAAATGGTGACAAAGATCTTCTGAGGCGCAATCATGTTGTTTACCGTGAACTTTGGGGATATACTGTCTGAATTTGGAATCTATCGGTGACAGAAGTGGCGCCGGCGGCAGACGAAAACCGAACGCGGAGTTGTGATATGATCGAAGTAGACAAGGGGGCCGTTGAGCAACTTAAACAATTCAGAGAGCAGAGCGGGACCGATTCCTGCGTGCGCATAGGTATCCTCTCAGGGAGTACCAGTGGTCCGACGCTGGGGGTGAGCATTGACGAAAAGACCGATCGAGACGAGGTCTTTTCCTATGATGATCTCGAGGTCATTATCGACAAGGCGCTGCTGACCTACTGTGAAACTATTGTCGTGGAGTTCGTTTACCAGGAGGGCGGCGGCTGCAGTGGAGCAGGTTTTAAAATCACCCCCCAGAAGCCGATATAGTCCGGGCCTGCTGTTGTTCCATGCTCCGGGCTCCGTTGTGTAGCGGAGAGTCCTTGACTTCGGTATATCGACCAAACCCGAGTGGTAACTTCGGAGACAGGGGGTACCTGCCTGGCCGAGGGCTGAGAAAGCACTCGTTGGCATACGAGAACAGATGGCGAGCAGAGCAATGTTTGCGCAGCTGTGGTCTTACTCATTGCTCTTGCAGTATATATATGCAGAAGGGTAGTGGTAGTCGTAGTTGTCGTGTACTGTGCGGGCCGGCAGCGAAAGGGCAATGGTGGTCTTTTGCGGCTGCTGCCGGGGAGAGTGGGGCAACGCTTACACGTGCTTCGGTGGGTTGCCAGCCAAAATCGGTGTTTGCCTCTGACGTGGTTGCTCCATCATCGGACCAATACGCTCACCGTCGATGACAGACCGGAAGGAAATAAGCCGATGGCCGTCTTTTTGAAGTGGTGGAAAAGCCTACTCTATGCAGGCCATGTCAACGAAGAGAGCGCCGAAATACGTAAGCAGATAATTATCAGTTCGCTGTTCAGCCTTCTGAGTTTCATTGTCTTGTTGATTTTTGGCCTGCAGAATCTTGGCGAGGGCAATGAACAGCTTGCCCTCGTCGTCATGGCAGCCGCATCGGTCAGCGGCGTTAATTATCTTTTTCTCTGCAGAACCGGCAAGTATCGGATCTCCTCCATCATCATCGTTGTCATGACCACGGCGCTTTGTCTGTATCTGCTTTGCACAGGCGGCAATAATGGTACTGGTCCGCTGTGGATGTTTATCCTCCCCGGCCTGATATTTTATATCCTCGGTCTGTATCCGGGGCTGTTGTGCATCTCCATCCTTCTCGCAATTACCGTCTATATCCTCTTTTTTCCCGGCAACGTCCTGCTCCAGGCCGATTACGGCCCCAGTTTCATCAGCCGCTTCATCGCTGCCATCTTCTCCGTGAGCGTTATTGCCTTTGTCTATGAATACTCGCGCGAAGACGGCCGCAGGGAACTGCTCAATCTCAGCCGCAAACTCGACTATCTCTCCCGCAGGGACGAGCTTACCGGACTTTCCAATCGCCGCGACATGTTTGAAAAATTGCGCAGTGAAATGAGCAGGGTCGAACGCAGTGGCAAAACCTTCAGTATTCTTCTGGCCGATGTCGACAGGTTCAAGCAGGTCAACGATACCCTGGGCCACGAATGCGGCGACTACTGTCTTCGGCAGATAGCCTCGGTCCTGACCGGAAATACGCAAAAAAGGGATAAAGTTGCCCGCTGGGGTGGTGAGGAATTTCTTGTCTTGCTGCCGGAAACGATGCGTGACCAGGCGGCGACCGTTGCCGAGAGACTGCGTCAGGCCCTGGAGAACCAGTTAATTCAGTACCAGCATGAGCAGCTGTCCGTGACCATCAGTATAGGCGTGGCCGCCTATGACGGCGATCAGAGTCTGAACTCGCTGATACATGGCGCCGACCGGAAGCTCTATGCAGCCAAGCGCAACGGCAGAAACCGGGTCGAGTGAAATAGCTGAGTTGAGGGATGAGGGAAATGCCCTGGGGGATATGAGACGCCGCACTTTCGTGCTTAAGAGGCTTTCGGGGAGTTCAGGCCCGATGTGAGCGAGCGCAGATCGAAGCCGCTGGGTATCTGGAAAACCCGCAGATCAAACTCGGGGGCGGCCGCTAGCAGATGATCGAATATGTCGGCCTGGATGCCTTCGTAATTGGCCCATATCTGATCTCTGGAAAAGACATATATCTCTATGGGAAGACCGTGGTCCGTCGGTGGAAGCTGGCGGACGAGAAAGGTCATGTTCAGCTCGATATTTGGGTTATTTTTCAAATAGGCCGTTATATATGCTCGGAAAATGCCGATGTTGGTCTGCCGTCTGCCGTTGAGCACCGTTCGCTCATGATCGAGGTGGGCGGTATTGTGTTCGCTAATCTCCTGCTCTTTGTCCTTGATGTAGTCCTTGAGAATTTCGATGCGTGATAGCTTTGTCAAGAGCTTTTCATCGCAAAATCGAATGCTATGCAGATCTATATAGAGCGGTCTTTTTATCCGGCGACCCTTTGATTCTTTCATACCGCGCCAGTTTTTGAAAGAGGTTGACACCAGGGCATAGGTGGGAATGGTGGAAATAGTCTTGTCGAAGTTCTGGACCTTTACGGTGTGTATGGATATGGAGATGACGTCGCCGTCTGCTCCGTACTGCGGCATCTCTATCCAGTCACCGATGCGGACAAGATCCGAGGCACCGAGTTGAATGGAGGCGACAAAGCCGAGGATGGAATCCTTGAACACCAGCATGGTCACGGCCGTCAGCCCGCCCAATATCGAAAGAATTCCCCATGGAGATTTACCGGTGAAAATGGAAATAATGAAGATGGTGCCCAGTACGTAGGTGACGATCTTGACCGCGTCGACATAGCCCTGGAGAATGGATCGTCTGGTTTTGCGAAAGAGCCGGTCGATTTCCATGAGCGAAGTCAGCAGGGAGCTGGTGCTGAGAATGGCGACGACGACAAAACCAGCAGTAATCAGTCTGTTTGCCAGCAGGTAGCTGGATGTTCCCCTTTCCAGCATGGAGTCGGTGGCCACGGCGAAAACGGCCAGCGGGACAAACCAGATCAAGCGGCCGAAAAACTGATTGCGCAGCAGAGGCTCTCCCCAGCGATAACGTTTTTTTTCGATCCAGCCGATCACCGCCCGCAGCAGGGTCCGTCGGACAATACTGGTGAGAATTGCGGCAAACGTGGTTATGGCGACGAGGAAGAGCAGCAGTGAGAGCCCCTGGGCGGCTGCCAGGGGAATATTGAACTGCTCAAGCTGTCGGGTGAGCCACTCTGTGTTCATGGGCATTGAGATCCTTGTGGTGTTGCCGTCCCCCTGCATATCTACCGGCCAAGCAGCGCAGAAGGAAATCAAAACATGTACAGTTAAAAAACCAGCCAGGGTTCGTGCTGATCGCCCCCACCTTGTCTCGATGGTGAGGTTGCAGCATACCGGGATGCAGCCGGTTTCTCACCATTTTTTTTCGGCATCGGACTGGTCACTGCCAATAACGGAGAGGATCGAACCACCTCCAGACAACAATATTCTTGGAAGGATCAACGAAATTGAGTAGGTTTACGCCCCGGATATACACGAAGGTTGGAGTGTCTCTTGTCTCCACCCCTTGGGCCGACGTTGTAAGGTGAACAATTCAAGAATGCCACCACCAGCGCGGCAGGTCGCCCTGCGGAGCACGTCTCATGACCGACATTTCAGACACCACTGTATCTCTTGAGCATATCGAGAGGTTTTCGGCGCACCTTGCCGACACCACCGATCTACAGAAGCTCTGTGACTCTTCCCTGGCGCTTATCCAGAAATTTTATGGCTTCGACTACGCCACACTGCTGCTGCTTGACCATAAGGAGACGCAGCTCGCCCTGCGGGTGACCCTCGGTTTTTCGCAGGAGATGGTCGATACCTTTGGCATCGACCGGGGCCACGGCTTGCCCAGCTATGTCGTGCACACAGGCAAGGTTGAGACCGTTGCCGACTTTCGCTGTGAAGACCGATTCGAAGTGACCGCCGTGATAGCCGAATGTGATATTTGCTCGGCAATGGCTGCGCCTATGTGGATCGGTGACCGACTTTTCGGTGTGCTTATGGGGCACACGCTGCAGCGACGCCTTTTTGCGGAGCAGGAAAAAAAGATCTATCAGGTGCTGGCCAACCACACAGCAATGGCCATCAACAATGCCCAGACTATCTCATACCTGAGAAAGTCCGAGGAAAAACGCTGCCGGAAGATACGCGAGCTGGAACGGCAAAAAGCCAAGGCCAGGGAGCTCAAGGCTGAGTTCGAGTCGATTTTCTCCACCATCACCACCGGTGTCCTGCTGCTGCAGGGTGATAGAAGAGTAGTCAGGTGCAACGGCAAACTGGCGGCAATACTCGAGTACGACTCTCCCCGTCCGTTACAAGGTGTCAGTGCCAGGAAGCTGCATCTCTCCGAGGAGAAATACCGGGATTTCGGTAAAAAGCATTATAACCAGCTGGTAGCCGGACAAACAGTTCAGGCCGAATATGAATTGCGTAAAAAAGACGGTGGCGCAGTTCTCTGCAGCCTTTCCGGGCGGACGGTGGATCAAGCCTTTCCCCCGGATCTGTCGAAGGGGTTCGTCTGGCTGGTGGAGGACATAAGCCGTCGCCGGCAGATGGAAAAAGAGGTGCTGCAGGCGAGAAAGCTTGAATCCATAGGCATCCTCGCTGGAGGTATCGGCCACGACTATAACAACATTCTCTCGGTCATACTCGGCAACCTCGGACTCTGCAAACGAATGCTTGAACCGGATCATGGGGTACAGGAGCTTTTGAACTCCGCTCTTGAAGCGGCAGACAGGGCCCGGGATTTGACGGAAAAACTTTTGCTCTTTACACGCCGTGAAAGGCCTAGTCCGGGGATGGCCAGGGTTCCTGAGCTGTTCAAAGACGTGAGGTTTGAGGAAACCCTCCGTGCCGAGATCGATTTGCACGTCAATTTTCAGCAGGGGCTGTTCACCGTCAAAATCATTCCGGATCATCTCAAGGTCATACTGCAGAATTTGCTCATTAATGCCGATAACTGCATGCCGGAGGGGGGGCGGGTTAGCGTTACCGGCTACAATGCAATTGTGCTCGAAGAGGACATACCCGGTCTTGCCAGCGGCAAATACGTGGAGATAGAGGTCGCCGATAACGGCAGCGGTATTGACCAGGACATCCTCGACTATATTTTCGATCCCTATTTCACCACCAAAAACCGAGACAGCAACAAGGGCATAGGACTCGGACTGGCTCTTGTCCACGCCATCGTCAAAAAAAATCATGGTAGCATCAGCGTCCGGTCTGGAGGCGATGGCGGAACGGTGTTCACGGTACTGCTGCCGGCAGTAGTGGATGATATCGCTTTATCCAGGTGAGCTCCGAAGAGATTAGGAGGAGGGACAACGCAGCCGATCAGGGGACGGAGAAGGGGCGAGATGGGAACAGCGAGCAGGGTGAACTGCGCCCCCTGATCAATTGCAATGCGTCGGACAATTATTCGGCGGCAACCACCTGCTGTTGTTTTTTGGCCGTCGAGCTTTCCATGATTGTTGACAATATGCGGGCGTCAAGTCCGGGATGATCGTCGATACTCTGTATTTCCAGACACTTCTCTCGGGCGTCGGCGTAGGCTGCCCTGGCCAGCGGCGACCTGATTATCACCGTGGTCCAGCCGCGATCGGCACCGAGCCCGCCAAAGCTGATGTCGGCATATTCCGCCGAAAAATCGTCGCAGTATCTGCAGGCGTCCCTGCGGGCGAAGTCAAGCTCGGCAAGGGGAATATGTTTTCTCTGGCCGTCCTTGGTGCGGAGAATGAAATCTTTTTTGATGTTCATTTTGGTGACCTCGCTCATGGTGCAGCCGGCCAACTCCTCCATCGTGTGGAGCTTGTCGTCGTCGAGGTCGAAGTTGGAGGTGCAGAACAGACCGAAGTAGAACTTGATGGCATCCGAGGGCACAATCTTCAAGGCCTGCATCTTGCGCACGGATTTGATCTGACAGGGAGTGCCGACAAAGGCTATTCGTTTCAGACCCTGACGCATCAGCGAGCCCAATGCCCGGGCGGACGGCGAATAGGTGGAGTAATGTTCTCCGAGGGCCACCGTTCCCTGCATGGCATCGAAATGGGAGCCGGCGGCTTCGATGATATCTTCACGGCTGGTGGCAAGCCAGGGGACGCGGCCTTCCTCCGTCTGCCTGGAGACGATGGCGCCGTCGATCTTGCCGCTGTCAAAGAGATGCAGCAGCATGGCGGTGACCACACCGCCGTCGGTGCCCCTCTCCCGAATGTCCTCATCGGCGGCCCTGGCGACGGAGACCTGCAGAATTCTGCCCATGGGCGCGCTCCAGTCGACGTTTCGCTTGACCTGGTCGTCAAGTTCGCCCACCTCAGGGCAGATGAGGTAGCAGAGACCGCAATCTATGCACTTGTCGACACTCTTGTAACGGGGAATGTGGTCATCGCCCATCTGCAGGGCGCCGTAATTGACGGCGGTGCAGATAGTGACGCATCCTCCACATCCGTGACAACGTCCAGTGGCCCTTACTTCCTGCTTTAAATCAAAAAATGTTTTCAAAATGGCCTCCCTGTATAGTGGTTAAACCTTGGGCAACAGTAAACCAAGGGGTGTTTCGGGATGGGATGCTTTTCAGCAGACCTCCTGAAGTTTCCCGGTGTAGTGTTCGGTGATGATGTGTATCGCCTCGTCGATGGCTTTGTCGACGGACGGTGAGCAGTCCCGGGTGAATTCGTAATAGTCTTCCGCTTCGATGAGTAGAATCTTCAGGGACTTGGGCATCTCTTCCTCGAAGAGCTCATAGCCGACTTTCAGTGTCGAGCCGAGCGTGACCGCATGGGAAGAAGCCAGCTGATGATCGCTGAAAATGTCTTCGACGCCGGCCTGGGTGATGGTTCCCGGCTTTTTGCCGATCTTGGCGGCATCGACGATGATGACGTCATCGTAACCCATGATCTTGTCGTTTACCTCGAAACCGACGCCGAAGATGATTTCCGTATCAACCTCCAGATCGGAGGCGGCAATCCGTTCAGCCACCTCTATGCCGGCCCGGTCGTCCTTGAGCATCGGGTTGCCTATGCCGCAAACCAGGAATCGTTTATTCATAGTAGAGTATAGTGTACGGTCCGGGCAAAAAGCAAAACTCAGCCTTTCGCCCGGATACGGAGGCTAGAAGTTTTTCAATGACTGTTTCAGTTCCTTGCTGCTGTCGTAGATATTGATTTCAACAGGCGAGGAACCTGGCTTAACCGCGTGGGTGGCGCAGCCCAGGCAGAGGTCGTAGGGCCTGAAGGCCATCTCCACATGATTGAGAATACCATCGTCGACGTTGCCGTCCTTGATGAAGTGCTTGGCGGCCTTTCTCACGGCCAGGTTGATCGGTCCCTTGTTGTGGGTGGTGGCGACGACGATATTGGCATCGGTGACAATGCCCTGGTCGTCGGTGTTGTAATGGTGGATCAGGGTGCCGCGCGGGGCTTCGATGATGCCGACGCCTTCGCCGGTGACCTCGCCCAGTGGCGCCCGGGCGTCGTCGCTGGTGATCTCGGGATCGCGGGCCAGCTTAAGAATGTTTTCGGAACAGTGAAGCATCTCGATGGCTCGGGCCCAGTGGTAGCCCATGATGTTGTGTACCGGTTTGGTGCCGAAGGTCTTGAAGAAGGTCTTGAACTCCTCGTTGGCCAGCGGGGTGGAAAGGCCATCGGCCACGTTGAAACGGGCCAGCGGGCCGACGCTGTAGAGACTGGTGCCGTCGCCGTCGATGATGTCCTTCCAGCCCATTTTCTTCAGATAGGGCATTTTCAGATACGTCCAGGGCAGTACGCGCTCGGAGATATAGTCGATATACTCCATGCCGTTGTAGCTGTACAGTTCCTCGCCACCCACGCCGACGACCTTCTGGGTACCGTCATAGAGGGCGACCATGTTGTTTTCGTCAACGGAGCCCATGTAGTTGACCGGCACCTTGTACATGTCGCCGGTGACCAGTTCCATATAGCCTGGATTGCTGAGGATGACATCGCCGAAAACCTTGAGGGTCAGCTTGGAGAGGTCGATGAGCTCGTGGGCCCAGCCTTCGATCTGCTCGCGCTCCATTTCATTGAGCGTTTTCGACCAGCCTCCCGGAATGGCGGCTACCGGATGATTGGGCTTGCCGCCCAGCATCTCGAAGATCTTGACGGCGTAGCCGCGCTTTTTCAGAACCTCGCGGCCGATCTCGGCGCCGACGGCGTTGATGAGACCGACGACGTTGCGCTCAGCGGCCGGGGCACTGGGACCGACGACGAAATCGGGCAGGCCGAGGGCATAGAGGATAACGGCGTGGTCTTCGACATAATGGGCGTTGAAGAACAGTTCGCGCAGCTTTCGGGCAACGCGGGTCGGTTGAACGCCGTAGACGCCGTCGGAAGCCTTCATGGCGGCGGTGAAATGGACGCCGCGGCAGACACCGCAGATGGTGGAGACGGTGCGTGGAACCTCTTCGATGGGCAGGCCGACGAGGAATTTCTCAAAGCCGCGAAATTCCACCACCTGGAAGAAAGCCTCATCTACATTGCCGGAATCGTCGAGGAAAATTGCTATTTTACCATGACCCTCGAGTCGGGTCATGGGATTGATTTCTATCTTTTTCACGATTTAGCTCCTTAGTGTTTGATATCAATCTACATCTTCTTCGGCAGAATTCCTGAGGGCAGGGAGTATCTGTAGAAGAATTTGGAAAGATTGGGATACTTTTCCTTCAGCTGGGCGGTGACCGTCTCGTCTTTAAGAATAGAGCCGATGGAGGAGATGGCCTGGGCTCCGTAGTCCTCGACACCGGGAAGCGGGCCGCCGCAGCCCCGGCAGGGGGTGTTGACATGGAGACAGGAGGCGCCGCAGTCGCCCTGGGTCATGGGGCCGAAACAGACATACCCCTGGAGCAGCAGGCAGGTATCGTTTTCGGGAACGCCGTCGACGGTGCGCAGTACCCTATACATCATGGTGCGGTTGTCTCCTTCCTTGTTGACAGGATTGCGCTCGCAGACATCGCAGACGGCCTTGCCGTTGGTTATATAGGAGCCTTTGGGCGGCAGCTGGCCGGTGACCAGGGCGGTGATGGCCGCCTCCACATGGGAATAATGGGGCGGACAGCCGCCGATATTATAATCGACGTCGACCACCTGGCCGAGCAAGCGTACCTTGTCCTGATATTTGGGCAGGGTCAGGTCATACTTGCCGTCGACGAGGCATTCCGGCTGGGGGTAGACGCCGTCCGGGTTGTCGGTGGTCGGCGTATTCTTGAAGGCCTTCTCGAACAGTTCTTCCTTGTCGTGCAGGCTGCCGAGTCCGGCGGTGCCGCCAAGGGCCGAGCAGACGCCGTAGGCAATCAGGATTTTGGCCTTCTTGCGCATGATCTTGGCCATATGCACATGCTCGTCGAGTCTGATCATGCCGTCGATGAAGGCGACGTCAATAGCGTTGTCCTCCATGTTCTCAAGATCGTCGTATTTGACATCGGCCACCGTTGGCGCCCAGAAGGCTATTTCCACATGTTCCAGGGTGTCCACCAGCTTTTCTGAGAGGTCGACGACGGACATTTCGCAGCCGGCGCAGCCGCCGAGAAGCAAAAACCCTAATTTGATTTTTTCAGCCATTGTCTGCCACCTCCTCAATCTCGCTGTCCGGGGTGTAGTCCCTGAGCATATTATTTGGCCCTATCTCCTGCAGTTCCTTGGTAAATTCGGTGATGACGTCGGCAAATTTCTTGCCCTCGGCACCGGATATCCACTCGCGTCGGAATCTGCGGGGGTCGAAACCGAATTCCTCAAGCATGACCTTGAGCATGTCCATGCGATTTTTGGTCTTATAGTTGCCATCCTTGTAATGGCAGTCGCCGAAGTGGCAGCCGCCAACCAGCACACCGTCGGCACCCTGGGCGAAGGCCTTGAGCACGTATTCCGGTTTGACCCGGCCCGAGCAGGGGACCTTGATGAGCTTGACCGTGGGTGGGTATTTGCAGCGCAGGTTGCCGGCGAGATCGGCGCCGGCGTAGGTGCACCATTGGCAGGCGAATCCGACTATATTGGGTGAGAATTCCATGTTATGCCTCCTCTTTGATCAGGCGACGGGCTTCGCTCTGAATTTTTGCAATTAACTGGTCACGCGGTACTTCGCTGATGGCCGCCACATTCTTGGGGTCGAAACCCATACACAGGGCCAGCAGCTGGGTGTAGTAGAAGACCGGGATCTCAAAGTCTATCTCGCCTTTTTCCTGAAGTATCTTCTGTGCGCCGTCAAACTGGAGGTAGCAGGAGGAACAGGTGGTGACGATCATATCGGGATCGATCTCCTCCTTCATGCTCAGCAGCTTGCTCTTCAGCAGGCCAATGGATTTTTCGGCATCGGTGGAGCGCATGGCGCCCATGCCGCAGCAGGCATTGAGGGCGCTGTAGTGAGGAACGTCGGCCTCCAGCGCCTCGCAGAGTTCCTTAAGCATAGTGGGGTAGAAGGAGTTCTTCTCCTTGACCTCCATGACCTCGGTGGGCCAGAGAATATGACAGCCCGGCTGGACAGCGACCTTCAGCTCCTTGAGGGTGAACTTGAGGTTCTCCTTGATCTTGTCCATACCGATTTTATTGTGGAGGACATGGGAGACGTGATAGACCTCCGATGTGCCCTTGAATTTGCGGTCGATCAGGGCCATGTTTTCGTTGAGTTTTTTTAGCCTGGCGGGGTCATGCAGGGCGAAATGCCTGGCTTCGGCCATAACGCCGAAGCAGGAGTTGCAGCCGGTCATGATATCAACGCCTTTTTCTTCGGCAATGTTGATGTTCCTGCCGGAAATCGACAGCCAGGTATCGATGTCAAAGGAGGGGGCGGTGCCCCATGCCGGACAGCAGGTGGCGCCATCCATGCTCACCAGCTCGACGCCGAGCTGGGGAAAGATCTTGTTGAAAGACTGTTCTATATCGGGTGCCTTGAATGGGATGTTGCATCCCAGGTAAATACCACATTTATCCATTGTTCTCTCCTTGCTAGAATATGCCGAGCTCGCCCATGGGGCCATTTTCGAGAAGTGTCTGAATTTCCTTCTGCGCCTGTTCGTCTTCGATGGATGTTGCCGGCTGGGAGTCGAGGCCGACCTGCTGGCGCAGCTTTTTGGACGCTTCCGAGGTCACTGCGTGACCTGTGGCGTGCAGACTCATCAGCGGCGTGAACGCCGAGGTGGAGATAGCCAGCTCTTCCGCCTGCATTCGGCGGAAAGCGAAGACGATATCAAACGGTCTGGCATCGCGCGGACAGATCTCCGTGCAACGGTTGCAGGCCTGGCATGCCCAGCTGGAGGCATCTTCGATTATCTCTTCATAATGGCCGGTCTGCAGCTTTCTGAAGAGCAGGCGCCCATAGAGGGAAAAACCCGCCTTGGCCACCGGGCAGACGGAGGCGCAGGCATTGCACTGGATACATTTGGTTATTCCCGCACCACCGTGATCTATAACAGCCTGGATGACTTCCTCCTGGCTCATTTTGCTTAAATTCAATGCTGCCATTGTTCCCTCCTATAATGTTAATGCCGCAATCTGGGCCATGATCTGATCTTCCGAGTAGCCGTGGAGTTCGATGGCAGCAGAAGGACAGGCGGTGGTACAGACGCCGCAGCCCTTGCACTGGGTCATCTCGATGATCGCCCGTTTGTGCCCGCCTTCGAATTCGGCCATGGTAATAGCGCCGTAGGGACAGAGAGGCTCGCAGATACCGCAGCCGCTGCATTTTTCCCGGTTGACTTCGGAGATTGCCGGATCGATCTTGACCCTGCCCTGGGCCAGCGGTACCGCCGCTGCTGCTGCGGCGCCCTTGGCCTGGGCGACAGTGTCGGGAATATCCTTGGGGCCCTGACAGCAACCGGCAAGGAAAACACCTTCCACCGCCGTTTCCACCGGCTTGAGCTTGGGATGGAGTTCCTTGAAAAATCCTGAGCCGTCCAGTGTCAGACTGAGTTTCTGGGCCAGCGGCTTGATATCGTCCTGCAGTTCGATGGCCGTGGCCAGAACCACCAGGTCGGCATCGATTTCAATGTTCTGGGCCAGGTCGGCATCGTATGCCATGACCTTGAGGCGGTCATCGGGCAGCGTATCGATGCCGCCGACGCGGCCGCGAATGATCTTGATGCCCATTTCCAGGGCGCCTGTATAATATTCGTCGAAATCCTTGCCCGGGGTTCGTACATCCATGAAATGCATATATATGTTGAGATCGGGGTATTTCTCCTTGAGCAGCTTGGCCTGCTTGATCATGTACATGCAGCAGACGCGCGAGCAGTAGGTGTGGTGCTTCTGGTCGCGGGAGCCGACGCAGGAGAGAAAGGATATGGTCTTGGGCTTCTCGTTGTCGCTCGGCCTGAGGAATTTGCCGCCGGTGGGACCGGTGGCTGAAATCAATCTCTCAAGCTGGAGGGCTGTGAGGACATTGGGGGAATCGGGGGCGAGGCTTTTGAAGGTGTCTTTCTCCATGACCTTGTAGCCGGTGGCGACGACGATGGTACCGACCTTGACGTCGAGAATGTCACCTTCGGCATCAACAGGGATGCTGCGGTCGATGGCATCGGCCGGACAGGCTCTTTCGCAGGGAGCTAAAATTGGTTTGCCGGTTTTTTTACTGATGCGGGTTTCACTGCCTATTTTTCTGCCGCCACAGTTGATGCAGGCGTCCATGTCGATAACCGCCTTTTTCGGCACAGCCTGGGGAAAGTGAATATAGGCGGCGCTTCTGTTGTCGAGAGAAGCGTTGTATTCATTGGGGGTCCTGACCGGACAGGCCTCGGCACAGTCGCCGCAGCCGGTGCATTTATGCCAGTCGATATAACTTTGCTTTTTTCTGATTTTGACGTCGAAATTGCCGATATAGCCGTCAACGGAATCAACCTCGGAATAGGTCAGAAGCTCGATGTTGGGATGTGTGCCGGCATCCACCATGACCGGGGTGAGAATACAGGCGGAGCAATCGTTGGTCGGGAAGGTTTTGTCGAGTTGGGCCATGACGCCGCCGATGGATGGTTCCTTTTCCACCAGATACACCTTGTGGCCCATATTGGCGAGCTCGAGGGCGGAGAAGATACCGGCGACACCGCCGCCGATGACCAGGGCCGCCTGGGTGACATCGACGTATTTTTCCTCCAGAGGCATGAGATGCCTGGCCTTGGCTACGGCGCTGTCGACTATCTTCTTGGCCTTGGCGGTTGCCCCATTGTGATCATCAGCGTGAACCCAGCTGTCCTGGTCTCTGATGTTTGCCATCTCGAAAAAGAATTTATTGAGGCCTTCCCCTTCGAGAACCTTGCGGAATATCGGTTCATGGGTTCGCGGCGTGCATGCTGCAACCACTACCTTGTCGACCAGACCGTCTTTGATGTCCTGGCGAATGATCTCCTGACCCGGGTCTGAGCACATAAACAGGTTTTGCCTGGATACGGTCACATCGGGCAGAGTTTCCGCATGCTCGCGGACAGATTCGACATCGACTACACCACCGATATTCGAGCCGCAATGACAGACATACACTCCAACTTTTGCCATGTTTTCCTCCGTTCACGTTCGGGAAAAACCATTTTCCCTTTGAAAATAAAAATCACACTGAGGCGATTTGTGCAGATGTTCAAACTGTTCGTAGTGGGCATCTACAAATAAATTGCGAGCTTTGTCAAATAGGAAAAAGCTATCGATAAAATAGGGAAACATTAAAAACAAGTCCTGCATAAGCAATCCTGCTGCTCTATATAAGTTCCTCTAATGATTGTTAACATACCGATTATAAATTTAAAAATATGCTATTTTGTGGTGATTGACAAGGCCGTGTTGGGTTTCTTGGTATATGTTTGGATCGTTGCTCTTGCAATGTGAAAATAAATTCGCATAAAATGATTTCTCATAAAAGCACAATTCGCACAATACCACAAGGTGGTATTGTGCCAACAACGGAGGCGTCGGGTGCATCCAGGCGGGGGTGTTGACGGCTTCGGTGCATAGAGTGCTCGAATTCTCGGTTTCTCTCAGGTAGAATGGCAGCAGCGCAGCAGAGACACCACACGCTCCCTGCAGCGGCGTCTTTTCAAGAGAAATGTTACGTGGAGAGTTCCATGTGGAAAAACGGCTGTTTTGAAAGGGGGCTGTATATTCTGCACCACCGCTTCATATCTCAGGGAAGATACACTGATGCGCTTATATAGAGTATGTACTGATGGTGTGGAATTATTGTGTGATATTGCAGATGGGCCGGAGTATGGGAATATTTCTCGAAAAAATCTATGTCTTAGGAGAAGAGCTCCGCGAATATAAACCGAGGGAAGGAGGAACACGATGACAGCACAGCACAAAAAGCCCGAAATAGGTTTTATCGGCATCGGCGTTATGGGCAGGAGCATGGCCTCGCATTTGTTGGAAGACGGGTATGGTCTTTCCGTCTTCAACCGGACCAAAGCCAAGGCCGAAGACCTGTTGGCCGGAGGTGCTGTCTGGTGTGAAGCCCCTGGGGAGGCGGCGTCCCGGGCCGACATTGTCATTACCATGGTCGGCTATCCCCGGGATGTCGAAGAGGTGTACTTCGGTGCGGAGGGTATCCTGGCCAGCTGCCGCAGCGGCAGCCTGCTGGTCGATATGACCACCAGCAGCCCTGAGCTTGCCGAGCGCATAAATGACAAGGCGAAGTCCAAGGGTTGCACGGCTCTCGATGCGCCGGTATCCGGGGGTGACATCGGCGCCCGCGAGGCGAAACTGTCGATCATGGTCGGTGGCGAAGCGGAGGCCTTTGAGCGTATGCTGCCCGTCTTTCAGGTCATGGGCAAGAATATCGTTTATCAGGGTAAGGCCGGCAGCGGCCAGCACTGCAAAATGGCCAACCAGATAGCCATTGCCTCCACCATGATGGGGGTTTGCGAATCCATTCGCTATGCCGAAGAGGCCGGTCTTGATCCGCAGACGGTGCTGCGCAGCATCGAGTCTGGAGCGGCCGGCAGCTGGTCGCTTTCCAACCTGGCTCCGCGGATGATCAATGGCGACTTCGAGCCGGGTTTTTTTGTCAAGCACTTCATAAAAGATATGAACATCGCCCTGGAGTCGGCCGAAAAGCTCGGTCTCGAGGCCCGCGGCCTGGCACTGGCCAGATCTCTCTACGAGGAGCTGGCCGGCGAAGAAGGCGGTGAAGACAGAGGGACCCAGGCGCTGTATACCTTGTACCGGTAGAAGAAATACTCCATGAAAACCCATATCGATTTTGCTGCAATTCAGCAGCTGTTGACCAGGGCGGAAGAGGCGGGCAGGAAGTATCTCTTTGAGTACGAGGTCTATGATCTGATCCGCCATTCCGGTTCGGAGACACCCCCGGCTTATTTCGTTCTGCGGAAAAACCGGCGCCTGAAAAGAGAAGATCTCGACACGCTGCCGGGGGAGAAGGTGGTGGTCAAGGTCATCTCTGCCTATATCCTCCATAAGAGCGATGTCGGCGGCGTCCGTGTCGTCGCCAAGACCGTCGGGGAGGTTCTCTCCGCGGTTCGCAGTATGGATTACGACATTGCCACTGCCTATCGACGGGCAGCCGGTGACGGCAAGTTCGACGTGCCCGGCCCGCTTGCCGGCTGTTCGCCGCAGGAGCTGGAAAATCGTGTCCGCGAGTCCATCGAAGGCGTCATCCTCTGTCAGTATATGCATCCCGATTCACAGGAATTTGGCAACGAGCTGCTGGTAAGTCTCCGCCGGACCAGAGAGTTCGGCATGATTATCAGTGCCGGACTGGGGGGTACCGATACCGAGCTCTACGCCCAGCGATTTCGGAAAGGTCAGGCAGTGGTGGCGGCATCGGTGGAGATGGTCAGCGGCGAGCAATTTTTCACTCTTTTCAAAAAAACCATATCGTATAAGAAGATGGCGGGATTGACCCGCGGGCAGAAACGCATCGTCACCGACGAGCAGCTCATCGAATGCTTCTCAGCCTTCGTCGCCCTGGGAAGATATTTCTCCCCTGTCAACGTCCGATCCCCCTATGTCATCGATGAACTGGAAATCAATCCCTTTGCCTTTTCCAGCTACCTGATGCTGCCTCTGGACGGACTGTGCCGTTTTTCTACACCGCAGAAGACGCCGCCTCTTCGTCCGGTGGCCAAAATCGAGCAGTTGCTGCATCCCAGCTCCATCGCCCTTGCGGGGGTATCGTCCAGGGGAATGAACATCGGCAGAATAATCCTGCAAAACATTGTCTCGATGGGCTTTAGCCGTGAGAATGTTCTGCTCATTCACCCTTCTGCGAAAATGCTGGACGGTATCCAGACCGTTGCCAGCCTGAAAAAGATGCCGCAGCGAGTCGATCTGCTTATTCTGGCGGTGGGCGGCGAAGCCGTTCCGGCCATGATCGAGGAGGTCATGGAGGGCGACCTGGCCGATGCAGTGATCGTCGTTGCCGGTGACATGGGCCAGGGCCAGAAGGGACAAGAACGTCTCGAGCAGGTACTCGCCAGGCTGGAGAGCTACCGCGGGGCCGGCCGCAGCTGCCCTGTTTTGCTTGGCGGCAACAGTCTCGGGGTGCTTTCGCACCCCGGGGGCTATGACTCGCTGTTCATCCCGGAGTCGAAGCTGCCCAAGAATCACGGCCGGCATCAGCGCAGGAGTGCCCTGGTCAGTCAAAGCGGCGCCTATATGATAACGAGGATGAGCAAGCTCTCTTTTCTCGATCCGGCCTATGCCCTCTCCATAGGCAACCAGCTTGATATCAGTGCCGGGGATTTTCTTGAATTTATGAAAGATATAGATGGCTTGGATACTATTGCCTTCTATATCGAAGGCTTTGCCGATCTCGATGGCCTGCATTTTTCCCAGGCGGTGCGCCGGGCCATACCGGCCGGCAAGGAGATCGTCTTCTACAAGGCCGGCCGCACCACGGAGGGCAAGACCGCAATGTCGGGGCATACGGCCTCGATTGCCGGTGATTATATGGTCTGTGAATCCTGCGTCTCGCAGGCGGGTGCCTTCATTGCCGAAAATTTTTCCGATTTTGAAGGACTGCTCCGCCTCTCGCGCACCCTCCATGACAGGGAAATCTCCGGAAACCGTCTGGCGGCAGTGAGCAATGCCGGCTATGAAGCCGTGGGCATCGCCGACAATCTGCTCGGCGAAGACTATTCGCTGAAAATGGCCGTCTACCATGGGAATTCCAGGATCACCCTGGAGGGTATCATCAAGGACGCAGGCCTTGATTTTCTGGTGAAGATCGCCAATCCCCTTGATGTGACTCCCATGGCGACGGAAGAGGTGTATGCGGAGATCGTCAGGGTATTGCTGGAGGATGATAATGTCGACCACCTAATCATAGCCATCGTCCCGTTGACACCGATTCTGCACACCCTGCCCGAGGAAGAGATCGCCATGGAGGCGGTGGCCGACGGTCGGGGGATTGTCGATCGCATCGCCCATCTCAATTCGCAGGGCGAAAAGCCCCTGGTGCTGGTGGTCGACAGCGGATCTCTCTACGACCATCTTGCCGACGCTCTCGAGGACCAGGGATTGCCAGTGTTCAGGTCGGCCGATCAGGCGGTGCGGGTTTTGGGAAAATACGTGCAGAACAGGCTCTCTCTCAGGAGCATGAAAGTCGCCGCTGAGGATGATGATTTATTGCCGCCGTCATGAACCCAACAGTGGTGTAACTGCCTGATTCCAGGGCTTCTCGCGTGGAGGTTGCCAAGGGGCAGCAGCCTGATGAAAAACTGAGCTTCCCGGAGGGTTTTCAGAAAATGAACAGAGGAGTATCAACGAGGGTGGCGGCGGATACCTCATCGCTCATTCTTCTGCAGAAGGTGGGACTGCTGCACTGTTTTCTGCAGAGCTATGTGCCGGTTATTGCCGCCGCTGTCTATAAAGAGCTGGGTGTTCCCGGCAAACAGGGTGCCGCGGAACTCACTGATCTTGTAAGGCATGCCGCCTGCAGGGCAGACGCTGCTGATAACATTGCCGGACTGGGGAGAGGTGAGAGCGGCGCCATACTTTTGTGGAAAAAGGGGCTGGCTGATTTTCTTCTGGTGGATGATAAAAAGGCGGCACACTACTGCAAGGCCCATGCGATTCCCTTTGTCAACAGTCTGCTGATGCCGCGTATTCTCGAACAGAACGGCGCACTTACCCACGAGCAGAGCGCTGCTGTGCTGCTCCTGCTTGTCCGTTTCGGCTATTATTCCGAGGCGGTGATCAAGCGGGCGGCTGCTATGAGCGCAGAGGATCTCCGGTTTTTTCACCCTGTGCAGACGGTTATCGACGCTTCTTCTTATTCTTGACGAATTCCCTGAACTTTTGAATAAACCCTTCCTCGACCTGGGGGCAGGATTCAACGAACTTCATAAAATCAATCATTCTGTCGATTACCTGGGGGGGGGCCGAATGCTCCACCTTGCAGGCCCCGTCTTCTGCTATGTCGCTATCGATGGTGAGTATTTTCGTGAAAAAGTTTTTCAGGGTGGTGTGCCGGAAGATGACATCCTCTGCGACTTCGCGACCAAGAGCGGTCATGGTGATGACCTCGTAGGGGGCATAGTTGATCAGTCCCTTGCCGGAGAGGGTACGTAAGGCTTCGGTTACCGAGGCACGGCTGACCCCCAGTTGATCGGCTATGTTCTTGGCCCGGGCTACCTGCTTTTCCTCGACTATATGATAAATGGTCTCTATGTAGTCTTCCAGACTTGCGCTAAGTTCCATCGTCTCTCCGTCGGCGGCGGACGGTTAAGCTCATATATAAATGCCTGGAGCCCGGAAGGCACCGGTACATTTCCAAGGATCTCCTCAAGCCGTCCTGCAAGAGTTGCAGCCTTCCCCGGGATCCCTTTACCGAACGTCAAAGGCAAGCACAAAAGGTGAATGTTCTGGGCAGCAACCACTTGCACGGCAAGCTGTCTTCTCTCTGACAGCAATGTTTTCACCCACTGCGTGGGACGTAGCGGTACCATTGTAACCACTATGCTGTCAGGATAGTAAAAGGTAAATCATCAAAGCGCAACTGCACACCTGAAAAATGTTGCAGGTTGCGCTGTCTGTTGCCGGCCCTGTACCCCAACGATTTGATGCTGAGAAATTGAAGAACGCTCTGAGAGAAAACCGAGGTGGTGTTTACGGTTATTTTTGGTTGCTTTTGCGGATTTTTGGTATGTTTGTTGACACAAAAGGGATCGACTGTACACTTGTTCGCGAAATTGAAGCCAGCTAGGAGCCTGAAGCATGACAGAACCTAAATTCATCACCACCAGAGAAGTTGCCGAATTGCTCAAAGTAAATGAGAAGATGGTGTACACCCTGATCCATGAGAAGGGACTACCGGCGACGAAAATTACCGGAAAGTGGATGTTTCCCAAGAGGCTGGTGGAAGAGTGGCTGGAAGTCAACATGATCAACGCTCCGGCTCAGGCGGCGGCCTTGTCCTCGGATTCCGGCCGACTGCTACTGGCCGGCAGCGACGATCCATTTTTCCAGAAGGTCCTTTCCTATTTCAATCATAAATACAGCGATGTCACGGCCTTTTTCGCTAATGTCGGCAGTATGGGGGGCATCAAGTGCCTGCGCCGGGGCCTGTGCCATATTGGTGTTTGTCACCTCCTTCAGGATGACCGGGAAGAGTATAATTTCGATTTCGCCAGCCGCGAATTGGATAAGAGCCCGGTGTTCATCAACTTCAGCAGACGTCAGCAGGGATTCCTGGTTGCCCCTGGCAATCCCAAGGCTATTACCTCGGTTGCCGACTTTGCCCGGGGCGATGTTACCATTGTCAACCGGCCTCTGGGAACCGGTACGCGTCTACTGCTTGACTACGAGATCGCCAAATCCGATATCGGCACCGGCCAGATCAAGGGCTACGACAAAGAGGCCGCACGTCATATTGATGCCGGCCTGGAAATAGTGGCCGGTCGGGCCGATGCTGCTCCTGCCATCCGTGCCGTAGCCGGCATGCTCGAACTTGATTTCGTGCCGCTGAGGTGGGAAAGGTTCGATCTGCTCGTCAGTCGGGAGCGCTTTTTTGAAAGAGGCATACAGAACTTTCTCAGTATCCTTCAGGAGAAAGAATTCGGGCAAATGGCCGGCTCTTTTGTCGGCTACGACACATCTTTGAGTGGAAAGATGATCTTTGACGATAATTTTAACAGGAGTGAACTATGACTATGACAAAAGTGATTCTTGCAGGTATGGCGGTGCTGCTTATGGCGG
>CAKZOA010000021.1 GCA_937132035.1 uncultured Desulfobulbaceae bacterium | reverse complement strand
CCGGCGCAACTCGTCCGGCCCGCGCGCGTCGAACCGGCAGCAGGCGCCGCCGGAGGAGAAGATCGCTGTGACTTGAGGGGAATTATTTCCAGGCGCATCTTGAATCATTTGCTGCGAATGGGTATTCTTGCCTGCCTGGAGGAATGGGCGGGAGAAGGCCTGCCCGTCTGCTGATAAAGCCAATGCAGTTTGCTCTGCCGTGAGGGATACAATGGGGCGCCTGATTGAAATATATGACACGACTCTGCGGGACGGTACCCAGTCGGAAAATTTCAACCTTTCCGTCGATGACAAGGTTCGGATAACCCTGGCGCTCGACGAGATGGGCATCGATTTTATCGAAGGCGGGTGGCCTGGTTCCAACCCGATATCCGTTGACTACTTCAACAGAATGCGCACTATCCGCCTGCGGCATACCCGGCTGGCCGCCTTCGGTTCCACCAGGCATTTTCAGAAAACGCCCGAGGAGGACGCCAATGTACAGGCACTGCTCGACGCCAGGACTCCGGTGGTGACCATCTTCGGCAAAAGCTGGGACATCCACGTGCATGACGCTCTGAAAATAGGCCTTGAGGATAATCTGCTCATCATCGAGGACACCCTTTCATATCTGCGGCCGAGGGTCGAGCACCTTTTCTACGATGCCGAACATTTTTTCGACGGGTTCAAGAATAACCGTGAATACGCTCTGGCGACGCTGGCCAGGGCTGTCGTCGGCGGTGCCGAAACCATTGTGCTTTGTGACACCAACGGCGGAATGCTGCCCAATGAGTTGCAGCCGATACTCGAACAGGTGCGGCACTATCTGCACTCTCAGGGCGCCGAAGTGAAACTGGGCATCCATTCCCACAACGATTCGGAAACAGCGGTGGCCAATGCCCTGCTTGCCGTCTCTCTGGGTGTCGATCACGTTCAGGGCACCATCAACGGTTACGGTGAGCGTTGCGGCAATGCCAACCTCACCTCCATTATTCCGGCCGTGGTTTTTAAACTGGGATTGGAATGCGGAGTAGGAAAGAATATCGACCGCCTCTACGGTGTCTCACGACTGGTCGACGAACTCGCCAACCTCCGGCAAAACAGGTTCCAGCCCTATGTCGGTGAATCCGCTTTCGCCCATAAGGGCGGCATCCATGTCAGTGCCGTTGAGAGAAATCCTCTCACCTATGAGCACATCGAGCCCGAAAAGGTTGGCAATATCAGGCGAATTCTCATTTCCGATCAATCGGGGCGCTCAAATATTCTTCACAAGGCAGAGAAATGGGGGTTGAAAATCGATGCCGCCGACCCTGTTTTGGCTTCGATCATACACGAGCTGAAGGAACTTGAAAACCAGGGGTATCAGTATGAGGGAGCCGAGGCCAGTTTCGAGCTGCTCATGCACAAATATCTCGGAATGCAGCGGAAGTATTTTGAATTCAAGGGATTCAGAGTAATGAACAACAAGTATCGCATGGATAAGCTGCCCCTGACCGAGGCCACTATCCGGCTCTCCGTCGGTGGCGATGAAGTCCACACCGCCGCCATGGGTGATGGTCCGGTCAATGCCCTGGACGAGGCCATCCGTAAAGCGTTGATTCCGTTCTACCCCTGCCTTGAGGAGATGATACTTTCCGATTACAAGGTCCGCGTTCTCACCGGCGAACGAGGTACGGAGGCCCGTGTCCGCGTCCTCATAGAGAGCAAGGACCGGCAGTCGAGCTGGGGCACGGTCGGCGTTTCGGTGAACATCATTGAGGCCAGCTGGCAGGCGATGATCGACGGCATCAATTACAAGCTCATGAAAGAGTACAAAAACCGCTGACGGAGCAGAGCGAGTTCGGACAATCTATTCCGGCCTTCATGAACGGCAGCCGTATTGACCTGCGGCCTGTTTGTAATAATAGTAGACAGTATTGCAAATGGGCTCCTGCCGTCCGCGGCCTCTGGCAGCCGGGAGCAGTCGGCGCCGATTGTCTGTTCTCCCGACTCGGAAGGGTAAATACGTGTCCGCAGGAGCCACTGCCTCCTTGTCGAGTATATGAAAAAAAAACGGTCCGGTCCGCCGGCGAAGGTTCCCCTTTCCCAGAAAGTAGCCTATTCTCTGCCGGCCGCAGCCCTTGCGGTAATCGGTATCCCTATATATGTCTATATTCCCAAGTTCTACACCGATGTGGTCGGCGTCGAAGTCGCCGTTCTTGGCTATCTACTTTTCAGCGTCCGTATCTTCGACGCCGTTACCGACCCGCTCTTGGGCTACCTCTCTGACAAGACATCCAGCCGTTTCGGCAGAAGAAGGCCCTATATAGCCCTGGGGGCGGTGGCCGTGGCCCTGTTTATGGTCTTGCTGTTCAACCCGCCTGCCGGGACCCCGGGATTTGAAACGCTGTGGTTCGGAGTCTGTCTGTATGCGCTCTTTCTCTCCTGGACTATTGTCACCGTCCCTTATGAGGCGCTGGGACCGGAAATAACCTTCGATTATCACGAACGCACCGCCCTCTTCGGCATGCGCGATGGTTTTCTCATTGGCGGTACGCTGATTGCGGCAAGCGCCCCGGCGCTGGTGCAGTACGCTTTTGGCCTTGCCGAAACCGGCGCCGGAGAGCGGGCCAAGTTTTTTTGGATATCGGTACTCTATACGCCGCTGCTCATCGGCAGCTGTTGGTGGTGCGTGTATCGCCTGCGCGAATCGGCGTTCTCCAGCTCGACGGAGGCCTTCAAACTGTTTACCGGCCTGCGGCGCATTCTTCGCAACCGTCCTTTCATGATTCTGCTCGCCGCCTATACCATCAGCGCCATAGGCAATAATCTTCCCGCCACCCTTATCCTCTACTATGTGGAATACGTTCTGCAGTCGGACCTGGCCGACTTTTTCCTGCTGCTCTATTTTGTCACCGGCATCTCCTTTTTACCCGTCTGGATTTCTCTGGCGGCACGAATAGGCACAAAG
>CAKZOA010000020.1 GCA_937132035.1 uncultured Desulfobulbaceae bacterium | reverse complement strand
ACGGCTGCAGTCGAGCACCCAGGGATGGGTTCATGGCGTACCGGGAAAAGAGTATCCCTGTCTCAGACCGAGTTGCTGAGAATAAGGAGTAATCAGATATTTCAATAAAAAAACAGAAGCAAAGTACGCTTTAGGCGGAAGATCCCTCTCTCTCTGGAATTGGGGTCTTCTGAAAGGTAATGGCGAGCGTACAGTATGATGGTCCCTCAAATTGATTTTTAAAATCTATCCGCAGGGGTATGCTATGAGGTGTGCTATAATTATCTAGCATTGCGTAAAATCGAGATAGGAATAATATACATTTTCTATTACCTTGCGATTTGAATTGTTGCCCTCATTGAATGTGTCGAAACCAGGCACCTCTTTAGGGACCCTTGAATACTAGGGATTTTCGCTCAAGGTCGAGGCGTGGCAGGAAATTTTACCGGAGACATATACTTAATATTCCGAGGATAAAATTTCCTGACACAACCAAGAGATTGAGTGAAAAGGCCATTTTTCAAGGTGGCCTTTAGTTACTTGATAAATATTGTACTCCAATGCAAAAATCACAAGAAATGTTTAGAAAAACAACTTCTAACAGGATTTATCAAGATCTTGTTGAGCAGATTCAGGAGGCAATTCTCAGCGGAAAGCTAAAGCCCGGTGACAAACTCCCCTCTCAAAGGAAACTCCAGGAAGTATTTTCAACGAGCAGAGCTTCTATTAGAGAAGCTTTGCGCGTTTTGGAGCAAAAAGGTTTGCTTGAAATGAAACTAGGCGTCAAGGGCGGCGCCGTCGTTAAATCCAGTACCATAGAATACGTGACGCACAGCTTATCTCTTCTGGTACAACAACAGCAGGTTCCTATACGGCATCTTGTTGAATTCCGTGAAGAAGTAGAAGGAGGAGCGGCCGCTCTTGCTACTGAAAGAGCAACGACAGAGGACATAACGATACTCAAAGAGATACTTGCAGAAGCGAAGGCATTACTCAATGGCGGTGTCGATAAGCTGGAAGAGTATGATGTGTTAGACCAGAAATTTCATACCCATCTTGCCAAGATGAGTCAAAATGTGCTGTTTCTCTCCATTTTGACAATGATCCACGACAATATACATAACTATTTTAAGAGTCTTCCCAGAGAGGACCAATCGATGATGCAGCAGAACTATGAGGATCTTGTAGCGATCGTTAATGCTATCGAGCATGGTTACAGTACCGAGGCCCGGCGAATAGCCCAGTTACATGTCCACCGCTATTTCCAGTTTTTACAGAAGCACAAAAAAGATCTTAAAAATACTCCTTGAGGTTTCAGTAGCGCCAAGGTCTGCTTCATTCTCTTTTATCTCCCCCTAGGAGCTTGGGGCCTGATAACCTCAGCAATGGGCATTTATTCAGAACGGCCGACGTTTACTTCTTGACAAAACGTCATGGATCAGTGAAACTGTGAATGGATCACCCATTATGCTATTTAGGCAGTTCCAGCATACCCGGGCTGGCAGGAGGGTACCGATGCCTGTCAATCGATGGTAGTTAAACGATTCTTTTTCTTTTTTTGTAATCAAGAGGGGGTAGCGAGGCAAGACGAAACAATACTTTCAGGAAATCAATCTATCGCAGGAGGAGTATTATGATAAAGCATGTTGGTTTGGCGCTTTTTGCAAGTTGTGTGTTTTTACTCGTGAGTGGGTCGGGGGCTTCGCTGTTGGCGGCAGAGAAAGCTCTGACGATTTCACTGGATCCCGGTAATGCCGGTCAGGATAGTTTCAATCCTTTCACTACCAACAAAACCAGTAATATCTATTATCTCGTGTATGACAGATTGGTGGAGATGGGTGCCGATGGCATTATCTATCCGCATCTCCTCGAGTCGTGGAATGTTTCCGATGATGGCCTGGCGGTCACCTTTACCTTGAAAAACGGTATTACATTTCATGATGGATCGGAATTGAATGCCGATGTACTCAAGTGGTTTCTGGAGAATCTTGCAGAAGGCAATTCCAAATATATGGTAGCTGCTGTGGAATCTATCGACATTAAGGATAATTTGACGGTTGTCTTGAATTTGAGCAGGCCTGACCCGAATATCTTGTATAACTTTACTTCTTCATTTACCGGGATACCCAGTAAAGTAGCAATTGAAAAATATGGTGAAGACTTTGGCCGTAAACATGTCGTCGGCACCGGACCTTTCGAGTTTGTTTCATGGAAAACCGGTGATGAAATTGTCTTAAAGAAAAACCCCGATTATCAGTGGGGTTCACCCCTTTCAGACAATCAGGGCCCGGCAAAGGTTGATACGGTCGTCTTTAAAGAAATTGAGGAAGCTTCAACCCGCTTTCTCGAGTTCCAAACCGGTGGTGTGGATATTTTGGAAGATGCCCCGACGCTCTTCCTCAAGAAGCTGGAAAACAACGACAAGGTCAAAATAATTACCATGCCGAGCAGTCGCAATTTTCACATGGTTATGAACATCAAAGATGAATTACTCGCCAACGTTACCATACGAAAAGCAATAGCCTTGGCTGTTAATCAGGAAGATATCTTACAAGGCGTTTTTCAGGGAGCAGGCACGCCGGCCTATACCTATCTGATCGATCGATTACCTGCCAGAAATGTCGACGAGAAATATGAGATTCATTACGATCTTCAAGCAGCGAAGGCCATTCTTGACGAAGAGGGCTGGAAGGCAGGCAGTGACGGAATATTAGCTAAAGATGGTAAACGGTTGTCACTCTCGCTGTGGAGTAAAAGTGACTCTGCTGAACGGAAAATCGCCGAAATGATTCAAGCTCAGCTGTCCAAACTGGGAGTCGAAATACAGATTGAGCAATTCGATCCCAGTTCAATCAGGGCGGAATTTAATAAAGGTGAGCATGATCTGGTAGTTCGCTCCTATGACTGGGATAATGCAGATATCCTGGAATGGTTTTTTAATTCCACAAGACTTGGCTATCCCAATGTTGCCATGTGGCATGATAATGAGTCGGATTATCTGATGCAGAAGGCAATGACACGATCAAAAAACTCTGATGAACGGGTTGTTAATTTCAAAAAGTACCATGAATACCTGTTGTCTCAATATGTCTGGGCACCAATTATTAATTCCGTGAATAATCATGCGATAAATAACAATGTAACCATGTCATCGGCGCCACGATTCAAGATATTGATCGGAGCGCCAATAATGGATATGACGGTGAAGTAAAACAGGGAGGAGTTCGCCTCCCCAAGGGGCGTGTCGGGAAACTTTCTCCGACACGCTCCTGGAGGGTGCCCCCTTCTGTAATTGCCCCGGAGTACTGTCGCACGGTTTCTCCCACAGTTAAAAGCCTAGGTTGGTAATAGTTGTGTGTTTTCCGTCGACTGTTGAGGATAAGATATGTGGATTTACATTCTTCGACGTACGCTGTTATTGATCCCACTGTTTTTTATTATTTCCGTGGTGGTCTTCTCGCTTATACACCTGGTGCCGGGAGATCCGATCGATTCCTTGCTGGGACCTGGCTCAACAAGTGCGGACAAGGTAGAGCTGGTGAAAGCCCACGGGTTGGATAAGCCTCTCACCATTCAATATTTTGTCTGGCTGAAAAACTTTGTCACAGGTGATATGGGCCAGTCGATCATCGAAAAACAGCCCGTCGCCGACATGATTTTCTACAACATGCCCTTTACCGTACGTTTAGGACTCGCCTCGCTGTTCATCTCCTTTTTTCTCGGGATTCTGCTGGGGATTATCTCAGCTGCTGCCAAAAACACCTTCATAGACTACATCTCCATGATCATTGCCCTGCTGGGTGTTACCGTGCCGGCTTTCTGGCTGGGGTTGATCCTGATGTTGATTTTCTCGGTGATGTTGGGGTGGTTCCCGGTATCCGGGTCGGGAAGTCTAGAGACCCTGGTTTTACCGGCGATAACGGTAGGTATGGGTGGCGCCGGGCTTATCGCCCGCATTACCAGAGTAAGTATGCTGGAAATGTTCAACAAGGAATTTGTCCTGCTGCTGTACGCCAAGGGACTCAGCAAACCCGCTATCATCATAAAACATGTTTTCCGAAATGCCCTGATGCCGGTTATTACCATATTTGGCTTACGGCTCGGCTGGATACTCGGTGGTGCCGTGACCATCGAAATTGTTTTCAGCCGCCCCGGCATTGGCAACATGCTGCTTTCCGCCCTCTATCGGCGCGACTATCCGGTAGTCCAGGCCTCATTGATCTTTCTAACCATGGCCGTGATCATCGGCGCCTTTATCGCAGATATTATGTATTCATATGCCGACCCAAGGGTCAGGGATGTCTATAAATAATCAAGGGTGAGGCATTACTATGACTGAATACAAACATAAGCCCCCTTGGGTCGTCGTCTTACAGAGATTCTCGGGCAACAAAATGGGGGTTATCGGTACCATTCTGATAGCATGTCTGGTCATCGTGGCCCTCTTTGCTCCACTGCTGGAACCCTATTCATATACAGAACAAAATATTGCCATTGCCAATGAACCGCCTTCGCTGAACCATATAATGGGCACCGACGATTTTGGCCGAGACCTGCTCAGCCGGACTATACGAGGGGCCCGGATTTCCTTTGTGGTTGGCGTGCTGTCGGTGTTGATATCGGTGGTCATTGGCCTGGTTATAGGTGCTATCGCTGGATTTTATGGAGGGGTGATCGATCTGGTCCTGACGACCATTGCCGATTTGACCTGGTCAATGCCGGCCATTCTCATCGCACTGTTGCTGGTGGCAATCATCGGTGCAGGTTTGGAAAGTGTGGTTATCGCCATAGGATTATCCTACTGGGCCCAATATGCCCGTCTGGTTCGTGGGCAGATTCTCTCTTTGAAGAGCGCGGTATTCATAGAGGCTACCAAGTCAATGGGAGCGAGTGACTATGTCATCTTGTTTAAGCACCTTCTGCCCAACAGCCTCTCTCCTGTTATTGTCGCCGCGACAATCGGCATTGGCAACGCTATTGTTTTGGAGGCCACCCTCGGGTTCCTGGGTATGGGAGCCCAGCCCCCCACACCGAGCTGGGGAGCGATGATGAGTAATGGTACGGCGTATCTCTTTATTTCCCCCTGGATGATTATATTCCCGGGGCTGGCCATGATGATCACTGTTCTGGGATTTAATCTCTTTGGAGATGCCCTGATCGACATTATGGACGTCAAAAATAAGGAGTCCAATTAATGTCAATCCTCCAGGTAAAAGATCTTCAGGTAGAGTTTGTCGTTGATAAAAAGAAAGTAAGACCAATTGAAAATATATCCTTTGAAATGAATGCAGGAGAAGTCCTGGGCATGGTCGGCGAGACCGGATCCGGGAAATCGCTCACGGCCCATGCGATCATGGGTTTATCCTCGCTTGTCGGCGGCACGATAGGCGGCAGTATCACCTTTCAAGGGCGCGATCTTCTGCTACTCTCCGAGAAGGAGATGCGGTCAGTCAGAGGCTCTCAAATTGCTTTTATCCCTCAGAATCCCATGACTTCTTTGGACCCTGTCTATCGCGTTGGCGATCAGATTGTCGAGGGCTTATGTAAACAGGTCAAGATTGGCAAACGGCAAGCCAAACAGCAGGTGATTGAATTAATGGGGAAACTCCATATCCCTAAACCGGAACAGGTCTTTCAGCAGTATCCGCACCAGCTTTCCGGGGGCTTGAAACAGAGAATTGTGATTGCCATGGGGTTGTGTGCCAATCCAAGCATATTGATCGCTGACGAGCCGACAACCGCATTGGATGTGACGGTTCAGGCCCAGATAATGCTGCTTTTCAAGGAGATGACGTCGACAAGAAACATTGGCCTTTTCTTGATTACCCATGATCTGGGCGTCATCGCTCAGGTGTGTGACAAAGTGGCAGTCATGTATGCCGGTACGATGGTAGAATTCGGCGAAATCCGGGAGGTCTTCAATACACCCCGACATCCCTATACCAAAGCGCTGCTCCAGTGTATTCCCCATATAGGTATGGAGAAGGGGTCTCTAGCGGCAATTTTCGGCAATGTTCCCAGTGTCGACACCTATCCCAGCGGCTGCCGTTATCACCCTCGCTGCAGCCTTCGTGATTCGCTCTGTGAACAAAGCGTACCAATGCTCCTGCAAATTGAGGGTGATTCACGGGTAGCCTGCCACCATTATCTGGGAAAGGAGGATTGACGATGGGAAAGCTGTTAGAAATTAACGATCTGTCAGTCTCTTTCGATATCAAGGGTGGTCTCTTCCTGCGGACCATCGGCACCATCACTGCCGTCAACAAGGTTTCCCTCTCCATCGATGAGGGTGAGATTTTAGGGGTCGTGGGAGAATCGGGTTGCGGCAAGTCAACTTTGGCCAGGTTGATCCTTCGCCTTGTTGAACCCGACAGCGGAAGTGTCCTCTTCAATGGCCACGATGTCCTCAAAATGTCGAAAAAAGTGCTGCGCCAGCAAAGACGGCATATGCAGATGGTTTTTCAGGACCCTTATTCAGCAATGGATCCCCGCTACACTATTTACAGGAGCTTGATTGAGCCCTTTCAGATTCAAGGCGTCAAGCTGGATCCAGAGATGAGAGGTAAAAAGATCGATGAGCTTCTTGAGCTGGTCGGACTGAGCAGCGAACACGGCTTTGCCTATCCTCATGAACTATCAGGCGGCCAGAAACAGCGGGCCGACATAGCCCGGGCTTTGTCGCTGTCGCCTCAATTTATCATACTCGATGAACCGACAGCGGCGCTGGATGTCTCCGTTCAAGCCCAGATCATAAAATTACTCGAAGGGTTGCGGGAGAGGCTCAACCTGACCTTTCTCTTTATTTCCCATGATCTGTCTCTGGTAAGCTATTTTTGTGACAGGGTCATCATCATGTATCTTGGCAGTATAGTAGAAACCGTATCCGCTCGCTTAATAGGCAAAACGGCATGTCATCCCTACACACGTGCACTGATAGCCAGCATCTTCAAAACCGATCCTGAGGAAATTACCGCCACTGCCGCCCTGGAGGGTGAAGTTCCCAGTCCCTTCAACCTGCCGCCAGGCTGTGTGTTCGCCTCGCGATGCAAATACGTGCAGCCTCTGTGCCTGGAGCAAACACCTGTCCTGGAAGAGTCTACGGCCGGAGGTCAGGTTGCCTGCCATTTCCCGCTGTACGATTAATCAATTCTCTTGCAAAAGTCATCGGGGCATATCTGAGGACCTTTCAGACAGCCTTGAAAAAGAAAATGGTGCGGAATGAGCCGATCGTGGTTTTGCCAAGAGGCAAATATAGGGTACGGAAATGTTTGACCTGATAATACACAATGGAACCATCATTGATGGTAGCGGCTCTCCTTCCTTTCTCGCCGGTATCGGTGTGAAGGAGGGCAAAATAGAGACAATCGAACCTGGCCTTTCAGGCAGCAGTGCAAGAGTTGTAGATGCTGCCGGCAAGGTTGTCTGTCCCGGTTTCATCGATATCCATTCCCACACCGATGCGACTATTCTGCTCAACCCACGGGCCGAAAGCAAAATAAGGCAAGGCGTTACCACCGAGATAGTTGGTAATTGCGGAATGAGCGCTGCTCCCCTGTCAAGTACCTTTATGTCGCAGATTCGAGATCACCTGACCATCAACGGCGATTTTGCAAACCCCGATGATATCGGAAAATTGTGGTCAACCTTTGGCGAATACATCCACTACCTCAGGAGCATTCCGCTGGGAGTCAACCTGATGCCCCTCATTGGAT
>CAKZOA010000019.1 GCA_937132035.1 uncultured Desulfobulbaceae bacterium | reverse complement strand
AGCCCTGCCATGAAGAAGACAAAGTTATAACTTATCTGCTTCCAGGCGGCAGCAATGGTAATCATTACCATGGCATCCGTGCCGTTCAATACCGGGTTCCAGTCCATTCCCAGCCATTTGTTTATACCAAGAGCGACGATACCGTACGAAGGATGCAGCAGAAAGAGCCAGAGAATTCCCGAGATGGCCGGTGCCACTGCATACGGCCAGATAAGCAGGGTTCGCACCACCGCCGTGGCCTGCAGGGCCCGGTTGGCCATGGTGGCAATGAACAGCCCCAGAGTAATGGACACTGTCGCCACCGCAAGACTGAAGGTGATGGTGGTCAGAATTGATTTGAGATACAGCTGGTCGGTAAAGATTTCTCTATAGTTATAGAACCAGACAAACTTACTGCTCTGTCCGAACGGATCGCTTAACAGAAACGACTGGATCAGCCCCTGCAGTGCCGGCCAGTAAAAAAAGGTCAGGGTAACAATTATCTGGGGTAGAATAAGCAGATAAGGAAGGTACCCTGACTTAAATGTCGATCGTTTAATCATACCGAATCAGGATGCAGAAGCCCTTGGTAATTACCAAAAGCCTCTGCTTGCCCGCATATTTTAGTTATAGGTTTTCTCGAAAGTTCTCAGCTGGATATTACTTCTTTCTACGGCACTATCCAATGCTTCCTGAGGAGTCTTCTTGCCGTTCCAGACAAGCTCGAGTTCTTCGTTGATGATATTTCTGATCTGGACAAAATAACCGAGGCGTAACCCCCTGGATATCTTGGTCGGTTCCCTTCTGTTAAGCTGGTTAATACCAACTTCCTGCAATGGATTCTCGTCAAAGTATCCTTGTGCTTTGAGGTCGCTGTAAGCGTTCATGGTGATCGGGAAATATCCGGTTTCTTTATGCCAGTAGCTCTGCATCTCGTTGTTGGAGAGAAATTTCAAAAATGCAGCTACACCCTCATATTCTTTCTTGCTGTGACCATTGAGTACCCAAAGAGATGCTCCACCGATGATGCTGTTCTGAGGGTTTTTCATTGATGCTTCAACCGGCAGCGGCGCTGCATCCCATTTAAAATCTTTAACGGCTTTCTTCAGCTTGGCAATACCGCTTACCGAATCCATATATACAGCGGCATTCTGGGCAATGAATTCGGCTTTTGGTCCTTGATACTTCTGACCGCCGTACATAAAGCGATTGTCCTTGTGCCATTCCAGTAATTGGCTGATGTGACCCACAACCAATGGGTTGTTAATCAGCAGTTCACAGTCAAGTCCTTCATAACCGTTTGCCTTGCTGGCAAAAGGAGTGTTGTGGATGGCACTATAGTTTTCGATCTGCACCCATGACTGCCACGCTGTCACCATACCGGCAGGTGCAATTTTCTGGTCGACTATTTTTTTGGTGATTTCGCCAAGCTCATCCCATGTAATAGGATCTGTCTTTGAAAGAGGTTCGACACCTGCTTTCTTGAACATGTCCACATTATAATACATGATTGGGGTTGATGAGTTAAAAGGCATTGACATTAAATTACCGTCTGCATCCATATAATAGGAAAGTACAGCCTGGAGATAATTTGACCAATCAATATCATATCCCATATCGGCCATGAGCTTATACACAGGATACACAGCACCTGAGAGCATCATGGTCTGGGTCCCGACCTCAAAAACCTGGAGAATGTGAGGCTGTTTTTTGGCTCTGAAGGCGGCGACGCCTGCATTCATGGTTTCGTCATAGTTACCTTTATTGGTGCCGATAACAACATAGTCAGACTGCGAGTCATTGAATGCTTTGATCATGGTATCAACAACTTTTCCCCTGGCACTTCTCATGGCATGCCACCAGTGGATCTCGGTTGGTTTTGCACATACCGCCGCTGGAAAAGCAAGACTGATTCCAATGGCTGCAACGACAAACATCCGGCTCAATTTCATAATGTTCCCTCCCAAATGAGCAAAATTTTAACAACTCAACTTCTGAAAAAGGCAGAAAAATACAGAACAAACACACAAAACATACCACTTCTCGAAATAGTAAGTAATGAATTTAGAGTCAAGATAAAATTTACTTAAAAAAAAGAGTTGTACTATCTATTTGTTTATTGTTTTTTGTATTGCAATACATAATCAATTATGCCCTAAAAAAGGTAGATTTTACAATGACAGAACTGAAATTTAACAATGTCACAAAACGTTACGGCAAGACTGAGGTTGTTCATGGTGTCAACCTCACGGTAAAAGATAAAGAGTTTCTCGTTCTGGTCGGCCCGTCCGGCTGCGGAAAATCGACTATGCTGCGCATGATCGCAGGACTTGAAGAGATTTCTGAGGGTACCATTACCTTGGGCGGCAGGATCATAAATGACGAGGCTCCAAAGGATCGAGGGTTAGCCATGGTTTTCCAGAACTATGCTCTTTATCCCCATATGAATGTCTATGAGAATATGGCCTTTGGCCTGAAACAGAGAAAGACACCCAAAGAAGAGATTCAGCAGCGGGTTGAGGAAGTTGGTGAAATCTTGGGTCTCAAAGACCTGTTGCAGAGAAGACCGCACGAGTTCTCAGGCGGCCAGCGCCAGCGCGTCGCCATGGGAAGAGCCATGGTCAGGAAGCCTGATGTTTTTCTTTTTGATGAACCGCTTTCAAACCTGGATGCTAAGTTGCGTATTCAAATGAGAGCCGAGATCAAGATGCTGCATCAGAGAGTCAAATCAACAATGGTGTATGTAACCCATGACCAGGTTGAGGCAATGACCCTCGCCGATAGAATTGTTGTCCTCAAAGATGGTTATATAGAACAGGTAGGAACCCCTATCGAACTTTTCCTTCATCCTGCCAATAGTTTTGTTGCCGGCTTCATAGGAACCCCGCCCATGAATTTGCTGCCTTCCAAAATCAAACAGAAAGGAGATGCATCTTTTCTTGATTTTGATGGCGGGCTGAGCATTCCCATACCACCTCGTTCCGATGGTAAAATTAAAGACGGTCAAAATGTTCTGATGGGTATTCGCACCGAGGAAATCACCATAGCAGATGACAAGACATTGATGCCCCCTGAGTGGATCTTTCCTGGCCTGGTAAAGGTTGTCGAGCCGCTAGGCAATGAAAATCATATTCATGTTGAGCTCCAGGGAGTAACCTTTGTCGCCAGATGTGAGGGGCGAAAAATTGTCAAGGCCGGAGAACACATCGAAGTTGCCTTCAACCTTGAACAGCTCCATATCTTTGAGGCAGAGACAAAAAAGGTGATTTACCAGGAGAATATCCGCTAAAGAGAACAAGAAGCATTACTGAAGCCATCGTTTGGTTAGATCCAGCTTCTCGATCCCACTTCTCACTTTTTTGGTATTAAACAAAAATGTCGCAGAAACTTCTTAGCAGTCTGCTGTCAATTTTAAATTTTAACTTTTTTGGGTGAGGCCTGCTAAACCTGCGCCAAGAAAGCCGCCAAGGATGTAGCCAAACAACTTTTGGAAATAAAAATAGAGAAGAATTATATTACTGCAATTTTCCATGATCAATTTCTCATGCTCGCCACTGAGTTTAACGATTGGCAAAACCTGATCAATACTGGCCCACACCATTGTAAAGAGACTCAGATTCTCTCCTTTCCCAGACGCAAGTAAAACGATAAACCCAAGTAACGATATACCGCCAAACCACCATAACACTCTGAAATACCTAATACCTAAACCATATCCTATGGTGTATTGCAGGAAGGTCATGCCGATCCAGCGCCAATATTCGCGTTTCTTGCTATCACTTTGACTCCACGCCAACTTGCGTGACTGAACACGCGCAGCATATTTTATTGCATCAGCTTTTGATGGATATCCCGACAGATGAAGCATTTTAGCAAGCTGCTGATAGGGTTGCGGAGAAAAAATTTCATCTCTCTCAAGCCAATTGCGGATAAACCAATCGGCATGCCGATTGGCGATATAATCGATACCTTCCGCACCAGAACCACCGAGACGGAGATAGGTAAACCCTTCCAGTTCTATATTTTGCGGCCATGAATCAGTATTTACACCTGCATCCTGAATAGCACCAACAGTTGTGTTGCGTAATATCATCTTCGATTGTCCATGCCATTTCGTCGCTTCGCGATATATTGCTGAACCCAGCTGTAATTCACCGACTATAGTTGTGGCAGTTAAATCGAGTAGAGAAATCTTCGCTCCTGACAAATCACAATTAGCGCCTATTCTGGCAAAAAGGGGCTTGATCTGACTTTCAGACGTAAATTTAGTATCTTGCATAACAATACTTGCACCTATTCTGATCGATTCCATATTGAAGTTTCGTCCAAAAAAACTTTCACTCACATCAAGTTCACCTTCAATTCTGGCTCCGTCTAAAATAACATCATCAACGACTGCTTTTGTCATATATAACTGCTGACCAACTTTTATTCCCGCCAAGTCCAGCAAACCTGCAAATGTACTGTCGTTCAAATTAAGATTACTACCGATTCTTGCTCCAGCTAAGACAACATCACCCTCAACGGTTGTATTTAACATAATTATCTGCTGGCCGACCTCAATTCCCTGGAGGTCAATAAAGCCTACAAATGTACTGTCTCGAATATCAAGTTTGTCGCCCACTTTGGTATTCCAAATTGTAACATCATTCAATTTTGCCTCATAGCTTATGCCGATGTGCTGATCTACTTCTATCCCGTTCATGGTGAGGCTGTCCGCAAATTTGCTGCCGTCTAATGTAAGCTGACCACCGACTCTGATATTCAAAAGTTCGACTTTACTGAACGTTGTTTTATCATCTGATGATGTCGCATAACTCATAACAAAGTCATGCCCAACCTTGATTCCGCTTATCTCAAGTACTCCGGAAAAGATACTCCCTCGCATATCAAACTGATCATCAATGGCGGCATTCAGAAGTTTTACGTCACTAAACTCTGCCTGATCACTCATACCAAGGTGCTGGCCTATTTCGATTCCATTCATGTCAAGGCTGCCAGAAAAACTACTGCCGTCCATTGAAAGCTGGCCATCAATCTTCATATTACTAAAAGTTG
>CAKZOA010000018.1 GCA_937132035.1 uncultured Desulfobulbaceae bacterium | reverse complement strand
AAACGAGGCCAGCATTCCACCGCAAACGGTTATCGCCTGCAGCACCATAGTGGAATCCTCACTCAAAATGCGTAGAGGCACATAGGTCGGCTCCAGACCAAAGAGTTCCTGGAGATTAGGCCAGATCCGCCAGGCCTCAGCCATGAAGAGCTCGAAATGAACAGCGAGATAGCAGCCAAGAATCAGGGGGATAAAGCCATAGCCCAGCATAGGCTTGAGAGACTTATCCTCAACGGCGGCGTATTTGGCCACGAGTTTCACCATGATCACATATCCCAGTTGAAACAGGCCGATGAGGCTGAAGAAAATGAAACTTTTGACGACAAAGGGCGGCAACTGCATCATCGCCGGCGAGAGCCAGCCACTCACCGTGCTCGCTACCGTTGAAAAATTTTCGTGCAGGGCGAAGGGAAAGAAAATGGCCCCCAGCGAGACGATCAAAAAGGAATCCGCCCGTCGCGGGGTGTTGAGGTCCCACAGCTCTTCCGGTGTCAGACGCAGGTTGAGATGAATGGAGCTGTTACTGCAGCTCTTGATGCATTCTGCACACATGATGCAGTCCCTGTTGTTGTCGACGAGAAAAGGGTGACGGAACATGGGACATCCGCTCTGATGATGATCATCACCGCGAAAACAACTGTGTTCATGACACCTGTTGAGACAGAGGTGCCGGTTTGCCCGCAGTTCAAGAACCGAAGGCATGGCAAAGATAGCGTTGATGGCGCCCAGCGGACAAAGATAACGGCACCAGACCCTGCGCTTGTAGAATATACTGAAGATAAAAGAGCCCGCGGAAACAGCAAGTATGACAGTAGCGGTGAGCAGCGGACTGCTGTAGGCATCCCAGACCATCTCCACCCAGAGTACAGCGATACAGAGAATGGCCATTATCCAGCCGGAGTATTTTTTTATAAACAGTGGTGTCGGCCTGTCCGGTTTAACCACTGCCTGGGCCAGATTTCCCGGCAGGGCCAGCGTACAGACCGAACACCAGGTACGGGCCAGAAAGAAAAAGGAGAAAAACAACAACGGCCAGCCAATAGCCCAACTCAAGGTCATGCCGATATTTCTGCCGGCCTCGGACGGTCCCAGCAACAAGGCAGCCACCGTTGCCATAATGACGAGGCCTATGACAAAACGGGGCACCACTGGAAAAACATGACTTCTCAGAAAGTTTTTCACTCCTGGGATGCGCAGCACATTGAATTCCCATTTGCCTTCGGTCTTGGGCAGGCCCAGGATTATTTGCCCCGAAAGGATCTGACTGCTCTGGGCAAGCATCACCGCCCGCTGGATAACACTCTGCAATTCCGGCAGGTTTCCCGGCCAGTCGTAGTTCATGAGGATACCCAGGGTATCGGGGGAGATGGAGGCAATATTCTTGCCGTACTCCCTGCTGTAGCGATGAAGATAATAGTCGATCAGCCTGGGCAGATCGCGTTTATGCTCGCACAGCGACGGCACGCGGTAATGCTGGCCTCGAAGTTCGCTGAAAAGCGGTGCATAGAATACGTCCTGGTGTTCGAGATTGGTCAGTGAATCGTCGCTGACGAAAATCAAACGTGCCTGCATGGGCACCTCTTCCTCACTGCCGCTCCGGCGAAAACTGCCGCTCTTCATTGACTGCAGGATTTTCTGCTGTAGCGGAAAACTCAGGAGTTCGGCGTGCAGCAAAACCACCGTCCCCTGAGAGAACTGTTCGAGAATGCCCGACTGTCTCGCCTGGGCAAAGGGAACGGCGTCCTGAGCCGTACCGAAGAGTTTCTCGGGCATGTGTTCCTGGTTTATCTGTCGCAGTTCCACTTCAATATAGGGACCGCCTGCATACTGGCTCTGCTGATGTATCTGCTTGGCCAAAAACTTTTTTCCCGTGCCTTTCTCACCGGTAAGCAGGATCGGCTCGAGATTGGCGGCAAATTTACGGGCGGCGGCCTGACTGCGCCGGGCCGCGTTCGACGGTTTGTTCTTGGCTTCGGCTTCGCTTTTTGCATCGTGACCGCCCAGGAGCAGAAAGTTTTCGAAATCCTCCTCTCTGGTCTCTGTTTTTCTCACCGAGTGTGCGGTGTCCGCCTGATCGCGAAACGACACCCGAAGACGTTCCGCCAAAGCCAGATTCATCTGCTGGTAGATGGTCCTGTCACTGAGCAAGGCCTGTTCAAAAAGGTTCTTTTCAAAGCATATCAGTGCGATATCCCCCACAGACCGTGCTCCAAGAGCATGTGGTTTACCGGTGAGAAGCGAGGTTTCACCGAAATGCCCTCCGGGAGTAATCCTGCCCACCACCGATGTGGTAGCATCCTTGCGGGTCAACACCAGTTCGACCTCGCCGATTCCGAGAATATAGAAATCCCTGCCGTTATCGCCCTGTTCGTATACCCACTGGCCGCCGTCGTAATAGCGGACGGTGCAGATATCCGCAGCTGCACGCAACTGGCTGGGTCCCAATTTCTTGAACAGCATTGAGGATCCCAGGATTCTGGCAACGGTTTCCTTTTTCATGGTACTTCGAGATAACTCCAGGAGACACCAACGACCTGCGTGGCATTAGAATAGAAAGAATTAATGATTCAATTTGAGGTGCTTGGTAAGAACTTTGGCAAGAAGGGGGGCGACGGAATAGATGTCAAACAGGGTGTCGCTCTTCCGTCCAGGGAAGGTGTCGGAGCCAATCACTCTGGTAACAGGGCTGTTCTCAAACTTTTTCCTCGCCCCTCCGGCCATCACCAGGTGGGTGGCCATCACGGCTACCTCAGTGGCGCCGGCTTCCAGACAGCGCTGGGCTGTCTGCAAAATTGAGCCGCCGGTGCGAATCATGTCGTCGCAGACGATGGCTGTCCTGCCCTTGACAACGCTTGAAACCTGACTGACGATGGTCTTGTCCCGCTTATAGCGGTCCTTGTCAGCGGCGGTATGGGGACAGTCGAGAATACTTGCCAGTCGTGCCACCCGTTTTGAAAACCCGTAATCGGGAGAGACAAGCACGTAGTTTTCAAAACCGCTTTTCTTGATCTTGTCGACGGCAAGGCTGTCCGTCCAGATATGATTGGTACTGATATCACCTGCATGGGCATGAAGAACGGCCTCCGAGTGCAGATCGACAAAGGCGACGTAGTTCGGCCTGGCCCTGAAAATCTGCCGTGTTCTCGTTATTCCCTTGGGAATTTCTTCCGTTCCCGGCTTGGCCCGTTCCATGGTGGAGTAGCCAAGATAGGGAATGACCACGTTGACGCTTGAAGCGTTGCAGTAAATGCCCCCCTGGATGAGATCAAGGAGCTCCTGATGTGCACTGCTTGTATGAGTCGAGCCAATGATGACAAGTTTCCTGCCGGCAACCTCCCGGGGAAAGGCGTGATATCTCTCGCCGTCGGCAAAACGCTCCCGGATCATCTCCGAAAACTCGATGCCGAGCCTTTCGGCGACCCTTTGCGCCAGGCTGGTGGAACCTTCGTTTGCCACCAGCATCGTCTCATTCTGGATCTTCATATGACCACGTCCTCGTGCGGGAGACTGCCTTCACCGGCTACAGAGCAGCGGCGATGGCTGCACCCATGGCTTCAGTGCCCACCGCTTCATCTTCATCAACGGCAATATCTGCGGTGCGCAGGCCCTTGTCAAGCGTTGTCTCTATCGCCTTCTCAATAGCCGCAGCCGCCTCTTCCTGGCCGAAACTGTAGCGCAGCATCATAGCAGCGGAGAGAATCTGGGCAATAGGGTTTGCTATCTTTTTCCCGGCTATATCCGGGGCCGAACCACCGGCCGGCTCATAGAGACCAAATTTTTGCTCGTTGAGCGAAGCCGAAGCCAGAAGGCCCATGGAGCCGGTAAGCATGGCCGATTCGTCTGAAATAATATCGCCAAACATATTGCCGCAGAGCAGGACATCGAACTGCCGGGGATTTTTGACCAGCTGCATGGTGGCATTATCCACATAGATGTGATTGAGTTCGACATCGGGATAGGCCGCGGCTACTTCAATGACGACTTCGCGCCAGAGGACCATAGTAGTAAGGACATTGGCCTTGTCCACCGAAGTAACCTTGCCCTTTCTCGAACGCGCCGCCTCGAAGGCCATCTCGGCAATTCTCCGGATCTCGGATCGTGTGTAGGCCATCGTGTCGAAGGCCCGCTCGTCTTCGCCTGTGCCTTCTCGCCCCTTGGGCACGCCGAAATAGATTCCGGAGGTCAGCTCCCGCACACAGAGGATATCAAAGCCGTCGCCAACGATATCGGCCCGCAGTGGGCAGGCCGAAGTCAGCGAGGGAAAAACCCTCGCCGGGCGAAGATTACAGAACAGATCGAAATGCTTGCGCAACGGCAACAGCGCCGCCCGTTCCGGCTGCTGTTCCGGCGGCAGACTCTCCCATTTCGGTCCGCCGACGGAACCAAAGAGCACCGCATCGCTGTTTTCGCACAGTTCAAGCGTTGATTCGGGCAGGGCCTTGCCGTGATTGTCGATGGCTATACCACCGACGTCACCAAAGTCATATTCCATCTCCAGGCCGAATTTGGCGGCAGCGGCCTCAAGCACCCTGACGGCCTCGGCCATCACCTCCGGACCTATGCCGTCGCCCGGCAGTACTGCAATCTTATACATACTGTCCCCACAGAGTTGTTAGCGGTAAAAAATTAGTATATTGAGGCAATCTCCAACATCGCCCCGAGCACTCCAGCCGCCGCCTTGAGCCCGTCGCCGGTGGGATACTCTCGCAATACGATCCGCCATAGTACTCAATCTGCGGCAGTTTGACCAGCGGTATCACGATGCAGACCGGCGAAAAGTAAGGATGGCACGCGGGGCATCGCTGAAGGGAAGCCGCCGTTCAACCACCCCCTCAAGCTCCAGGGAAAAATCGGCAAGCAGCTGGGCCGCCTCATCGAGTTCCTGCCGCCATTTCGGTCCTTTCATACAGACAACCGTGGTATTCTCATCCAGCGCGGGTCCAATCATTGCGACAAACTCGCCTATCTCGGCAACCGCCCGCCCGGTTACATGCGAACAGCGGATTTTTGTAAAATTGAGATTTTCAATGCGTTCAGCATATATGCTGACACTCTCCAGCTTCAGGCTGCGCTGGATATGACGGAGAAAGGAGACCCGCTTGAGCCGGGGTTCGACAAGAACCAGCTCCATCTCCGGAGAGGCGACCTTACAGACAAGGCCCGGAAAACCTGCTCCCGTGCCGACATCAAGCAATGAGCAGCCAGGCCTTTGGAGGATGGGCAACAGCATGAGGGAATCGAGAAAATGGTTTTCGATGATCTGTTCCGGCTTCTGTTTCTTGCCGATCAGGTTCATTTTCGCACTCCAGCGAAGCAATTCGCTGTAGTAGCGAGACAACATCTCTATCTCGATCACGCCTAGATTGAGGTGCAGGGCCTCAGTGCCATTTCGCAGAAGAGCCTCGACCTCCATACCCCGGCTGCCCGCCCCTATTTCGCCCCCTCCGGCCGCCACGTATCCTCCCTTGCCCTTAGCGCCGATACTTTTCAAGTCTTCTCCCCACCGAGGCTGCATGAGCGCCGAGCCCCTCCAATTCGGCCAGCCGACGGATATGCTCGCCGTCTGCCTGCAGCGCCGCCTGTGAGTAGGAGATGACAGAACTTTTTTTGAGAAAGGTCTCGACACCAAGCGCCGAGGCGAACCGGGCGGTGCCCATGGTCGGCAGAACATGATTGGGGCCGGCGAAATAATCGCCGGCGGCCTCGGGAGTATGCTCGCCTAAGAAGATGGCACCGGCATGGCGAATACCACCTATCTGCGACCATGGATCGACGATCATCAGCTCGAGGTGTTCGATGGCAATAGCGTTGGCCAGCTCCACGGCTTCTTCCAGGTCCCCGGCAACGAGGATGACACCGTGCTTCTCCAGTGCCGTACGGGCTATCTCCTCGCGGGACAGCTCAGGCAGCTGCCGCTCCAACTCTTCGGGAACCGCAGCCGCCAGCCTCTCACTGGTGGTCACCAGCACGGCCAGAGCCTGGGGATCGTGCTCCGCCTGCG
>CAKZOA010000017.1 GCA_937132035.1 uncultured Desulfobulbaceae bacterium | reverse complement strand
GACACCTAGGGGTTTGCCAGAGCTAAAATAAAATAAGGACACTTCTCCTGGTTAGGTAAATCTGGGCAGTGTCCCTGTTGATATATTTATCATTGCTGTTTATTCCCGGTTTTTCGCCGCATTGCCCGCTTGCTCCTGACACGGCCTCGATATTTTCCAGGGGCGTGTTCTTCTACGTGGCGCAGTTCCGGAAGAACAGCTCCCCTCTTTTTCCCCTTGCCTCGACAGTCTTCTGTTACCGGCCATCGCCCTTCAGCACTGTTTCTTTTTTCAGGTATCGTCGGCAGAAAATATGTATTCGACCTCCTGAAGAGAATCCACCGCGAACACATAAAAATTTTTCAGGGGGCAATCAGCCGTATTGCGGGTGCCATGCTCACAACCGCCAGGGATGAACAGGGTAGATCCCTTATCAAGAACATAGTCTTCACCTTCAATGGTGACTACGCCCTGTCCTTCTAAAACATGGTAAACCTCGGACTGGGGATGCTGATGGGGCACCATTTCTCCCCCTTGCCATTTACCGACCTCGACAATACCGCAGGTCATATGGAGCGAGGGCGTGGTATCACCACTTAACAGGGTGCGCCAGGTGGCATCACCTAAATGATTTCCAGCGGTTCCTTCCCAGGGCCGCTCTTTTTCATGGATAAGTACCGGTTGAATCTTTTGTTTCTTCCTCGGTATCATCCCTCAGGATATCATCATCTTTTCCAGTGGGTCGTCTATTTTGGCACTTCTGCAAAAAGCATATGTAATGTACTACACATATACACTACATACGCACTACAGGTAAGAGCCCTATGCATGGCCGCTCGTCCCGTCAAAAAATCACCCCATCAAGTGCGACCTGTGCCTTACAGATGAGCTCTCGTTTCTCTGGCCTGTTTTCGCCCAGAACCCACTCCATTGTAAGGAGTATTGAAAGAGAAGAGGCCGCTTGAAAATCTCCGCGAGCAGGGCGTCGGGAAAAAGACAGGGGGTCCAAAATCGGCTACTTTACCCCGAGAGTGCGCAGCACCTTGGTCTTGATGCCGCCCAGCAAAAAAGGGGTGAACCGCTTCTTCTCCTTGAGGATCTTGACAAAGAGATCCTTTTTGTTCTTCGGGGTGGGCGGACGCTCAACTGCCCTGAGTGAGAGGGAATCGGTCTTGCACGCGGAAATGCAGGCGCCGCAGCCGAGGCACACCTCTTCATCTATGAGGAGACGGCGCCTTTCGCCCTTGAGCTGCGGAGTCCGCCCCAGCGCCTCGACGTTGCAGGTTGTGGCGCAGAGACCACAGCCCTTGCAGGTTTCTTCGTCCACATGGAGGGTAAAACCCGCCTTGGCGATACCATCGGAGTAGCCCTGAAGGACGCCGCCGAGAAGTTCACAGCAGCAGGAGCAGCAGTTGCAGATAAACGAAGGTTTGTGGCGGATATTGTCGGTAATATGGGTGAGATTGTGTCTGCGCGCCGTATCAAGCACCGCCAGCAGTTCCTCCTTGCTTTTTTGCTCGGCAAATCCGCGCCTGGACATGAACCTGGCGGCAGTACCGAGCGAGATGCAGATCTCCTGCACCGGTGCCTTTTTGTCGCAACTCTTTTCCAGATGCTCCTTCTTATGCCGGCAGTAACACTGGCCCACGGCGCCAAAACTTGACTGTTTGATGATTTCCCTGGCGCTTTCGTAGGTGGTCACCTGCGAGGAGACCGGAATGTATTCCTCGTAGGGGAGTGACCTGGTCAGCTGGGTTTTACTGCCGAAAAACTCACGCGCCTGGCCGCGTTCCGGGTCGTCATAGAGGTATTCGGTCATCAGCCGGGCCAGTTCCTTCACCGGCAGGTCCTGGCGCTGCTTCATGAAAGTGAACTCGAAAAAACCGATCAAACCAGGCATCAACAGGTAGTAGGTGATACCGCCATAACTCAGATCCATGACCAGTCCCTTGTCAGCCATGGTTTCGAGGATGGGCAAAAGGTCATTCTCCTTCATCTTCGTCGCCCGGCGCAGCTCGCCTAGTGTCGATTCCTGCAGAGGGAAGCGCGAGGCCACGTAGGCCTCCTTTTCACTGAAGAGATGGGCGAGTATCTGCCGCAGCTTCTCGTTGTCGAACAGGCCGATAGGATAGCGGTTGAGCCTGTCGATAAGCGGAACGAGATTTTCCTTGGCGCCGTGGTGTCCCATGGTCTGCTCCTTTCCCCCCTCAGGGATTCATGTGGTAGCTGTCCTGCAGGACCAGTACCTGCTTTTCGAAAACGCGGCGAAAGCAATGGCCATCACGTACCGGCTTTTTCATCATTTCCCGAAACAGAGCATCCTGTTCCTCACTGTTATCATAGTCCAGCACCATCTTCAATGCAGCCTTGGCGAAATCGGCAACGAGAAAGGCGAAAATCTGTTCGAGCAGATCGTCGTCCACCTGGTAGTCATCTTTTTTCTCGAGGATGAGCTGGGCGTAGACGATCAGGGTGAACAGTGCACCGGCCGCCAGCATATAGTCGATATTACCGCTTTGCTCCTTGGAGGGAGGCGCAGTAATCAGCAGCGACCGGAACAGTTCGACCTGCTCTTTGAAAAGATCGATATTGGGCGAGCTTTTGCCCTCGTAGGCACGCCTGTAGTCGGGAAAACGTATCTTCGCCAGTCCGCCGGTATACTGGCGAAAGAGGTAGTCGTCGTCGCCGGCCTCCTTGAGGGTTTCTATCGCGGCATAGTCGACGGGCTCGAAGAAGTAGTTCCGGACGAACTTGATGATCAGGGCCATATTGACGTGTTCGGTACCTTCGAGCTTGGGCAGCATGCCGATATCACGAATAGCCATTTCGAAGTAGGTATCCTGCTCATAACCCTTGGCGGCGATGATTTCATGCAGCATGGCCACCACTTTCTCGCCCTGGCCGGTCACCTTCATCTTGACCACCGGGTTATAAAGCAGATAGCGCCGGTCCTTATCGGAGGCGGCACGAAGATAGTCGCCTGCACGATGGGCCACGAGTTTCATGGCCGCCAGTCTGGCATAGGCTTCGGTGAACAGTGTGCGCACATGGGGAAAGTCAATCACCGCCCGTCCATAGAGATTGCGACCTGCAGCATGATTGATGGCTTCATAGAAGCAATGGGTGGCGATACCGATGGAGGCGCAGCCCAGTTCGTATTTGCCGACATTGACGGTGTTGAGCGACGAGTTCCAGGCCAGATCGCCACGGGAGAGAATATCTTCGTCGGTTATGGGGTAATCGTGGAGCGAATATTCAGCGACATAGGCCTGACGCACGCCGGAGGTGTCGATTTTTTTCACGCACTCGTAGCAGGGATGATCGGTGCGCACGGTGAAAAATACATACTCGTCGCTTCCATCAATTGTGCCGAAGGTCGAAACCAGCGCAGCACAGTTGCCGTTGCCGATATAATATTTCGAGCCTCTGGCCACATAGCTCCCGTCCTCCTGCGGGTAGAGTTTCATCTCGCTTGAGTAGAGGTCGGCGCCATGCTCTTTTTCCGAAAGTCCGAAGGCGAAGACTCCGCCCTGGCGCAGCAATTCGGCGGTGTGGTATTTCATCGCTTCATTGTCGCCCATCCAGATGGGGCCCAGGCCGAGTATGGTGACCTGCCAGGCATACCAGTAACAGAGACCGTAAAATGCCAGGACCTCGTTGTATTCACTGAGACGCCACATGTCCCATCTGGTGCTGCCGTCGCCGTACTTGTCCGGCGTCAGCAGGGTGGCAAAGATTTTTTCATCGGCGATGAACTGGAGGAAATCCTCGTACCACACCATATTCTGGTCATCTTCCTTTATTTCCTGGAGCCCTTTGTCCTCGAAGAAGCGGATGGTTTTTTCCACCAGTTGACGGGAGGGTTCGTCGGCATGGTAGCGCTCGTATTTGTGTGGATTAAACAATAACATACTCTTCCTCTTTTCTTTTATGGGCGCCGTTCCCGGCCTGAGGTACTGATATACTTCACGCTGTAGCGTATCTTCGTCAACTCTTGAGGCCCGCCCGAATTTTTATGAAATGTCTGGGCTAGAGTTTCGTCCGAACCTGATCGGGTGACGTTCACTGCCAGGTGGTGGTCACCACCGCCACGGTGTTACCATCGGCATCACGTACCACACTCTCCAGACTGATCGTGGCAGCACCTTGGCTCTCCAGCGGCAGTAGAATTTCAGTGCTGAGGCGTTCTGCCTCCAAGCTCGCTTCGGCGATAATGTCTTTTTTGGCCTGATAGAAGTATTCAGCCTGCAGTCGGGCCATGATAAGACGGTAGCGAGATGGTTCGAGGTTGATGAGCAGCAGCAAGCCTGCGGAAAATTCAGCCGCGGTGGCTATGGCACAGGCATGTATTCCTTTAATATGGTTCCAGTTTCTTCTTTTATAGGGAGCATGAACACGGATTTTATCGGTATTGATGGTCGTGATGCGAAATCCATGCGGAGCATTGAAAGGGATAGTTCGCGCCAGCACCCGATTGAGAATGGCACGCCAGAACGGTGATGTTCCGGCCCTGTGGACGACAAAGAGAAGCAGCTTCGCTCTTTTCATGAGATCCCCATCCCCGCTCGATAGCCCTGGTGAGCGGCCTCGAGAACCGTCGCCGGCTTTCTGGCATCACCTGCAACCTTGCAGAGTATCTGGAGCTTGGCAGCTGCTTTCTCCAGAGGATTGTGGGGCAGCGTACCCACAGCCAGGACAACGGAGTCTGCAGGGATAAGCTCTTCCGCACCGTCGTCGTCAACAACCACGCCTCCTTCTTCTATCCGGCACACCCTGAGCCCGGTCCGGGTATCTATGCCGCAGCTCCTGACATCCTGAAGCATTGTCCATTTGGTGCTCCTGCCGAAATTGGCGCCAATCTTCTCGCCCATCTCCACAACAGATACCTCTTTGCTGCCCTGTATTGCCAGTCTCCTTAGCTCCTCGATAGACTCGGCACCGCTGGTGAGTAGAAACTTCAACTCCTCGCCGGAAAGCGTCCCCATTGCCGCCACCATCAGCGCCGTTTCGACACCGACCGCTCCACCGCCGATGATCACCACTCTCGTGCCCATCAGGGGCCTGCCGGCAAGGACATCCCAGGCCTGGAGCACATGATCCTGCTCCGCCCCCTCTATGTCAGGAACCGCCGGTCTGCCGCCGGTGGCGGCGATAACTGCGTAGGGGGCCTCCTCCTGCAGCAGCGGACCGTCGATTTCCCTGTTGAGAATGACGCTGACGCCCGAAACCTCGAGCCTTCTCTGCAGGTCCTCGGCAAGGCCCAGAAACTCGCGCCTTCCAGGTGAGGCTCCCGCCAGGCGCAGCTGGCCTCCAAGGCGCATCGATTTTTCATAAAGAGTCACCGCATGGCCCTTGCTCCGGGCTGCCAGGGCGGCATACATGCCTGCCGGACCACCGCCTGCTACCAGAATTTTCTGAGGCCGCTGCGTTTTCTGCAAACGGTATTGTCTTTCCCGACCGGCCACCGGATTGCAGAGGCATTCAACCGCTTTCATCCTGACAAGGTTGTCGAAGCAGCCCTGGCCGCAGGCGACACAGTGCACAGTCTCGTCCTCTCTGCCCGTCCGGGCCTTGTTGGGCAGTTCAGGGTCGGCGATCAGGGCTCTGCCCATGGCGACCATATCGCAAAATCCATGAGCGATCAGGTTCCTGCCGACCAGGGCATCGTTGATACGGTGGCTGGCAATGACCGGAACTCCGGTCACATCACGCACCCGCCGGGCCTGATAGGCGAATCCCCCGCGCGGCACCTTGCCGACGATCTGGGGTATCCTGGCTTCGTGCCAGCCGACGTTGACGCTGAGCCCGTCGACTCCGGCTTCGGTCAAAGCCTCGGCAAAACGCAGCAGTTCCTCACTGCCGCAGCCGCCCTCCATGAAATCGTTGCCGTTTACCCGCACCAGAAGAGGAAAGGACCCTATCTGGGAGCGCACCGAACGCACCACTTCGAGACCGAAGCGCATCCTGTTTTCCAGGCAGCCGCCGTACTGGTCAGTGCGGTTATTGGTCAGCGGCGAGAGGAATTCACTGATGAGATAGCCAGTACCGGCTAAAACCTCCACCATGTCAAAACCGGCATGGACCACTCTCTGCGCCGCCTCGGCAAAGGCCTGCTGCACCGCGGCAATATCCTCTTCCTCCATCTTTCTGGGGGTCTCGCGCGTCAGTTTCGAGGCGACGCTGCTGGGAGCGATAGGTTTCCGGCCACCGAGAAAAAAGGAATGATTGTAGCGGCCGGCATGATTCAGCTGCACCGCCGCCCTGGCTCCGCCCTCTTTGATGGCGGCGGCAAGACGGGCGAGACCGGGCAGGAAGCGATCATCGTGGGCACCTATATTGCACGTATTGCCGGACAGCGTGTCCACGGTGGCATAGCCGACGCTTACCAGGCCCGCCCCACCGGCGACTCGTGGCCGATAGAAGTCGATGAGCCTGTCTGTCACCTTGTAGTCCTCGCACATATTCAGGTGCATGGGCGGCATGACGATGCGGTTTTTCATCTCCAGCGAACCTATAGCGACGGGTTGGAACAGAGGATCGATCATCTTCTCAACTCCCCACAGGACACCGCTTTGGTGAAACTCTCTTCAAGTCTTGCGAAAAGTCCTACCTGCTCAAGTGAGCGCTGCAGCAGCTGCGGTTGTCTGAGAAAATCCTGCATGAAGACTATTTCGGAGGCCTTGAGGTAGACATGGAAGGGTTCCGTCAGGCTGCCGCCGAATAATCGCTCGATGACTTCGGCGACATTGGTGTTGTCGGCATGCTCACCAAGCTGACGGGCTCTGCCCAGCATCTTGGTGACATAAAAGACTATGGTCTCGTCTATGCTGTCCACCTTCTCCCTATGGGAAGGACATATGCATCTGCCACGCAGACTGGCCAGTTTGACCAGCGTGCTGCAGTAGGCCTTGTAATTGGCGAATCTCTCGCCCGTTTCCAGGTCGGTATCGAGCAGGGGCGACTGGAAGACGCCCCGCAGCAGCGTGTCGCCGGTGACCGCCCAGTCATCGGTATAATAGACGATATCGCTCTGCGAATGCCCCGGGCAGGCGAGAAAGGGTATGTCCAGATGCCCGGGCATGTCATCTTCGACGATACCGAACTTTTGAGGAAAGGGAGGAAAAATCCTGTTATCCGCCAGGGACCTGTGCAGGCCGTCGAGGTAGCTGCCGCCAAAGCCCAATGACTCGAGCAGGCCGTACATATCCTGGAGGCGATCAGCATGAGAAAGTATTTTGAGACCGTCGCGATAGGGCAAAAATAGTCTGGCGTCGGTGTTTTCTTCAAGCCATCGGGCCAGACCGTAATGATCTATATGGCAGTGGGTGATAAATATATAGCGCAGTCGTCGGAGATCGAGGTTTTCCTGCAGATATTTTTTGGCGCTCTTCGTCGGCGGTCCGGTGTCAAAAAGGACAAGCTCGCCGCCGACATCGGTGGAATAGCAATGTACAGGGCCGACCATATAGGGGGTGTTGAGCGTGTGTTGAACAATTGTCATGATGTTCTCACATGCAGACAAAAAGACAGCACCGTCTGCAAATAGGGCGAAGCGACTTGTGCCCGGCGGCAGCAGACGGTGCCGGGTGTGCCGGTGCCCCCTTTTTACGGGGACGCCGGCACGGTGGTTAACAAGGATTCATATCCTCAACAGGACCCTCCTCAGAAGAGATACTTCTCCTCCTCGCAGGCGGCTTCTGCCAACAGCCTCTTGGCCTGCAGCAAGCCCTTGGCATCATATTTGGTGAAGCGGCGAACGCCGGAGAGAATCATGGTCAGGGTGTCGCCCTCCTCGATGTAGAAGGCGCCCTTTCTCGCTGCCGATCCTGCTATTTCAGAGGCCTCGAAGGCAAAGGTCTTGACGACGGCAAGGTAGAGCTCCTTCTTGCGGTCGGAGGCCGCCTCATAGTTCTTCTCGGCCCGCAGCACAGCGCTTTCCAGGGCAAAGATCTGAATGGAGAGATCGGCCGCCGCCATCAGAATCTCCTGCTCATTGGCCAGCTTGTCCATGAACTTCTGGACACCGGCACCAGCGAGAATCAGGAACAGGGTTTTCATGTTTTTCAAAAGAGCTTTCTCGGCAGCGAAGGGCTTGTCCTCTATCTCCTCGAAGCTTGGCGTCATCAGCGATTCAAAGGCCTTCATGGACTCGGCCTGCAGGGGCAGTTCACCCTTCATGGCCTTGCGCAGGATCATGCCGGGGATGAGCAGGCGATTGATCTCATTGGTCCCCTCAAAGATTCTATTGATGCGCTCGTCGCGGTAATACCGCTCGGCCGGATACTCGCTGACGTAACCGTAGCCGCCGTGAATCTGCACCACCTCGTCGACGGTTCTCGCCAGCACTTCCGAACAGAAGACCTTGGAGATACCGCATTCCGGTGCATATTCCTCGATACCCTTGAGGTATTCCTCGTAGTAATTGTCTATGGACTTGTCGATGGTTTCCAGCTTGGCATCGAGAAGCCCGGCCAGTCGGTACACCAGCGATTCGGAGGCGAATATGCCGGCGGTGAGATCGGCGATTTTTTCCTTGAGTTCCTGAATA
>CAKZOA010000016.1 GCA_937132035.1 uncultured Desulfobulbaceae bacterium | reverse complement strand
TCCCTGTCTCAGACCGAGTGGCTGAGAAGAACGGGGTAAGCAAATACTCTTTCAAAAACTTACCTCTTTGCTTTAAGGATGGCGACCACGGTCAAAGCCGACATCCGCTGAAGCGGCTGGGCTTGAAGGTTAAGAAAAAGGGTTAGCCGATTTTATACCGCAGACGAAAAGACACGAATACAACGGCAAAAACACGAGGGGAAGGAACAGAACGCTTCACTACCTGAAAAAGGGCATAAGGATTTGCAGACTTGAACAGCAAGGGCCATGACGGCTTCCCCGTTGCCGAAAACGAAGAAACCGCCGACGGAGTCATTGGAAAATTATTTGAGAATGGCAAGCGCTGCATCGAAATCTGGATCCTGAGCGATTTCAGGAACCTGTTCGACATACCGCACAACGCCCTCGGCGTCGGTGACAACGATTGCCCGAGAGAGCAGGCCAGCCAGCGGCCCGGTGGTTATCTCCGCACCGAAATCCTTGCCGAAACTCGGAGAGCGAAAGGTCGAGAGCGGGACGACATTGCTCAAACCTTCCGCCTCGCAAAAACGACCATGGGCGAAGGGAAGATCGGCAGAAACACAGAGAATAACGGTATTATCGAGGGAAGAAGCCTCACTGTTGAACCTCCTGGCGGAGGTGGCGCAAACGGGAGTGTCTATGCTTGGGAAAATATTGAAGACCAGCGCCTTACCGGCATAGTCGTTCTGGGTGGAGTCTGCCAGGTCGGTCTTTGTCAGGGTGAAAGCGGGGACTTTACTTCCCACTTGCGGTAGTTCGCCAACGGTCTCTATTTCATTGCCCTTGAGCGTTATTGTAGCCATATGATTCTCCTCTATAAAGAGTTGTCGGTGAATACATCAGGTCTTCATCGAATAGATGTCTGTGAAACTGTCTTAACAATAGTAATGTCTGGCGATTTTTCAAAGAGTGCCGTGACGATTTTCTTATCCAGGGACGGCAACCTGGGTCTTTGACGAGCCGGGACGTACACCCCGTCGGTAAGACCTGTGAGCATCACAAACCGGCGCCACCCCCATGGTCCAAGCACTCTCCTGACTAAGCGATGAGTCCGGAAAAACGTTCAGCGAGGTGGTTGTCGATCACATAGATGCATATCTCTTTGGCCCCTCTGCTGGAATAGTGGTATTCCCTCTGCAGGTTTTCGATCATATAGGTAACATCCTCTCGAATCTTTCTGTCATAGGTCTTGAAGGTATCCTCGCCGAAGTCTTTGACTGCCATGCGGAAGTTTTCATTTTTCAGGAAAGGCTCAAGAACCTTTTCTTTGAGATTATGGACATATTTGCTGTGCAGATGTTCAAACAGATGGGTCTCGGATATATCTATATTGTCTCGAAGTATTTCCTGAGGAAGGGTGACTGCTGTGTATTGCTTTTGCACATCGTTGCGGAAGGAGACGGCATCGCCTGGCTCAGAGAGCAGTTTCGACTCCACCATGTAAAAGAAATCCTCGTCGATTTCCAGCCTCTCACCGGTAAACGTGCAGGTTTCCACCGCACCCGGCTCAAAGTTGACGGCGAACATATAGTTTTTGATTGCCCGGTGAATCTGCACCTCATTGTAGTAATAGAGTGACTCCTTCACTTCCTGGAGGATGGAATAATTGTACATCTTCAACAGGGAATCGAGAAAGTTCATTGGCAGGATATTCTTATCCCGCTTGCAATATTTCTTGAAAAAGGCGACCAGCATCGACATATCGATGAGCTTGTCTTCGGAAGAGTACTGGGTGAAAAATTTGTTGAACATCTTCAAGGAATCCCTCCCGGAGAGTCCCTTCCAGCCATCTTTTTCAGACTCGGCGATAATTTTCTGTCGACGTTTGGCGGTGAATTTCTTGAAATCCGCTTCGGTAATCCATTTGGGGATGTGGCCGGTATAGATCTCCATCTTCAACAGCTGCAGGTTCTCGTCGCAGTAGAGATCATATTTTTCCGGATCACCAATCCAGTCAAGCATGGCCTCCGATCTGGTATGCAGCCGCGTAGCGATGATGACCCGGGCGAAATTGTGCAGCACTCGCGACAGGAAGTTCTCGTCAATATGTTTACCGAAGGTGTTACGGTATATCTCCACCTCGGTTTTGAGATCAAGAATATAGGGAATATTGATGTATTCAATCCTGTCCGAGAAGGCCTGGAGATCCTTGAGCAGCATTTTGTCTTCGGGGTTCATCAGGGCAAGGAGCAGCGAAGTCACATATTCCTCGGTATCTTCGATCTTGTGGACGCCGTCACTGATAATGTTGTGCAACTCCATCAGGCGGTCGCTATTATGGGATTTTATATCCATGAGTGCATAAATGCCGTCGTTGGTCTTGGCATAGCTCGAATAGATATAGTTGACCATACTGGAATCGCTGAAATGGGCATCGAGGCAGCGCTGGACCATCTCATTGCGGTAGACGTTGTTGCGCTGCGGTTTGTCGCCGGGATTATACACCGAAATACCTTCGCCGATGCGGCGGTTGATGATATAGGGTCTGGCATAGACCATCTCCAGGACCTGCCGCGGATCATTGTGCTGCCGCATCAACGACTGGTAGAGGGAGAGGCAGATGGTGCACGGGGTGTTGCGGAAAACCCATTCATAGCCCTTCTCGGTGAACAGCTTCCATTTGAACTCTTCGTTGTCAAGCAGATCATCGAAAAACTGGCGGCGGGTGTTTTTGGGTATGTGCAGAATAGGATTGTCATGGCTTGGACAGACCACCTCGAAGTAGTTGCCTATTTCCGCGTCGTTTTTGCAGACGCCACGCATCTCTTCGGCCAGCTCGCCCTTGCCCTCGTTCTCCAGATACCATGCCAGTCTGTCGGTCAGGGTGTTGAGCGAGTGAACGCCACCGACAAGATGGTCCCGCCGCAGACGCCAGACCGTCTCGTAACGCTGGCCTTCCCGGGTAGTCGAATATTCCTCGAACTTGCGCAACAGATTGTTGAGAAAGGTCGATTTGCCGCTGCCGTGGGGACCCTCGAAAATGTATATCTTGTTCTGCTGGGCGCCGAGAGCGACGGATTCGACATGGCTGGCCAGCCGGTTGGCAAAGAGGCGATCGGCGAAAAACGGCCGGTCGGAATTCTCCACGAACAGCTTGGTGCTGTCGTAGTTGATGTAGTTAATGGATTCGGGGTCATCCTGGTACTCATCCTGTTCAGGATGGACATAGGTGTTGAACATGTCCGTATAATACTGATAGACATTGCGAAGCATGGTCTCCGGCCTGCTGCTCAGCTCATCGAGAAACTGCTGAAAGGACAGCGTTGGCAGCTGTTTCCACTCCCTCTCGCTTTGGCGAACATTTTCAAGTGCTTTCGTCACATTCGACATTGGCATTCTTCCTTCTTCAGCCTCCGACTTGCCATGCACGGACAACGCCTTAACTGATATCTTTTCTGCTGAGTGTTCGATCCTTCATCCGGTAGCGCATCCGCCTCCACTCCACCTCCTGCGGGGGTTTTTCCGCCTTCTGCAGTGAACCGGCGGGCAGGGTGGCGTTGCGCAGCACCGCCTCCGAGGTATCGAGAAAAACCGGTCCCCCCCAGAGATATTCGATGCCCAACAGGGTTCCTTTAATATAATCCTTGACCAGTGGCTTTCCTTCAAAAACATGATTGAGATAGAGACCGTTGTCTTCGCCGGTTGCTATTTCCACCGAGGGCGGATGGTAGAGTGAGTCGAGCACCATTTGCTTGTATTCGCCGGCATCGCGGCTCTTGACATAATACTGCCAGGTCATGCGTTCCTTGTTGAGGCGCTTGCCGCTGACAAAAAGCCTGTGCAGGTCAACGAAGTCCTGGTCCAGAAATGAATTGATGAACATTGAATCGGAACAATTTTCACGCACATGAAAAATCAAATCCCGACCGCTGCCGGCTTTATCATCGAACCTCTGGCGCATTTCTCTGTCCTGGAGGTACTGAAAGGCTCTGGATATCTTCCCCTTGTTGGCGAGTTCCTCGATATAGGCAAACAGACGCATTCCCAGGGCATAGGGGTTGAGCCCCACTCTGGGCATGGCCGTCACCTTGGCGTTGACGATGGCAAAATTGATTTCATGCCCGTTAATACGGTCATCGTTGAAAAAGAGCTCCTCATGCCAGTAGCTGGCCCACCCTTCGTTGAGGATCTTCGTGCGTATCTGCGGCTGGAAGTAGAGGGAAGTGGTGCGTACCGCTTCCATGACCATCAGCATCCAGCGATTATTTTCTTTGTTGAGGAACTCGGAATTCTCCATGAGAAACTCAAAGATATCCTGGCCTGCTCCACTCTTCTTCCCCTGTGCATATTTTCCGTAGAGTGATTCGAACTCGGCGTTCTTCGTCTGTACCGATTCGATGAACCGATACTCCGCCTCGGCTGGGTTTTCCTTGACCAGACCATTGTAGCGTTCAATCTCCTTGACATAGGAGGCAACCGAGACCTTTTTGTTTCGCTGCAGGAAGATGTCGAAATAAAAATCGAGCCTGCTCTTTTTCTGGAGGTTTTTTAAACCGCTAAACCGTGACAGCAGTTGATGATAGCCCACCAGGTTGTCGATGGCCCTGGCGAATTCAATGACGTAGTCGACCCAACGCCCCTTCTCCGAGCGCAGTTTGGCGATCATCCGTTTGTCGGAGAGTGCCCTGGAAGAAAAGTCATAATCCCAGGTATGACGAAAGTAGAGATTGTTTTGAAAAAAATCGATATGGCCGATGACATGGTAGAAAATCATGACATTGAGCCAGTCGGGGTTATTGTCGTTGTAGAAGGAGATGGCCGGCCGGGTGTTGATTACCGTTTCATAGGGATTGCCGGGATAGAGTTCGTAACGGCCTTTTTCCTTGAGGACCTCGACATCCTGCACCCAGTAATCATAGAGGGTGGGTATCATGTTCTTGGGTGAGAGCTCGAGCAGGTCGCGGTTGGTGACGATATATTCAAGGCTCTCCTCCTGGAAACGCAGGCCGTGCTGCCATGCCCGTTCCTTGCAGCCTTCCATTATCTTCTTGGCGTGCTGGCTTATCAGTTCCATCTCGAGAACCTCTCTTTCCTGTAATCGCGCCTAAATCCCTGCCCGTCTCCGACCCCGCACTCCTATTTTTTTATGCACCGAGCGGTTCAGGAGGTCAGTTTTCTGATCCCCTCGATCAGACGCGGTTCATCGCTGTCTTTTTGCATAACATCGAGGCGCAGCAAATCCTTTTTATCTTCAAGCAGACCGGACTTTTTCAGATATTTTTCCACCTCGGAACCGCCGCTTATGCCGTATCCGTTTTCGGCGATGGTGATGCCAATGCGGTTGGCGTACTCCAGCATCTTCTCCAGTTGCGGCAGGGTCTCCTTGCCGCTGGTATCCCAGTCGTCGCCGTCGGTGCCGTGAAAGACGTAGATATTATAATCGCGTTCCAGGCTTTCCTGTTCAACGATGTCGTTGACCAGCCGGTAGGCGGAAGCCACCTGGGTACCACCAGCCACCTTGAGATTGTAATAGGTATGGAAATCCTCCACCTCTTTGGCTTCGGTATCATGGAGGACGAAGCGGGTTTCCACCTGATTTTCATACTGGTATATCAGCCAGGAATAGATGAGTACATGCTGGGTGACCACCAGCTCGGTGGGATTGCCGTGCATGGAGCCCGAGTAGTCGCGGACGAAAAAGACCACCGCCTGTGATTCATAGTCCTTCTCGCGGGAGAGGATCTTGTAAATGCGGTCCGCAGGCGAGATCAGCAACTCCTCCGGCCGGACGCTCTGCCCGGCAGTGATGCGTCCAAGACCGATGTTGGTTTCGATTATCCGCCGCAGCGTCGCCTTTTTGTCCAGTATCTGGCCAAAGCCGCGATTACGGTCGGTGAGGTCGTAGGAGTAGCGGGTCAGCGAACGTTTCTTGCCCTTTTCCTTGAGATTGGGCAGATGGAACTGCTCGGTGAGAATGCGGCCCATGTCATAGGCATTGGTATCGGTCTCATGGGTTCCGCCCTCTCCCTGTCCGGAACCACCTTCGCCGCCCTGTTCCTGCCTGATTGGCTGCTCGCCGATAACTTCGCCTTCCTCGCCTTCTCCGCTGCCGCCTTCACCCCCTTCTTCCTCCTCTTCTACGCTGATGGAGTCATGCAGCAGTTTTTCCTCCACCGTCGTCGGCACTACCACCACCTTTTCGGCGCCGCTCTGGCTCGGTTTGATCATCTTGCCGATGCGGATCTTGCGGGGAAAACCGTCCTTTTCCCTCTGTCCGTCGCGGGCTATGAGATCATCGAGACTGTGCGTCGAGCTCTGCGCCATTCTCATAACGACGCCGTCGTGCAAAAGCTGCAGATCGTGGTAATCATAGACACCGGCGACGAAGGGCGTCTCCGATGGCTCCTCGGCCCGGGTCTCTTCAAGAAGGCGCAGCTGCTCCATAATCTCCTGCTTCTGTTGCGGAGTCAGCTTTTCTTCTTGCAACCGGGCAAGCAGCTCTTTGTGTTTACGGTTCATACGCATCCCGACCGCCCACCGCCAATGGCATGCCGGCGGTTAGTTTTCATCTTCCTGGGTACAAAAATATTCTATGGTCTTCTGGGCGCAGGTCTGGCAGTAGTTGAGTTTGCCCAGCATGGTGTCGATCATCCGGTCATAGAGTTTCTGGTTCTCCTCATTGGTCCTGTTGGCCAGAGCACCGATGAGGCTGCCGGCTCCGGCTATGTCGGATTTCAGGCGCACATCGGTCACCGCCTTGACCAGTTCGAGATTGTCCATGAAGTCGTAGTTGGGGTCGACTGAAATCTTCTGCCCGTATATCTTGCGAATGGAGGTGCGGAAGGTCTCCTTCTGTTCCCTGGTCTTCAGACCGAGACGGTCCTCGACCGAGTCGATGTAGCGTTCGTCGATTTTCAGCGCCTGGAGTTCGCCCGTTTGCGGATTCTTGTATTTCCACATCTTGTCGGGCCCGAGATTCTCGGCGTCGATGCCGATGATCATGTTGACATAATGCATGACATCCTTGCGGATGGCCAGCGGCTCGTCCATATAGGCGTTGAACATCTCCGTCATGATCCGTTCACGGTACAGTCCCTTGGCTATCTTGAGATCGTCAAGAAACTTGGTGCGGTCATTCGCCTCGGAGACATAGTCGAGAATAACGCGTTCGAGGGCGTGAAAGATGTCATAGGCGAACATGCAGGAACCCTCATTGGTCTCCGAGCTTTCCAGCAGCAGTTGGATGGAGCGTCCCAGGTTTCTCTGGCCGAGGCCCTTCTGACCGAAGCGCTTGGTTATGTCCGGTTCCTGGTTGAGAGTATCTATTACCTCGGAGAGGGTCTTTATAGATTTTTCTCCAGCCACCTCGCCCGAGGCCAACTTCATGGTTTCGATGGTGGTCAGCTTCTCGCTGCGAGGCAGACGGCTCAGCACCACGGCTATGGAGGCGGCATAGTTGAGATTGGGATCCTGATGCATGGCCTCGCCGGTAAGCGTTGACTTGGCCTCGTTGCCGACGGCGTACGCAGTGAGATCGTGCTGCAGCTTATAGTTGGTGTTGTGGGCCACATAACAGATGCGGCAACGGTCGACAATTGGCGCCTCTTCCTTCTCCGACAGGAAGCGATTGAATTCTGAATTGTTGCTGGTAGCGATGATGAGGGTGTCGATGGGCCATTTATAGCCGTCGATCTCGATGGTCCGATTCTGGATTATACCGAGATACACCTGTACCAGATCCTTTTTATTCTTATAGATTTCATCGCTGAAATGTATGCCGCCGCCGGCTACCCGCGCCAGGGCTCCGCGCCGCAGATCGAAGCGATAGGGGTTGTTGGTGTCGGTTATATGCAGCAGCCGCTGGATGGATTCTTCTCCTAGCAGATCGACGGCCGAGGAGGTTATCTTGTCCTTGGCCGGATATTTTCCAGTCACCGTTCCCAGGCTCTCCGTCAATGGCACCGGCACGATCTCGATATGTTTGAGCATGTCGTCGAGCTTGCCGTCGGCGTGATTACGAATGTCATTCCAGATATAGGCGGAGCAGGCGCCAAGGGGCCGATAGTTCTCGTACCATCTCTCCATCTGCGCATCTTCGAGCCGGTATCTCCTGGCAAGATAATTCTGCGACTCCTCCATGCCCTCATGAAGGTTCATGGCCAGAATCATCGGGTCCTCGTAGGTCTGCGATTCGACCACCTTGATATTACCGTAGCCGTCAATCTGGTCGAGACCGGTAAATCTGAAGGTGTACTTGCGGTTTTCCGGCAGCGCGAGAAAATTTCTGTAGAGACTGCAGACATATTCGACCAGAAAAGTCTTCCCGTTGCCGGGTTCGCCGACCAGCACAAAGGCCATCTCCTTGGAAGACCCCCCTTCAGCCGCATCCTTGACGAAAGAGACGAAGGAGTTGATCTCGTCATACATGCCGATTATATGTTTCTTGCCCTCCCTGAACACGGTGAAGTCAAAGGTGGTCTTGCCGTTGACCAGTACCTTTTGGATCACGCCCTGCAGTACCATGCGGGAGACACTCTGAAAGGCGTTTTCGAAGACCCTCTCGCCCTTTTTCACTGCCGTCAGATGATGATGAAGCGTTATGTTCTTATTTGCTGCCATCGTGGCCTCCTTGAGCGATTATCTTAACGCGGTGTCCTATTTTTATTATCTTCATACATTTCTGTTGTTTTCAAGGAAATGTTACAACTGGCAGGGTCTCTGAACCACTCCCCCCAACGGGGCAAACTGTTGATCTCCACAATGAAAGGGTATCTACTACGAGGTGAAATACAACGGTGGTATTCCATTTTTTTTCTGATTACCCATGAGTTTCAGCCAGTCTCATACCGGTGTTCTGGAGATGCTTACCTCACAGGTCTCCTCGTCGAGCAGACCATCTCAACTCGTGAAACATTAGCGGCTGGGCTTGGCTTATGGCGACATCTGCTGCCAGGACGACAACAGCTGGGACTCCGGGTATGAAGGTATGGCGATGAGTGGGAAAACACTGTTTTTTGCCTGATTACCTCACGCAACTCCCCGGAGTAATCAGGCAACAGCAGTATGTAAGGGGGGAACCGGTAATCGTGCAGACGCAGAGTAGCCGGCTACTGTATCCTGGTTGCGACCGAGGCCTTTGCTCGGGCAGCGCTCTTTTTCAACTCTTCCGGCACCAGTCATAGGCGTTCTGGAACATGCGCATCCAGGGGGTAACCTCCAGATCAGCCATTTCAGCAGGCAGATAGTGAGCCTGCCAGGGCAGAAAGGCCCGCTCTGGATGGGGCATCAGGGCCAGATGCCTGCCGTCTTCGGAGCAGAGCCCAGCTATGCCGGCCGCAGAACCATTGGGATTGAAGGGATAGTCGAGCGTCGGTTTGGAGTGGTCGTCGACATAGAAGAGGGGGGCCATTCCATCGCTCATGACTCTGTCTTGAACGGCTGGCTCGGGAAAAATCAAGCGCCCCTCGCCATGGTCGACATGGATACCGAAAACCAGCTCTTCCATGCCGGCAAGCATAATGGCCTTTGATTTTTCGACCTTCACCGACGTCCATCGCGATTCGAAACGACGAGATATGTTGGAGACAAAACGAGGCTGCTCCTCAGCCTTCAGTCCGCGCCAGGGAACCCAGCCGAGCAGGCCGAAGAGCTGGCAGCCGTTACAGACACCGAGACTGAAGGTATCGCTGCGACTGTAAAATGCCTCAAACATCTCTTTGAGACGGTCATTGAAGAGAATAGTCGCCGCCCAGCCCTTGGCCGACTCCGGCACATCGGCGTAGGAAAAACCGCCCACCGCCGCCAGGCCGCGAAAACCGTCAAGATCGATACGGCCTTGAAGGAGATCGGTCATACAGACATCCCAGGGTTCGAAACCGGCAGCGTAAAAGGCGGCGGTCATCTCCCTGTCGGAGTTGGATCCCTCATCTCGGAGTATGGCGACTCTGGGTTTATTCTCCTGCAGTATCAATTTACGGTCGGTAGGCTCGGGACGAAAACTCATGCTGTAGGCCGGACCGATGCGCTGAAAGATATTTCTTTTCTCCTCGTCGGCGCACTCTGCGTTCATCTGCAATCGCTCAAGCTGGTAGCTGGTCTCCTCCCAGATTTGCCTGAGGACATGCATTTTTTCCTGAAGGACGATGTCTTTGTTGTAGGAAATGGTGATCTGTGGCTCGACTACGGTCCGGCCTATTTCTTCATAGATGATTCCGTCAATGTCAAAGTGATATTTCACCTCTTCGAGCATGTCTTGGCGTATTTCCATAACGATGCCCAACTCCTCGGAAAAAAGGGAGGCGATGGCCGACTCCCAGCCCTGGACGTTCACCTTGAGACCGCAGTTGCCGCCGAAGGCCATCTCCAAAAGCGTTACAATGAGCCCGCCGTCGCTACGGTCATGGCCGGCCAGAATCAGACTCTTGTCGATGAGCTTCTGGACGGTGTTGAAACATTTTTTAAGGATCTCCGGAGAGCGCATGTCGGGAACCAGATAGCCTATCTGCCCCTGGGTCTGGGCGAAGGCGGAGCCGCCGAGACGATTATAGTCCTTGCTCAAGTTGATAAACAGCAGCACTGAGCCGGGCTCTTTGATATCGGGTGTGACCACCTTGGTAATATCCGGCATGGCCCCGTAGAGCGAGATCACCAGCTCCCGCGGTGACTTGACCGTCTGATCGCCGACAACGGTGGCCATCGACAGGCTGTCCTTGCCCCCATCCACGGCGATGCCGAGGGTGATCATGGCATCACGCATGGCCCTGGCGGCATCGTGAATGGCAGCGCCCTCGCCTGGCAGCTTCGGCGCCCACATCCAGTTGGCTGAGCACTTCACCTGCTCCAGATCCTCTACCCGGGCCCACATCAGGTTGGTCAAAGCCTCGCCCACGGCCATGCGCGCACCGGCGGCGGGATCGACGAGCATCTTCACCGGCTGCTCACCAATGGCCGTTGCCAGTCCCGTCCTGCCGAGATGACTCTGGGCGACGACAGCGACATCGCTTAAGGGCAACTGCAGAGGCCCGCAGCACTGCTGCTGAGCGACAAGACCGCTTACGGCCCGGTCGACCTTGTTGGTGAGAAAGCGCTTGGAGCCCACGGATACCAAACAGAGGACATCATTGAGGGCATCCAGCACCGGCATTTCCATATCGAAGACCAGGGGCACTAGATCGCGGTCGAGGCGCCTGTCTTCGAAGACCTTCTGGGGGATGTTGCCCAGCAGGACATCTAGTTCGATATCAACCGGCGTGGTGCTGTTCCGGGCATCATGGAGAACAAAGCGAAGGTCGCCGGTCACCTCCCCGAGCACTTCGCAGGAGACCTTCTCCCGGGCGCATATCTGCTCGAATCGTTCGATATTCTCAGGACGAATGAGAAAGCCATTGCGCTCCTGGTACTCGGCCACATAGATCTCCAGCACCGACATAGTCGGATCACCCACCCGGATATTGCGTATCTCCACCCAGCCGCCCGAGTCCTCCACCAGTTCTTTGAGAACGTTGGCCGGGCCTCCGGCCCCCTGATCATGAATGACATCGATCAGCGTCGAGTCGCCCATTTCGTTGCAGGCCCGGATAACCCGATTCATTTTCTGCTCCATTTCCGCATCGCCACGTTGAACGGCATCGAAATCGAGATCGGAGACATTTTCACCCTGGAGCATGCTTGAGGCGGCACCGCCGCCAAAGCCTACCCGATATGCCGGCCCGCCCACCTGGACAATGAGCAAGCCCTTCTCCTGCGGGCCTTTTTCGACATGCAGATGGTCTATCTGACCGACACCGCCGGTGAACATGATGGGTTTGAGGTAGGCCCAACGCTCGCCGTTGTTGAGCTGCAGATCAAAAGATCTGGTGAAGCCCTGGATCAAAGGCTCGCCGAATTTATTGCCATAGTCGGAGGCACCGTTGCTGGCCTCGATCTCGATTTCCAGCGGCGAAGCAAGATTTTCAGACCGCGGAGCACTGCTCTCCCAGGGTAGCGGATAACCGGGAATGTTCAAATCACCTACACAATAGCCGGCGGTACCAGCGATGACAAAAGCCCCACGGCCGGTGGCCTGGACGTCGCGGATTCGGCCACCGGTTCCGGTTTCCGCTCCGGGAAAAGGCGCCACGCCCGTGGGAAAGTTGTGGGTCTCAGCCGTCAGCAGTATATCGTAGACCACCTTCTTTTCCCGAAAGGAACAGGGAGCGCCCGGACTTGCGGGCAACAGCGTCGTGATTTCATAACCGGCGACGACACTGGAATTGTCCTTGAAGGCAACGATCGACCCCTTGGGATTGGCCTTGAGGGTGTCACTTACCATCTCAAACAGGGTGGCATCACTGGTTTTGCCGTCAATAATCTGTCTTCCCTTGAAAAAACCGTGTCGGGAATGCTCGGAGTTGGCGTTGTTGAGATCCATGATCTCGACTATGGTCGGATTGCGGCCCTGTTTGTTGACAAAGTAGTCGTAATAGAGGTTTTGATCCCACTCATCCATTGAGATGCCGGGGATTTCCTCCAGTGCCTTGGGCCCCTTGGTTATGAGATCGACTTCGTACACCGGCTCCGGAACCACGCCGGTGGCAAAACTGGTCAGCGGCCGGGGATAGTGGCATTCGGTCATGCGGTCATGACGAGAGGCGATAAATGCTTTGATGTCAAGGCCTTCGGGGACCAGATATCTCCTTGAACGTTCGATGCGGGTAATGGTATGCAGTCCGATGGCCCTGCAGATCGATACCATGTTCGAGGACCAGGCCGTGGCGAAGTTGAGTCTTGGCCCTACCTCGACGACCCTGTCGCCTGTCAGCAACGGCGAAGTCGACACCGTACCGATAAGCAGGCCCTCTGCCAGAACGAGACGTAAACACTCCATTTCCCTGTCGGTCAGGGGCTGCGCAGATTCGACATTAAAACAGTATGCCCGAGTCTCATCAAGGGCTCTGTAGAGCTGAACAACGGTGGACCCCATGGTGTAATCCTTTATAATCGTAATATCTTCGCGGAAAGAAAATTACCGGCACACGACTCCGGTAGGGCTTTACTCCTGACAAAGACCACCGGCATCCGGCGCCTTTCGCGAGGGCATTTAACCATAATCTCACCGCTTCGTAAAGCTAACTCCAATTCTATTTTCCCCGGCCTGGCGGCTGAGCCGGCAAGGAAAACCCGTCGCCTGCCCCACAACCAGTTCAAGTCATTCAGGCATGGGAGAGCAGCATGCGCTCGAGTTCCGGTCCAACCGCCTCCCAGTCGACACAGGGACGATGAAACCCCGTGGGAAAAATCAGTGGACAGCCGAAAGCCGAATCATCGACGTAGACATTGCCATGCACCTTGGGGCTGTCCGTCCAGCTTTTCTGCAATGGATTTTCATTCACTGCATAGAGTTCAACACCCTCATCCGTCAGGTACTTTTTGGCATCACTCAGTGCTGTCTTAAAAAGCCTGCTGTCAGAGCGCATGGTCCAGAGAATCAGCTTGGCACCATATCTATTGAACTTTTTCATCCATTTGATTGCCCCAGGAACAGGTTTGCCAATTTCTGGAAATCGGTGGTCGACGACAGTGCCGTCGAAATCAACGCAGATAATCATACAGCCTCTCCTATTGGTATCCGCCAATTGGGCGGGAATTTCTCTACTCTTTTTACGACAACAGGCGGCGGCAGCTCTTGCGGTCCCCAGAAAAGAGGTTTGAAGCTGTCTACC
>CAKZOA010000015.1 GCA_937132035.1 uncultured Desulfobulbaceae bacterium | reverse complement strand
GTGAGCATGCCGGGCAGCGCCAGCGGCAGCACATGGTGGGTGATGGTCTGCAGCTTGGAGGCGCCCACACCAAGGGCGGCCTCGCGAATGGAGGGCGGCACCGATTTGAGCGAGGCCCGCCCGGCTATGATGATGGTGGGCAGGGTCATCAACGTCAGCACCAGCCCGCCGACCAGGGGCGTTGATCGGGGCAGGCCGAAGAAGTTGATGAAGATCGCCAGACCCAGCAGACCGAAGATGATCGATGGCACAGCCGCCAGGTTGTTGATATTGATTTCGATGAGATCGGTCCAGCGGTTGTTGGCCGGGGCGAATTCCTCGAGGTAGACGGCTGCGGCAACGCCGATGGGAAAGGAAAGTCCCAGGGTGATGAGCAGCGTGTAAAAAGAACCCGTCGCCGCCCCGAGAATGCCTGCCAGCTCGGGCTCTCTCGAATCGCCGGCGGTGAAGAAGATGGTGTTGAAGCGTTTTTCTATTTTACCGGCATCCTGCAGGGATCTGGTCCATTCCAGCTGGCTGTCGGAGATGCGCCTGGAGCCCTGCGGCAGCGTCGGATCGATTTTGCCTTTCATGAACATGTCGATATCATCATCGGCAGGTACCCAGACGGTCTGGGTGGAACCGATAAGGCCGGGGTTGTCGACCACCATGTCCTGCAGTATAAATGCAGCGCCCGGGCTGACCATACTGTAGAGCTTACGCTTCTCCCGCCGTTCTTTCACCTCCGGAAACATCTGGCGCAGGGTCGATTTGACCAGGCCGAGATAATTGGCATCGGCGAGGTTCTCGCCCTGAAAGATTTCCTCGGCGAAGGTGATATCGAGAGCCACATAGGTCTGCTGGAAGGCTGGATATCCCTTGGAGATAATGGCATAGAAAAGGGAGAACAGAAAAAGCAGGGCAATGGCGATGGCGGTAATGCCCAATTTCCTGAAACGTTGTTCCGCCCTGTAGCGACGTTTCAACCCTTTGTTGATTGCTTCGGAGATGTGTCGTTGATTCTGCATATCCTGGTTCCCGTCGTGTGGTGAAGGCCTGTTATTCATAGTGTTCTCGATATTTGCGGACCACGTGCAAAGCGATGAAGTTGAGGATCAGGGTAAAGACAAAGAGGAACAGGCCCAGGGCAAAAGCTGCCAGGGTTTTGGGACTGTCGAACTCCTGGTCGCCCACCAGCAGGGTGACGATCTGTACCGTCACCGTGGTAACCGCCTCGAAGGGGTTGGCCGTGAGGTTGGCGGAGAGTCCTGCCGCCATGACGACGATCATGGTTTCGCCGATGGCGCGAGACACCGCCAGCAGAATACCGCCGACGATGCCCGGCAGCGCCGCCGGGATGATGACGCTGCGGATGGTCTCGTATTTGGTGGCTCCGAGGGCGTAGCTGCCGTCGCGCAGGGACTGGGGTACGGCATGAATGACGTCGTCGGAGAGCGAGGAGACGAAGGGGATGATCATCACCCCCATGACGGTGCCGGCTGCCAGCGCACTTTCCGAGGCGACGTCGAGACCGATCAGAGCGCCGGTATCCCGGATCAGCGGCGCCACCACCAGTGCCGCGAAAAAGCCGTAGACTACTGTTGGTATGCCGGCGAGTATTTCCAAAAGCGGTTTGGCCACGGTTCTGAACTTCCGGTCGGCATATTCCGAGAGATAAATGGCCGACATCAAGCCGATGGGAATGGCCACCAGCATGGCGATCATGGCGATGAGCATGGTGCCGGCGAAGACCGGAATCGCCCCGAAGGCCCCGGAAGATCCGGCCTGATCCTGGCGTATGGCCATCTGCGGACTCCAGTCCAGGCCGAAGAGGAAGTCGGTTATCGGCACCGCCTTGAAAAAGCGGATTGCTTCGAAGAGCACCGAGAAAATAATGCCGATGGTGGTCAAGACGGCGATTGCCGAACAGCCGAGAAGAAAATAGGTGACGATTTTCTCGACGGCGTTGCGCGCCTCCATGACAGGCGTGATTTTCCTGTAGGCCGGGATGATGCTGAGTGCGGCGACCGCAATCAGCATGAGGCCGACGATCATCCTGAAGCGCTGCTGCAGCCGGAGATAGGTATCGGCCGCCTCACGGATGGCAACATCGCCGGCGGCGGCGACGAAATCGCCGGAGACGACGTTTTTGATATCGTTTATCACCAGCGTCATTTCCGCGGGGGTGACATTGCGCAGTTGCAGCGGCAGACGTTGCGTCACCATCGAGGTGATGATGGTGGACTCCAGCACCTGCCAGAGGCCGTAGAGAACGAGGGCGGGAACGGCGCACCATATGGCCGTATAGATCCCGTAGTATCCGGGAAGCGAATGCAGAGTCTTCCTCCCGCCGTTGCCTCTGGCCGCGGTGCTGGCGCGGTTCATGCCAAGGTAATAGGCGATAATGGTGAAAACCAGCAGAAGGGGAAGAAAATAGGAGTAGATCATCGCTGTGCGGTCCGTGTTGATTGTGCCTCGATATCTTGCTGCCTATGAGACAGCGCGTACAATGGTCCCCTCAACGAGATAGACCACTTCTTCTGCTATGTTGGTCGCCCGATCTGCTATGCGCTCCAGGTGACGCGCCAGCAGATAGGTATTGATGAGGCAGTCGGCTTCGTTGGGATGGCTGGGAATCATTTTGGTGATGTGTCTGTATGCCTCATTTCTCATGGCATCGACTTCATCGTCTATGAGAAAGACCTTGCGGGCGGATTTGGCATCGCGGTGCACCAGGGCATCGAGGCTCATGCGCAGCATGGTGGTAACTTTGTCCGACATGGTGCTGAAATCGAAGCCTATCTCGATGGGCCGGCACTTGGATATGGTCTCGACCCGCATGGCCATGTTCACGGCTATATCGGCGATGCGTTCAATCTCGTTGTTTATTTTGATTACGGCGATGATGAAGCGGAGGTCGCTGGCCACCGGCTGGTGCAGGGCCAGTATCTTCAGGCAGTCTTCTTCAACCTCGATTTCCAGTTCATCGATTTCATAATCGGAGACGATGATGGACTGAATGGTTACCGGATCCTGGCTGTCTATGACCTGGGCGGCACGACGGACCCTGTCCTCGGCCTTGGCACTCAACTCCAAAAGCTTTTTGTTCAGTTTGTCCAGCTCATGGTGGAAGGTATAGTGTGGAAGCATTTTCTCTCCGAGATGGAGTGCATGATTATTCACCGTGTGGTGTGATCGTTTCTGCGTTTCTGTATCGAGAAAGTAGACGATGAATATTTTTACAGAGTTAAAAGAATATTAGGATTGCATTAGGGGTTATGAAAGATATTGCGGGGGCCGGGCAAATGGGGCATCCTTCTGTGACAGAGTAAGAAACCTCCGCTGAAAAAGGCCTCGCCATGGGGGTTTAGACGAAAGGGCATCTCCGTCTTCCACGAAGGCGGATGAGTTGACAAAGAGCGCCGTTACACCTGCGATGCCGCATTTCCACTCTGCGATAAAGCAAAGGGCCACATCCTCTGTGCGCTACGATAAGGGCGACTGATACCGGTACCGAAACCTCAATTTGACACGACACATTCCGGCACATGAAGAAAAAACACATTCTTATAGTTGAAGACGACACCGACATCCAACAGCTTGTCAGCTACAACCTCATCCGTGCGGGATATAATGTAACCTGCGCAGATTCAGGCGAGGAAGCCCTTGAACTTTTTCAGAGCGAATTCTTCGACTGCATTCTGCTCGACTTGATGCTGCCCGGCCTTTCCGGCATCGATATCTGTAAACACCTGCGCAAGCAACATGCGGACGATGAACTGCAGGCGCCCGTGATCATGCTTACCGCCAAGGGTGAGGAAGAAGACGTTATCGCCGGCCTTGAAAGCGGCGCCGACGACTACATAACCAAACCCTTCAGCCCCAAGGTGCTCATTGCCCGCATCAAAGCCGTGCTGCGCCGGGCGGAGGATCGTAAGAGCACGGAAAGCGACAGCAGTCAGGAAATCCTGACCATCCACAACCTGAGAATAGACCAGGGGCGCCACGAGGTCCGGCTGGGCGAAGAGCCGCTGCAGCTGACCATGACCGAATTTGGCATACTCACCTTCCTGGCGAAAAAGCCCGGCTGGGTTTTTACCCGCCAGCAGATTATCGACTCGGTACGGGGCTATGATTTTTTGATCACTCCCCGCGCCATCGATGTGCAGATATTCGGCCTTCGCAAGAAAATGAAGGATGCCGGCAGGATAATAGAAACGGTCAGGGGCATAGGCTACCGGCTCAAGGTCAACAGGGAAGGCGAGGAAGAGGAACAGGCATGACACAGAGAAAGCTTATCTGGCAGATTTTTCCGGCCAATCTTGTCATTCTGATCCTCACCGTCATCTGTATTGCCTGGTTCACCAGATCGTCGCTGGAGACCTTCTATCTCGAGGAGCTCGAAGATGGGCTGGTGGCCAGAGCCTATCTGATCAGATTGCCTGTGGCCACCATGCTCAAGCGCGAAGCCATTGGCGAACTCCGCGATTACAGTAAAATCTCCGGACGTGAGTCTAATACGCGCATTACCGTCATCATGGCCGATGGCAAGGTTGTCGCCGACTCAAACGAGAATCCGGCCACCATGGAACCCCACCACAACCGGGTTGAGATACGCCAGGCACTGGGCGGCGAGATCGGGTCGTCGCTGCGGTATTCCAAGACGCTGGGCAAAAAGATGCTTTATGTGGCCATCCCCGTATATGACGAAAGCCAAAAAGATGCGGCTTTTACGGTGATACCAGAGGTGACGGCGGTACTGCGCATGGCGGTGACAGTCGATGCCATTGAGGTGGCCATGCAAAGAATTTACAGCCGGGTGCTCTTCGGACTGGCCGCCTTGGCGCTACTGGCCGCCTTTGCCTCGCTGCTGGTTTCGCGCAATATAAGCAGGCCGCTCGAGGAGATGAAGAAAGCCGCCGAGCGCTTTTCCAGGGGCGATTTCAGCGGCAGGATGTCGACCTTCAAGGGTGCATCCGCCTCGCTCGAAGTATCGACCCTGGCGTCGGCCATGGACCGGATGGCGGCTCAGCTCGGCGAGCGCATCGAAACCATCCGCAGTCAACGCAACGAACTGGAGACGGTCTTCTCCAGCATGGTCGAATCGGTCATTGCCGTCGATAGCAGCGAGCGAATCCTCAACCTCAACTCGGCGGCGGCCAGGCTGCTGGGCATCGAGCGTGAGGCCGCCAAGGGCAAGATCATCCAGGAGGTGCTGCGAAACATCGATCTGCAGGAACAGATCAAGCAGGTGACCAGGACCGGGACTTCCATGGAGGACGAGATCATCCATATGGACGACGAAGGTCAGAAGTTTTTGCAGACCAACATCGTCTCGCTGAGCGACCAGCACAACACGATGCACGGCGTACTGGTGGTTCTCAACGATGTCACCAAGCTGAGACGGCTCGAATCCATGCGCCGTGATTTCGTCGCCAATGTTTCGCATGAACTGCGCACGCCGATCACCTCCATACGCGGGTATGTCGAGACCCTTCTCGACGGCGCTTTGGAAAACCGGGAGGATGCGCTGCGCTTTCTCGAAACCGTTCTGCGGCAGGCGGAACGGCTCAACGAGATCATTGATGATCTGATGGCGCTTTCGCGCATCGAGCAGGAGGCCGATCACGGTCATATCAAGCTGGAGACGGGCAGTCTCTGCATGGTACTCGACGTGGCCATAGAAACCTGCGAACATCGCGCCGAGGATGAGGGGGTGGCAATTACCCTCGACTGTCCCGACCCTCTCCAGCTGCCGATGAACACCACCTTGATCGAGCAGGCGCTGGTCAATCTGCTGGTCAACGCCATCCAATACAGCAAAGATGGAGACACGGTGAGCGTGACCGTAAAAACGGCCACGGAAAACGGCGTCGACGTGGTCAGAATCAGTGTTGCCGACACCGGTGTCGGCATAGCCTCCAACCATCTGCCGAGACTGTTCGAGCGGTTCTATCGCAGCGACAAGGCGCGCAGCCGTACGCAGGGTGGAACCGGTCTGGGGCTTGCCATTGTCAAGCATATCGTTCTTGCCCACAACGGCAGGGTCGAGGTGACCAGCAAGCTCAACGCCGGTTCGACCTTTACCATCATTCTCCCTCTTACGAGGTGAACCGGAGCGGGCGGAATCCGCCGCTTTGCCTCGTCTTCTCCGGAGCAGGAGATCCTGGAGCGGCCCGGGATATCCTCTCGAGTCGTCATCCCCTGCCGCTGCTCTCACCCATTGATCAGCTTTCCTCCCTGGTTTTTTCAGTTGCTGCGGTTTTGCTGGAAAAAGAGAAGAAGCCGGCGGTGAAATTGCCAAGCGCTCTCAATGTACCTATAGTGTCAATGTACCTATAATACGTGGAGATTGAAGACGGAGTGCACTCCTATGATTTCAGCACAATACATGACATCCCGGGCCGCAGCCCGCCGGATGATGGTTCTGCTGGCAGTTCTGAGCTTTGTCGTGGTGCTGGCCGTTTCCGGTGTGAGGGCCGTCGAGACCGAAAGTGCGTCGTCAGACAATGACACTACCGCCCTGATGCTCAGCATCGACGGAGCCATTTCTCCTGCGACCATGGACTATGTGATACGGGGACTGCAACTGGCCGATGAGCAGGGCCATGGAGTCGTTGTCCTGCAGCTGGATACGCCGGGCGGGCTGATGGCATCCCTGCGCGGCATCATTCAGGCAATCCTCCTCTCACCGGTGCCGGTGGCCGTCTATGTCGCCCCGTCCGGAGCCCGGGCCGCCAGCGCCGGTACCTATATCCTTTACGGCAGCCATATAGCCGCCATGGCCCCAGCCACCAATCTCGGCTCAGCCACGCCGGTGATGATGGGGGGCCTGCACGGAGCGCCTGCTGAAAAGGACTCGTCCTCGTCTCCTGCCGAAGATGGAAAAAGCAAGGGACAGGGAGAAAACGGTGAAAAAGAGGCTGGCGATTCGGCCGGTAAGGAACAGGGCGGTTCAGCGATGGAACGCAAGACCATGGAGGATGCGGTTGCCTATATCAGGGAACTGGCCGGGCGCCACGGTCGCAACGCCGACTGGGCCGAACGGGCGGTGAGGGAGGCGGTCAACCTGGGGGCGGCCGGGGCCCTTGAAAAAAATGTCATCGACATTGTTGCTGCCGACGTAGACGATCTTCTGGCACAAATGGATGGCCGCAGCGTCGTCATGGAGGGTGGTGAGCAGGTACTGGATACCGACGGGATGCAGGTTATCCGTCACGATCCGGACTGGCGGACCCGTCTGCTCTCGGTAATAACCGACCCCAACATAGCCTATTTCCTGATGCTTATCGGCTTCTATGGCATATTCTTCGAACTGGCCAATCCCGGCAGCCTCTTTCCCGGGGTGATCGGCGGCATCTGCCTGATCCTTGCTCTTTTCGCCTTCCAGGTGCTCTCAGTCAATTATGCCGGTCTTGCCCTGATTTTACTGGGACTGGGTTTTATCGTCGCCGAGGCCTTTTTGCCCAGTTTCGGTATCCTGGGGCTAGGCGGCATAGCCTCCTTCGTAGTGGGCTCGATCATTCTTATGGATGGCAGCAATCTTTCGGTATCGTTGCCGATGATTGGCGGTACGGCGCTGGTGGCTGCCGCTTTCCTGCTCTGGGCCCTGTCACGCTTTATCTCGCTACGCAAGCGTCACTCCGTCAGCGGTATCGAGCAGACCTCCCGTCAGAAGGCGGTGGTTCTCGACGATTTCGAGGACGAAGAGGATCAGTATAGAGGTGCTGTGCGACTTGCCGGTGAGCGCTGGAAGGCTGTGAGCAAAGAGCCGCTTGAAAAGGGAGACGAAGTTCGGGTGGAACGAATAGATGGTTTGACGGCGTATGTCGTCAAATGTTGATGAGGTAGTTTGGAATCTGTTTTTTCATAAAGGAGAAGCCATGTTGAGCGAATATATCCCCTATCTTGCCCCCCTGGGACTGCTGGTGGCGCTGCTTGTGGCCGCCATCCGCATTCTGCCGGAATACGAGCGTGGCGTCGTCTTTTTTCTCGGTCGCTTTCAACGCGTCAAGGGGCCGGGGCTGGTGGTGATTATTCCGGGCCTGCAATCCATGACCAGAGTCGATCTCCGGGTCATTACCCTGGACGTACCCAGCCAGGATGTCATCTCCCGGGACAATGTCACCGTCAGCGTCAATGCCGTCCTCTACTACCGGGTTGTCGATCCTGAACGGGCCATCATCCGCGTCGAGAATTACGGTGGGGCCACAACCCAGCTGGCCCAGACCACCCTGCGTTCCGTTCTCGGCAAGCACGATCTCGACGAGATGCTCTCGGAGCGGGATAAGCTCAATGCCGATATTCAGGAAATTCTCGATGTTCAGACCGAAGAGTGGGGCATAAAGGTTTCCAATGTCGAGATCAAGCACGTCGACCTCAACGAAAGCATGATCAGGGCAATCGCCCGTCAGGCCGAAGCCGAACGTGAGCGCAGGGCCAAGGTCATTCACGCCGAGGGCGAACTGCAGGCCTCGAAAAAGCTCGTTGAAGCTGCTGAAGTGATGTCGAAAAACTCGGGAGCAATGCAGCTTCGCTACCTCTCCACCCTCTCCGACATGAGTACCGGCAACGCCTCCACCATTGTCTTCCCCTTGCCGATGGATATGCTTTCCTATTTCGTCGGGAACAAGAGCCAGCCCGGTGACAATGCCGGTGGGCAGGGTGGTTCCGGTTCGTAGGCTAAGACGTCAGACGTCAGCTCAAGGCCTGGCTGTCGGCCTTCAGAAAGGACGAACGCGTCTGCAGAACTTATGTGCGCGGCGGATGCGGACAGAGGCTTTGTTGATATGACAGCAGAAAAACCTTTGAGTGACGGCATGAAAACAATTACAGCATCTTCCCAGAAGTATTGTGATGAGGCAGCCAGCCATTTCAAACGTGCCCGCAGGGTCATTGCCCTCACAGGCGCCGGTATTTCCGTTGAGAGTGGTATCGATGATTTTCGCAGTCCGGGGGGGCTCTGGTCCAAGTATCCGCCGGAGGAATATGCCACGCTCGAAGCCTTTCGGCGCAATCCCGAGAAATCCTGGAAACTGTTTCGGGAGCTCGGTAGAGGCCTGGTCGGCAGGAAACCCAATGGCGCTCATCGGGTGTTGGCGGACCTGGAGAGTCATGGCCTTCTCAGGGGAGTCGTTACGCAGAATATCGATAATCTCCATCAGGACAGCGGCAGTATGCAGGTGCTTGAAATCCACGGCAATCATCGTTTTCTCCACTGCATCGGCTGTGGCGATGTCAGCAAGCCTCCCGATTCGCTGCTGGAGGAAACAGTGCTGCCGCGCTGCAGGTTCTGCGGTGAGGTGGTCAAACCCGATGTGGTGCTTTTTGGTGAAAACGTGCGCTCTGTTGCGGAGATAGAGGATTTACTTCATCGCTGCGACCTGATCATGGTCATCGGCACATCGGCCCAGGTCTATCCGGCAGCCGCCCTGCCACAGCAGGTAAAGAGTGGAGGGGGAATGGTCTACGAGTTCAATCTGCAAAAAACCTCTCTCTCCGAAGGCGATGGCGACGGGCGTATGGCAACGGATTATTTTTTTCAGGGCAGCGCCTCGCATATGCTCGAACTCTTCAGAGAAAGACTGGAACTGGCGGGGTAGCAGGCAGAGGTGGTGAATATCTCATCTCTTTGAAAGGAAAAGATCGACAACCTTTGTCAGCTTTTCGGCAATGGCCTGCAGGGCTAGACTGGCATCTGCTCCGGGAGCGTATTCACAGACCGGCATGTAGGCCTGCAATGATTTTGCCACCGCTTCATCAATGGGAATTTCGCCGAGATCCGGCAGATATATACCCAGATATTTGGAGGCGATATTTTTCAGTTTGAGGGTATTGAGCTTGGAGCCGGCTGTGACCCGGTTGATGACCAGCAGCGGATGAAATGACTGCAGCTGTTTTTGGATTATTCTCTGTGCCCCCTCCTCTATCTTTTCCGCCGCCTCGAAGACCTCGGTTATCGTTTGAAAATGTTGCTGCTTCAGGGTCTTGCTTACTTCGCTTTGCGACAGGAAGCAGGAGAGCGCCTTGCGGATGGTTGCCAGTTGGAGGAAATGATAGAAATCGAGAATTGAGGTGGGTTCGGGCATGGTGACGCAGATCTGCAGGTCGGCGGCCATGAAAAAATCGAGAGAGTGGTAGCTTGTGCCGGCGCCGACATCCATGAGAATGATTTCGGCATCGATCCCTTCCAGAGCGCGAAGCAGCCGTTTTTTTTCCTGGTAGCTCATATTGGCTGTCTGCAGAGTATTGCCCGTGCCGGGAATAATCTGCAGACCGTGAAAGGAGTCGAGGGTGTGGGCGACCTCGGCGAGATTTTCCGTCTCCCGCGTGAGAAAGTGGGTAAGGGTGCGTTGCGGTTCAAAGAGGCCGAAGAAGATGTGGGCATTGGCGCCGCCTATATCGAGGTCGACTATGCAGACCTTGCGACCCTGTCTGGCCAGCAGTGCCGCAAGGTTGGCCAGAACCATGCTCTTGCCCGTGCCGCCTTTTCCCGAACCGACTGAGACTGTTATAGCCATAGACCCCTGTGATCTGTTCTGGTTTTCATAATAACGTGGTCCGGATCTTTTATGAAGAGTGTACCGGTTTCTTATGAGCGAAGGGCGATGGTCCTGCTGCTGTTATGAAATATGGTGGAATGCTCGCCCTTTAAATATTGTCGGCTGGCTGGCCGACAATATTAAGCGGGAAGAATACCTTCGGTCCACTATCACTAAAAAATTTGTTTACCCCGTATTCTCAGCAACTGGGTCTGAGACAAAGACACTCTTTTGCCGGTACGCCATGAACCAAGCCTGGGGGCTCGACTGCAGCCGTCCGTGAAAAGAGCACCCCTGTCTCCCCATAATTGACTAGGCTGAGTTTCAGGGGTAATCAGGTTAAAAAAAGAGACATGTTCCGGTCGCAATCGGCATGTGCCGGCAGGCCCGGTGAAGGACGGGCTGCTAGCTTCTTCTCTGGCGAATAGCCAGTATTCTGGAAGCCCGGTCAAGGATCGTCTTCAGGGTGTGAGGCTGGCCTCCGGTGCCGCTCCACAGCAGCATGCCCTCCCTCGACTCGAGGAAGATTTTGCCATCCTTGATACTGAGAGTAGCGGCAAGCAAGTCAGCTGAGTCGTTTTTTGCCGCGGCAGGCCGATCTTCATTGACGGCTTTTCTCTTATCACAGTCGGGACACAGTTCACGGTCGGAATTACTGAAGATGGCAACCGTCTTGCCGCATTGTATACAGAACTTCATAGGGTGTGTGGTGTAATCCAAGAGGCCAGGCTGAGTTTCATACGTAATCAGTTTATCCTTTGTTGGCATGGTTCTGGTCTTTTTCCTCTGCATCCTCTGCCTGTCCTTCTGCGGCCGTGTCTTGGTCGAGTGCTGCCGGGGTATTGAGGATTTTCCTGCTTATTCTGCCGCCGGCGGTTTCGCTGTATATCGAGCCCATTATAGCGTCAATAATCTTGCCACGTTCGAGCTTTTCACGCGGGGCCGAGGGCATGATGGACGATTGCTCAGCGGTCAAATGCACGAGGTTGTGCTCCTTGAGCTGATCAAGCGTCTCTTCGACGATACTGAGCCGGTACATGGGATAGTGTTCGCCGAAATCGACCACGGTTGCAGCCTCTTGCCGCTGGTAGCTCTCCTGTACATAGTCGAGAAAATCATAAGCGATCGCCAGCCTCAGACTGGGAGGGGCCAGCGGCTGCAAAAGCCGTAGCGAGGCTTTATTCTGGTAGGCGTAAGCGATCTGCGCCCCCAGAAGAATAAAGATCCAGCCGAGATAGAGCCAGATGAGAAACAGCGGCAGCGTGGCGAAAGATCCGTAAATGGCATTGTAGCGGGAAACACCGACCTGGAGAACGATATAGAGATTCTGGGCTTCGAACCAGAAAAATCCGGCGAAAACCGCACCGATCATGGCCGGGACGGTCTTGACCTTAGTGTTGGGAAAAAACAGGTAGATGACATAAAGGGTGAGAGCCAGAAAGAAGACGGGAATGAATTTGAGCACCAGTGCCTGTATCCATTCCATCGGCAGAAGAATACTGAATTTCAGCAAGAGCGTATCGTTGGTCAGCACGGTGTTTGCCGCCAGGCCGATGTTGAGAGAAATGGGCATTAGGACGAGCAGGGCGAGGTAGTCTGATATCTTGCGGGTGACGGAGCGGCCGCTGTCGACATGCCATATGGCATTCATGGCCATTTCGATATTGCCCAGAACCAGCACCACGCTGAGAATCAGACCGGCGACGCCAATGGTGCCGAGGGTGGTGAAGTTGGTATTGTCTACATAGTCGAATATTCTCTCCACCGCAGAGTAGAGGTGCTGGGTATAGCTGGAAAGCAGTATCTCCTCGCCTGCATCGGTATCGTTCTGGGTGGCGTCGTCGGGGTGGCCGCCACCGTTGTCAATGGTCTCCAGATAGTTGAAAACGACCTGCTTGAGCTGGTCGCTGCCGCCCAGGCCTTTGACCACGGCGGTGCTCATGGCGAGGATAGGGACCAGTGACAACATCACCGTGAACGTCAGTGCCGCCGACCGCAGGGCAAGCTCGTTTTTGTTGAATTCGCGGACGCTGAGTAGAAACGTGCGGCAGAATGCGTGCAGAACCCGGTAATAAAGAGGCTTGCCAGGGTGGTCCTCGTCGGCCCAGGCTACCAGTTGTGATGGAGATATGTCTTTGATCATTGTTATATGTTTATGTCTTTTCTCTGTCATCAGCGGGGAAGAGATGTTTTTCCAGAATGGAATAGACTCTCTCCCGCTTGATCGGTTTTGAGATATAGTCGGTCATGCCGGCTTCCAGGCATTTTTCCCTGTCGCCCTTCATGGCATTGGCGGTCATGGCAATAATGGGTACATCGTCGAAACCTTCGCTGCGCAGTTTTCGGGTGGCGGTCAGACCATCCATTTCGGGCATTTGAATATCCATGAGGATGGCATTATATCGATCGGGGGCGGCGCTGAAGACATCTACGGCCTCACGGCCGTTGGTGACGACCTTGATCCCATATCCCGCTTTGGTAAGGAGAACTGTCGCCAGTTTCTGGTTGACGGGATTGTCTTCGGCCAGCAGCAGGGTGACTTTGTGTTTTAAATCTTCACGGATGCTGTACTGGGTGACCATGGAGACAGTATTCTCCCTCTCCTCACTGTCACCAAGCAGTCGGGCTATTGTCCGCAGGAGCACCTGTCTGCTGGCCGGCTTGGCGAGGAAACCATCTATGCCGCAGTCCCGGCAATGGGCGGCGATCTTCTCGGTGGCTCCGGTATAGGCCAAAAGAGGCAGGTTTTTCGGCGGACCTTCAGCGTCTCTGATGCGCCTGGCCAGTTCATAACCGGAGAGGCCGGCGAGATCGATATCAACAATGCAAATATCGAAGGCGGCGCCGTCTTTACTTTTTGTCAGCGTGCGGAGGGCGGCGGTGCCGTCATTCTCCGTTTCCACGATAAATCCGGCGTCGGCCAGGGTGTCGGCGGTTATTTGAGCCTGGGAGGGAGCGGTATCGACTACCAGCACTCGCTTTCCTTGAAGAGTGTCGAGGAAGGCCGGCCGTCGGCCTATTTTTCTCGATTTTTCCATGACTGCCGTAAAGTGGAAAATCGTCCCTTTGCCGGTTTCGCTTTCGGCCCAGATGCTGCCGCCCATCAGATCGGCGATTCTCCTGCAGATAGACAGACCGAGACCAGT
>CAKZOA010000014.1 GCA_937132035.1 uncultured Desulfobulbaceae bacterium | reverse complement strand
TCCGGCCGCGCCGCTTCGTCGGCGAGATCACGCCAGCGGAAGGAGGCCTTGGTCGAAACTCGACGGGCCGCCTCGTCAACCCGTTGCCAGTTTTTCCCGGCAAAATGTTTTACCACCTGTTGGATAAAAGGATCATCGCCATAATAGTCGATCCGGTTTCGCCATTGAACGAAGGTGTCGAAGCTATAGGAATTCTCTCTCGTGGCTGGGGACATTTCTTCCTCCAATCAGCAAAATGAAATTGGCCTTTTCGTATTTACCGCCATCATTGTAGCACCGGAAATGGAAGAAGTTAATACACTTTTTTCCGTCAGGGGTCGCCGCCCTGCCGCCCTGGAGATGACAGAGACAAACATCCTCGAACCACAACCTGCCCGAGGCTCCTCCCAGTGGCCACTGACGGCCATCCTGGCTTTTGCCCCCGTGATGTTTACCTTGATGCATAGAGTCATACGTGAAACTTTCTGGCTATGGAGGGTGTACCCATTTTCACCTTACGGGCGTGAAGCGAGGTTATGGGGCTACCGGAATCACCAGCTTGCCGTTCACATGGCCTTCTTCCAGACGGGTGTGAGCCTCGGCTATGGCCTCGGCGGAGAAATCCTCCAGCATGAGAATGCGGTGAGCCTGGATATGGCCCTGCTGTACCAGTTTTGCAAGCGTCGCCAGCTCTTCTGCGAAAATATCCCAGTATGGTGGACTGCCGAAACGGGCCCTGGCCAGCAGCAGCTGGGTGTGGAGGCTGGCCGAACGAGACAACAACGGGCTTTTCTCACCGCTGACCGTATATAGACGGAAATCATCGTCCTCCTCGACAATGGTTGTCACTCGTCCATCGAAGTCGAGAACCTCACAGCAGAGCCGCTTCATGTCGCCGCCGACAAAATCGAAGGCGCAGGCGATGGGGTTGCCGTGGTTTGCGGCAATGACGGCTTCGTGTAACTCTGTGAGAGAACGATGGCGATAATCGATGATATGTTCTTGGGAAATGCCCAGCGGCCTGGCAAGATAATCGATGCTCTCCCTGCTACCCGCCGTGGTCAGGATCGGTCCGGCCTCATAATAACGGGCCAGCTGAATGGCAATGGAGCCCACCGCCCCGGAGCCGCCGGCGATGAAAACGGATTCACCCGGTCGGACACGGGCCTTATCGATCAAACACTGATAGGCCGTAGGCCCGACCATACCTAGAGCTGCGGCTTCGGGAAACGAAAATCCCTCTGGTTTCGGTGCAAGAAAGGAGCGCGGAACCGTCACATATTCAGCATAGGCGCCATTGCTTGCCGGGCCTTCGGCATCGACAAAGCCGTAGACCTCATCGCCTGAACGAAGATCCTTTACCTGGTCTCCCACCTCCTCCACAACTCCGGCCATATCGACGCCAAGAACCATTGGCGGTTCCCCTCCGAGATAGCCCTTTCGGGTCTTGAAGTCAACCGGATTGACACTGGCGGCCTGTACGCGCACAAGTACCTCGTTCTCCCGGGGGTCAGTCACCTGCCACTGCTCATCGACAAAGTTTTCGACTCCACCGAACTCCTGCAAAACCACTGCTTTCATTTTCATATTCTCACCTCGTGTAATAACCCTATGGGGTATAAATGTATTTGATCACACCTTACTCTCAGCAACTCGGTCTGAGAAAAAAATACTCTTTCCCCGGTACGCCATGAACCGACCCCCGGGGCTCGTCTACAGCCGTCCAGGCTGCAGACGCCCGTGAAAAGAGCACCCCTGCCTCCCCATAATTGGCGAGGCTGAGTTTCAGGGGTAATCAGGTAAATGTTTATCATCTGACCGCGGTATTGCTGAAAGCCAGCAGGATCGTCTTCACCATTACGAGACGGCGATTTCCACTGGTAAACACGCCGACAGCTGCACGCCTTCTTCTTTGCAAGAACCAC
>CAKZOA010000013.1 GCA_937132035.1 uncultured Desulfobulbaceae bacterium | reverse complement strand
GTCTGATCCCTGGGGCGGGAAACAGTAATGTTGCTGCTTAAGGGGAAAGTTAAGCACTGGCTTCGTTTGCCAGATACATCTGGAAAGACGGGAAAAATAATAAATCACGCTTGAGTTTTCACAAAGTATTTGTTATGTGAACTAGAGGGGGAGAGTGTAAGTCGACGGTGGCTTCTACACCGCAAATGTACTACCAGTATTGGCCGCGAGGCATGACTTTTCACAAGACCATGCAGTGTCATCAATACCGGGTGCACTCCCCCGACAATCAAAACTGTTGCAAAACGCCTATATTGCTGCCAGACAAAGTATTTTCGGCAGATTTATCCGGGCCATGTAAGAGGATGTCTATACAACAACAGGAGTAGCTGATGGATGTGTCTGCCGGTGGAGTTGAAGGACTTATTTTCAAACAGGCTATTCGTGGAGATCTGGGTAAGTTGTCTCTCGACGGGCAGATGTTGAGTGTGCTCATGAGTTTTGACGGCAAGAAGACACTAGGCCGCGTTGCGCAGGAACTCGGCCTGGAGATGGCTACGATAAAACCCATTGTCGCTCGTCTTATAAAATACAAGCTCGTTGAGCGCATCGAAACGGCGGTGAATGCCGTCGATCAGGAATTTATTGCCTTTCTGATATCACAGCTCTCTGTGGCTATAGGTCCCTTGGGAGGCATAGTGGTTGAGGATGGCCTTGAGGATCTTGGTTATGCGAAAACGAATCTCCCTACTAATCGTACCGCCGAGCTTGTCAATCTGCTCTCCCAGGAGATTCAAAGAGAGGACAAGCGTATACAGTTCAAGCAGGTCATGCTCAAAAAAATCAAGGAAAAAGGCTATTAATGTAAGAACGATATCGCCTGGGGCATCTCTTGGCTGTAATGGAAACACTAGCACCTGCACCACCAGAGCGAAACAGAGTTTCTGTAAAATACCCAGTTAACAAGGAGAAGGAGAATGGTTGTCATTTGTGAGGAGTGTGGTCTGAAATATCAGATTGATCCTTCGAAAATAGTCGGAGACAGGGCGCGTTTCAACTGCAAGGGCTGCTCTACCAGCATAGTTGTAGACAAAACGCTGTATATGGATGACGACGTTCTTTCGCTTGAGGATACTTTGCTCAGCGGGACCACGGCTCCAGAAGCAGGGACTTCGGCAGCAGCCCCAGAGGCAGCCGGGATGGCGGCTTCCATGCCGGAAGAAGAGACCGTCGCCGGAACGACGGAGGAAAAGACCACGGCACCGCCTATTTCCTCCCAAACAACCAAGCGAAAGGGTTTTGGGCTGACCTCGAAGGTGATCCTGATGATGCTGCTGGTCAGCCTTCTTCCCGGCGCCATCTATTTTGCCCTTTCCTTCAAACAGACCAACGCCCGTATCATTTCGGAAACCAATAAGAGCGGGATAACGGTTTCAAACCTTCTGGCATCCAAGGTCGATGAATGGATAGACAAAAACGTCAGAGCGCTGAACGCCATTGCCGCACTGCCTGCAGTCAAATCGATGAACCAGTTCGATCAGGAAGTGGTGCTCAAGGCGCTGCAGGCAGAATACCCCTGGATGTATCTGGTCTTCACCACCGATGCCCGCGGCATGAATGTTGCCCGTAGCGACGGCAAGAACCTGACCGATTACTCCGACAGACAATATGTCAAAGATGTGGTTGACGGCGCTGAAGTGGCCTGGCAGAATCTCATTGGCAGGACATCGAACAAGCCCGCTCTTGTTTTGGCCGTACCCATAAAAAGTGGTGACATTATCGTTGGAGTCATGGCCGCGGCCATGACCCGAGATGCTATTTCCGAGCTGGTGACCACCTATTCGCAGGGGCGAACGGGCAGCAGCTTCCTGGTTGACCAGACAGGCAAGGCAGTTGCTCACAAGAACAACGCTTTCGTTCTCCAGCAGCGGGACATGAGCTCTCATCCCCTGGTCAAAGCTGCTCGCCAGGGCGACGTCGAGCGTGTCGAGTTTGTCGATGCGAACGGCCAAAGCACCATTGGGTTTGCAGAAAAAACCGATCTTGACTGGATCCTGGCCATCCAGCAGGAGAAGAGTGAGGCCTTCGAACCTCTCAGGAAGGCACAGACCTTCGCCTATACGCTGCTGGGCATCACAGTTGTGGTCATTCTCATTATTGCCTACTTTGCCAGTAGAGCCATCGTCACCCCGATTCGCAAACTGACCGATGCCGCTAACCGCATAAGTGTCGGTGATCTCGACGTTGAAATTGACACCAAATCCAAGGATGAAATAGGGGACCTGGCCGCTGCAATCATGCGCATGCAGGACAGTATCCGTTTGTCCATCTCCAGATTGACGCGAAGAAGAAGATAGGATAAAGGGGGCGGAAGTGAATGGCTGGGGATCCGACGGGATCCCCAGTTCTTTTAAGGAGCGCAGCAATAAGAGCGGTATGTTTGTGCCGTGGAGTGAGTATGGTAAGAAAGGTTCTTTTCGTAGACGATGATCAGATAATGCTGCTGGCAGTGGAGAAACGGTTTGCCGCATATGCTGATTATTTCAGCATGATAATGGCAAACGACGGCTTCGAGGCCGTTCAGAAGCTCAAGGAGACATCGATCAGTCTGATCGTCCTCGATCTCAAAATGCCGCGCATGGACGGCATGAGCCTGCTTTCCTATATCCGTGATAAATATCCAGATATTCCGGTGATCATCGTCTCCGGTTACCGCACCGCCGAAATGTACAAGCTTGCCAAGGCTCGCGGTGTCATTGCCTATATCAGCAAACCCTTTCAGGTAGACGATCTCGGTAAGATTATCATGAGTACTCTGCAAAAGGAGGCAGATGGCGGTATTATGCACAACGTCTCGCCCACCGTCTTCCTGCAGCTCATGGAAATGGAGGCCAAAACCTGCACCATACGCATTCTCGATAAAAAATCGGGCAAAGGAGGTATTCTCTATTTCGAGGATGGTAATCTACTCGATGCCCGTGTCGGCGAGATACAGGGATTGGATGCTGCCTACAGGGTCTTTACCTGGGAGGAGGTTACCATTTTTATCCAAAATGAATGCGCTCCCAGGGAAAACACCATTAACAGTGAACTGCAGCCTATTATCATGAAAGCTGTGGGTATGAAGGATGAAGAGGAAGATCCACTGCCCCCGGATGGGTCCGATGAAAGCAGTCTTGATATAACGGAGGCTGAGGAAGAGTTACGCAGTGCCCTTCAAGATGAACTCGGCAGTCTGGACCTGCCCGAGGAATTTTTCGAGATCGAGGATGAGGAAGCCCTTGATTCCACCCCGGCTTCTATAGCTCCGTCAACACCTGAATCCGCAACTGCCGAATCGTCACTTTCAGAACCATCAAAGCCTGGTTCCCAGCGGGCAGTATCGAACCAGACGTCGCCAGAGCCTAAGACTGCTGAGCATAAGGCGGCCGAGTTGAAGCAGGAGAAATCGCAGATCGAGATAAGCCGAGAAGTGGTCCACTCTGAGGTTGGGCCAAGATCGGGCCTGGAAGATATCTATGCTGATGACAGTATGAAGAACGTCGTTGATTTTCTCAGTGAGTTGGGATCTATGTTTGATTTTGGCAAGTTGAAGGTAGGGTATATCGATAACGGCAAAGAATTTGATCGAATTATCATTCCCGGAAATCCACCTACGGTCCTCACCGTCAATCAAAAATGTCCCCAAGAAAAAATGCTCCAGGTGCTGAGCCGTTACTCCTGATCTGGGGAAGAGACGCGTCCACCGGGTTTCACAGAACAGAATGGTGGGAGCTGGTATATTGGAGGTATGGGTATCCTATTGCGACAAAAAAAATCCGTTTCTGAGGAGATGAGGTTGTCTCCAAAGCAGTTTTCTGCAAGAGAGTGTGCAGGAAAAACTTTAAAAACAGATGCCTGGAAAAGCGACACTCATCCGAAAGAAAGCCTTTTCCCACATGATGCTGTGGCTTTGTTGCGTGGCTGGAAAAGATCTTTAACCGCCTGAAAAATCAGGTCTTTAAGAGAAATGGACAAAATATTTCACGATATTCTCAGCATGGATGGCGTCCATGGCGTTATTTTGCTGTCGGAAGAGGGTAAGGTTCTCTTCGAGTCTCTCGATAAGAAGCATTTTATCCCTCAGAAAAGCAGACTCAGCTGGAAGATGATCATCGATTCGCTGGAGGAGTTCAAGGAAATGGATCTTGTCTTTGCCCAGGGAAGAATATACATGTTGAAGACGGGCATTGGTTTTCTTATTATCAGCATGAGCCGCAACGTGTCCATTGCCATGGTAAAGCTAAACTGTGATATCGTTGTCCCCGAATTGAAAAAGGTCCAGCCTGGCAGAGGGTTGAAGAGGTTCTTTCGTTTTTAGCTGATATCTCCCCAGCGCCTCTGCCCGGTGTTCGGCTCGATGCTAATGCGGTAGAACCTTTTTGAGTATGGTGCCGGCGTAAACAGCCTTCTCGCCCAACTCCTCTTCGATTCTCAGCAACTCGTTATACTTTGCAATCCTGTCGGAACGTGAGAGAGACCCTGTCTTTATTTGCCCGCAGGCCGTGGCCACAGCCAGATGGGAAATAATGGCGTCTTCAGTCTCGCCCGAGCGGTGGGAGATGACCGAACTGTAGCCGTTTTGGGAGGCAAGCTTGACCGCAGCCAGGGTCTCACTGAGGGTTCCTATCTGGTTGACCTTGATAAGAATCGAGTTGGCGACGGATTTGGCTATACCCTTGCTCAATCTTTCAACGTTAGTGACGAAAAGATCGTCGCCAACCAGTTGAATATCCCCTCCGAGTTTAGCGGTCAGCTTTTTCCAGCCCTTCCAGTCATTTTCATCGAGGCCGTCTTCAATGGAAAGTATCGGATATTTTTTCAGAAGTCCCGCGTAGTACTTGGTCAGATACTTGGTATCGACATCATTGTTTTCAAAGCGGTAAAGGCCGCTTTCCCGACTATAGAAAGAACTTGCCGCTACATCCAGGGCGATGGAAATCTTGTCGGTGTATCCGGCCTTGGAGATCGCTTCCATTATATATTTCAGCGCCTCTTCATTGCTGCCGAGGTTGGGAGCGAATCCCCCTTCGTCGCCTACAGATGTGCTTAGTCCGTTCTTTTTCAACAGACCTTTGAGAGTATGGAATATTTCGCAGGCGGCTTGAAGTGCTCGGGAGAAGCGCGAAAAACCATGAGGAACAATCATGAATTCCTGAATATCGACATTATTGTCTGCATGATCGCCGCCATTGACGATGTTCATCATCGGAACCGGTAAGACAGTAGCCTTTTTGCCACCGAGGTAGGCGAAAAAAGACTGGCCTTTATCATTGGCTGCGGCTCGGGCCGCGGCCAGTGAGATTCCAAGAATAGCGTTGGCGCCATATTTGCTCTTATTGGCAGTACCGTCAAGTTCAAGCATGATTTTGTCGATTTTTCGATAATCACAATTCTTGCCAAGCAATTTGGGCCTGAGTTTGTCATTGACATTGGCAACGGCCTTCCTGACACCTTTTCCCAGATAGCGTTTCTCACCGTCACGCAGTTCGAGTGCCTCGTGTTCTCCGGTCGAGGCACCGGAAGGAACCATAGCCCTGGCCATGGCCCCCGATGACAGCGTCACATCTACCTCAACGGTTGGATTGCCCCTGGAATCGATTACTTCGCGGGCATGAATGTCTTTGATTTTGGCCATATTTCTCTCCATTTGCAAATTAAATTTGGGTGGGATAGACGCAAGCCCCGTCGACGACGACGGCTGGCGAACTGCGGCTTCCTTGAGCCTCTAATCCTTGTGGCGGTAAACCTGCTTTTCCGATTTCCCAAAAAGAACCAGCCGTAGTGGCACGAGCCGGGTATTTTCAATGAGCGCTATCGCATTGCTCCGTCTTGATACCTTTTCGGCTAGCCAGTCCTGAGAAAAGAGCAGCCCCGAACAATGACACGACAGTATACGAGGAGCAAACAGAATTGTACTAGTATTGTACACTTCATAATACTTCTGCCGTAACATAAATCAACCAGATAATTGTCTTTTCATCATTGCGCTTCACCCTTCGGAAGAGTCGGCATGGTCTGCTATCCACGGCCGTTTATATGTTTGACATACGCAAGTATTGCCAATCACAGATCCCCTCGTCGAGTACGCCATCGCAACTCGTGGTTTAGTCAGGTCAGGTGGTATTCGATTACACTGCCAGAACAGTTCTGTTCACAAGAAAACGTATCGGCGATTACGGACAAGTATACCTTTAAAAATGGTCTTTTAATACTCTCTGCAACGTGGTAATTGACAATGCACCAGTAATTGCTAGTTTTGAGAGGTAATCGAAAAAAACAAGGGAGTATTCTCAAAGGAGAGAGGGATCGTGGTGATAAAAAAGAAAGTTTTCAATGTTATGCTGTGCACCGTTGTGGCCCTTTATTGCAGCGGCGCCACAGCCGCAGGGAGTTACGATCATGCAGTCGAGGAAAACGGTATAAAGATGTTCTGGAAAGTTGCCGACGATGAGCTGCATGTCAAAGTTACCGCCGAAACATCCGGTTGGGTAGGAGTCGGGTTCAATCCCACTGAACAGATGAAGGGGGCAAATTATATTGTCGGCTACGTCAAGAATGGTGAGGTGGTTCTTCACGATGATTTCGGAGACGGAAAATGGAATCATAGTGAAGACACGGCCCTTGGTGGAACAGATGACTTCACCATTGTCGGCGGCCACGAAACAGATGGCCATACGACCCTGGAGTTCTCTTTTCCTCTTGATTCAGGTGATGATTATGATGGTGGTATCGATCCGCAGGGCAGGACGGTCGTGCTTCTCGCCTACGGCGGTAAACGTGACAGCTTGCGGGCCATGCACAGATACAGAACGACTCTCACGGTAAACCTTGCAACCGGCAGGCGGGAGTAGCATCTTAACCTATTCCGGCTCAGTCCTCGGCAGAGATGGCCATGAGCCTTTTATTTGTTTATAAAAAGCAGATCGTGTCAATAACTCACCGGAAATGAACGAGCAGGGCAGGCGGGCTCTATGAAAGAAGATCTCAGCAGGGATTTTGGTTGTATTCTTGCGATATCTTTCGCTCTTCTTGTCTGCGTCTGTGCTGCTATGACCTTGGGCGCATTGCGAGAACGCTCTGCGCCAGGGCGAAAAGTCCTGGAAGGCTGGTTGCTGGAGGTGGTTTGGATCAACATGCCCCTGCTTATCGTTATCGCTCTCGTCCTGGGCTGGCTGTTCTTTGAGACTGAGTCGGGCTTCACCGCAGCCACCACGAGCATATGCACAGGTAATAATAAAAGGGGGCATTTCTCCAGCAAAATGACCTTTGCCAGGGACAGATCGTACCATGCTCTTTCTAACACTCAAGGGTCGGTCAACTATCACCTGTGGTATCCTTACAGACAGGAGATTGCTGCCTCCCAATAGAGAATGAAACACCCGCTTTTAGCACTGGTTGCCAGATTACAGCTGAGTGTCGAAATTGCCAAAGTCCCACTCTGCCTGCTGGTGGGGCTGTCGGCGCTGTTCGGCAATATCTTCGCCGCCGGAAAAGTTGAGGCAGGTGCCTATTATACCTTTGCCTCGGTTTTTGTGCTTGCCTGCGGCGGGGCGTCTCTCAACTCCTGGCAGGAGCGTTTTGATGACAGCCTCATGGTCAGAACCAGAAAACGACCATTGGTACTGGGGAGCGTGTCCACGGCGCATGGTTTACTGCAGTCGGCATTGCTGTTGACGGCTGGTCTTGCAGGTTTGTTTCTGCTCGCTAACAGCCAGGCTTTTTTCGCGGGACTTATTGGCATTATCAGCTACAATCTCATCTACACACGCCTCAAGGCTTTCTCTTTGTGGGCTATACTTCCCGGCGCGTTCTGTGGAGCGATACCTCCCTGTATCGGCTGGCTCGCTGCAGACGGGCAGGTTTTTTCTTCTGGACTTTCTCTGCTGATGGCGCTTCTTTTCCTCTGGCAGATACCCCATTTCCTGTTGATTATTCTTCGCTACCAGCATGACTATGCAGCCGGTATCGCCCCGAACCTGCTCAACCGACTGTCTGAGAGACGTCTCCAACGGATTTTTCTGCCATGGATAACTGCATTGGCGATGACAATGATTACCTTTACGGTATTGCCGACGGAAACCGGGGTAGCGATACGATCCTGTATAGTTGTCAACGCTGCCTTGCTGGTTGCGGTGTTTGGCCAGCAACTGTTCTTGAAACCTCAACCAGACTACAACGTCTTGTTCCATTTGATGAATATCAGCTTGCTGCTCTTCATGGTCGGTGTTGCGACCGGCAGGCTGCTGGCTGGGGTCTGAATAAAACTTGCGGCATGTAGACATTATACAAGTACTCATCTTATCCATTGCAGGAACACAGAAAGGAGTCATCAACGATGCTAAACGAAAAAATGAATGGTGAATTGAGCAAGCAGATCAATGCTGAAATGTTTTCATCCTATCTCTATCTGTCCATGAGTGGCTGGTTCGAGTCCAAAGGGCTCAGTGGCTTTGCCAGCTGGATGCGCATTCAGGCGAAAGAGGAAACCTTTCACGCCGAAAAACTTTACGATTATGTTTATGAGCGCGGCGGCAGAGTTGTACTTGGAGCTATCGATCAGCCGGAATCTGAGTGGTCTTCAGCTCTGGAAATATTTGAAGGAGCCCTGAAGCATGAAGAGATGATATCTGGAATGATAAATGATCTCGTCAATATCTCCATTGAAGAAAAGGATCATGCCACCAACAATTTCCTTCAATGGTTTGTCGCTGAGCAGGTTGAGGAAGAGGCCAGTGCCCAGGCGGTGGTAGATAAGCTCAAGCTCATCGGCGATGGATCGGGTATGTTCGTTCTTGATCAGGAGATGGGGAAGCGCACCTTTGTCGCGGAGGAGTAGATTCCGGGCAGCCGATGTGAGATATATCCTGCAAAAGTAGTTGCGGGACTGTGGTTTTCATGTCAACGAAGTGCCGGTGTTTGCCGGCCGTATCGTACCCTTAGGTAGCACACTGAGGTAGCATATTATGGACATCGATTGGGCGTATATGCGTAAAGGTTGAACTTCCTGTAAAAAAGCCTGGGGGGCTTTTGAAAAGAGAAAAATGGATATCAATGAGCAGGTCAACGCTGCCAAGGATACCATCGGCGGGGACGCTGTGTGGGATGTGCTCAAGGACGCGGAGAGGATAGTTGTTGCCAGTGGTCGAAAAACAACCACATTCGATCCCATCCGTGACAGGGAAGAGATTCTCGAAAAAGTTAAGGGGCGTACCGGCAACCTGCGGGCACCGACGGTACGAATCGCCGGCACCTTTTATGTTGGGTTCAATGAAGAAATGTATAGAGGTGCA
>CAKZOA010000012.1 GCA_937132035.1 uncultured Desulfobulbaceae bacterium | reverse complement strand
GCGCCGATGGTACTGCATGGGTGACTCTATGGGAGTGGAGGTCGCCGCCGAATCCATATGACAAAGGCTCAACGGATTTTTCCGGTTGAGTTTTTTGTCTTTGGGCCTTCTGCGTTTGGCCATTTCAGCAGGTGAAGGCAATTCCCTTTCAGCTGACGGGCGTACACTGGTGAAAGACCCGCTGGAAAGGAGCCCTTAGAAATCAATCAGAGAGCAGGTCGGCTGCGGTAATGCATCTGGCACCAGCAGGCGGTTCCCCCCCATGCTCTTCTGCCGCCAGATAAATACACTGATATTTTCTGGAAATCTCTGCCACATACTCTCGCAATTGTTGGCGTACCTTTTTTGCTTTAGCGAGATCAGGCTCATCGAAGAGCAAGACAGGCGCTGTACCGTTTGCCTTTTCTACCCGCAGCAATGAATCGATATATTCACAGACAGCCGGAAGCAGATCCTTTTTTTCTGTCTGCTCGTTTCTGTTTGCTACCTTCTGCCGGTTTACAATATGAAATACCGGCAACCGCTGTCGGATGAATTTCTTGGCACGGCTGAAATGATGCTGTCGCTCCACCAGAAAAAGGAGCTGATCGATTTTCTCTTTCTCCTCCCTCCCCTTCTCGATCAAAAGCCTTAGCCATCCGGCAAGATCCTCCAACAAACCGTCGACAATTCTATCAGTGCCATCAAGGGTGTTGAGAGAAGCGCGGAGCTGGGGGTCCAGAGTCGCCTCATGTATTTTGACAAGCGCGTTAATACTGTCTTCGATTTCGCTCCATCTTGTCGAGCCGGCAAGCTCAACGAAATTGACCCATCGACTGTAATCAAGGCGCCTGCCCACCTCGATTCTGTCGGTCTCATAGAGATCAGGAGTGTAGGCTGCCAGTTCCTCCACAACGTGCGGGTTGCCAACGAAGATGGCAAAGGAAATGGTTCGGCGATGAGGCCGGACACGCTTTGTATATTTTCCCTGTCTGGTGATCAACGGATAGTGTGCGAAAGGTTTTTGGGTTCTGCACACGTAAGGAGGGTTTACGGTCTGCAGCGCATGTAAAAAACCCCTGCGGTTGAAGCCCCCGGGCAGTGAGAAAAAAGAGGATTGTTTTCCGATCTCGACCCAATTCGATTCTATAACCTCTCCGAGACCACGCACACGGATATTTTGGAGAATCACTGGTGAACTCTTCATATCGCCTCCGCTGATGCCCCCTTAAACAGAGCCTGTTTTCCTATGTTCAGGGATGCTTATCAGCCAAATCCGAGAATTTTCCGCACCGTAAGGGCTAAATCGAATCGTGTGATCGGTTTCATCATTATCTCGGCGATGCCCAGCTGCATGGCCCTGTTTTCATCCATGGCCTCACTGTAGCCAGTGCAGAGGATTATGGGAATATCACCCCGTATTTGGAGTATTTTTTCAGACAATACATCACCGGTCATTTCCGGCATGGCCATATCTGTGATCACGAGATCGAAACGTTCACTGGATTCGCTGAAAGAGGCAAATGCCTCCCGGCTGGAAAGAAAAACTGTGACGCTGTACCCGAGACTCTCGAGATTCCTGCTGTTTACCATGGCCACGGATTCATCATCATCAATGTAGAGAATGCGCTCGTTGCCACCCGGCAGTTTGCCTGTGACTATCTGCTCCTCGGTTTGAGAGACAGTTTGGGCAACCGGCAGAAAGACCTTGAAAACGGTCCCTTCACCCACCTCGCTATCGACTGTAACGGCCCCTTTCAGGCTTTTGACTACGCCATGGACCACTGCCAAACCAAGCCCCGTTCCCTGCTCTTTCTCCCGGGTAGTAAAGTATGGTTCAAAGATCCGGTTGACCATATTCTCGGGAATACCCTTGCCGCTATCTTTGACGGTGAGTTCCATATACCCGCCGGCTTGTACCGCCAGCTTACCTCTTTTATAGAGATCGCTGTCGAGAACTACGAACCTGAGTCTGATTTCCAGCACTCCTTCGCCGCTGCTCATTGCCTGGTAGGCGTTGGTGGCCAAATTCATGATCAGCTGATTAATCTGTCCCGGCTCTGCAATAACGGGATGCGACTCGGTGTCGATACTGTGCTGTATTTCAATATTCGTCGGTATAGAGGAGCGCAACAATTTGACAGCCTCCTTGACTATGGGACGTATATCAAGAGGCTTCAGCCCTTCAGCTTTGTCACGGCTGAAGGCAAGTATCTGATTGACCAGATCACGAGCCCGCAGCGCTCCCTTGTAAATCTGGTCGAGATCCTGGCGTATTCTCTCCGGTTTGTCGATGTTGTCCCTGGCCAATTCAGCATTGCCCAAAATGACCATCAGGACATTGTTGAAATCATGAGCGATTCCACCTGCAAGCGTTCCTATGGCTTCAAGTCTCTGGGCATGGGCAAGCTGCTCGGCCATACGGCCTCGATCCTTTTCATAGCGCTTCTGTTGGAGTATGTCCCAGGTATGATTGAAGTAGAGAGACAACTGTCTGGCA
>CAKZOA010000011.1 GCA_937132035.1 uncultured Desulfobulbaceae bacterium | reverse complement strand
AGACACCGATAACCGAAAAAATAGGGGCGACCTTGCCCGCATCGACCACGATCTTCAACAGTACACCGTCTATGGGAGCCTCCACCTCGAAGGTAGCCTTTTCCGTCTCGACTTCACAGGCGATCTCGCCCTTGCTCACCTTTTCGCCTTCGTTTTTCAGCCACTTGACAACCCGCCCCTCGGTAATGTCCTGGCCACCCTGGGGCATTATGATGTTTTCCGCCATATCTTCCTTTCCGCCTCCGCGTATCAGACCATTTCCAGTATGCCTTCGACTATCTCCTCCACCGTGGGCACACAGACTTTTTCCAGATTCTTGTTGTAGGGAATGGTGGTATTTTTGCCGCAGATCCTTGCCACGGGCCCGTCGAGGTCGTCGTAGGCCTCCTCCATGATCATCGAGGCGATATCGCCGCCGACGCCGCCGCGCTTGACCGCCTCATGGACGACGATGCCCCTGCCGGTCTTGACGATGGACTGGAGAATGGTTTCTTTATCCAGTGGAGTCAGGGTACGCAGGTCGACCACCTCGACGCTGACCCCCTCGCCTGCCAGGAGTTCTGCGGCCTCAAGACATTTCAGCGTCATATAGGAGTAGGTTATCAGGGTAATGTCCTCACCCTTGCGCTTGACGTCCGCCTTCCCCAGCGGCACCACGAACTCCTCATCCGGCACCTCGCCCTTGGTCATATAGAGGAGTTTGTGTTCGATGAAGATCACCGGTCCTTCGTCGCGGATTGCAGATTTCATCAAGCCGCATGCGTCATAGGGAGAGGACGGCATCACCACCTTGAGGCCCGGGATATGGTAAAACAGTGCCTCGAGACTCTGGGAATGCTGTCCAGCCAGGCCATTGCCGGCACCTCCCTGGGTGCGCAGCACCATGGGCACCGTGCCCTGGCCGCCGGACATGAAGGAATACTTGGCCGCCTGGTTTACGACCATGTCCATGGTCATCGGTGCAAAATCGACAAAGAGGAGTTCGACTACAGGTCTGGTTCCCACCAGCGCCGCACCGACAGCCGCTCCAGTGAAGGTGGCCTCGGCCAGCGGTGTATCGACCACCCGGCCGGGTCCGAATTCGGCCAGCAGCCCTTCGGTAACCTTATAGGAGCCGCCCCGTGCGGCGATACCCTCGCCCATGATGAAGACCAGTTCGTCGCGGCGCATCTCTTCGAGAAGCGCCCGGTTCAGGCCTTCCCGGTACATTATCTCAGCCATTGTTCTCTCCTTGAGCCAATCAGTTATCAATCTCTGCCAGAAATTCCTCAACGGAAGGTTCGGGACTGTTCATGGCGAATTCGACGGCCTCTTCGATTTCCTCAGCGACTTCAGCTTCAATCTTTTTTGCCGTCGCAGCACTGATCTTCTTCTTGAGAATGACCTGAGGATCATGCTCCTTCCACTTGGCCAGCAGTTCCTTGTCCATATACAGACCCGGATCATTGACATGATGGCCGCCATGGCGGTAGGTCTTGGCCTCGATGAGGGTCGGCCCCTCGTTGTTTTGCGCCCGCTCCACCGCTCGTCTGCTTTCGACATAGATCGCTTCAGCGTCATTGCCATCGACGCAGACTCCGACCATGCCGTAGGCCGGGCCGAGCTTGGCGAATTCGCAGCAGCCGCTGGAATATTCCACCGGAGTGGAGACGGCGTAATGGTTGTTTTCCAAAATAAAGAGGACCGGCAGGGAAAAGGCAGCAGCGAAGTTGAGCGATTCGCCGAAGGTGCCGTTATTTGATGCGCCGTCGCTGAAGAATGCGGCGGCCACCTGATTGATACCCTTGACCCGCAGCCCCATTGCAGCGCCCACGGCGATAGGAATGCCTGCACCGACGATGCCGTTGGCGCCAAGATTGTTGTCGTCGCGGCAGGAGATGTGCATGGATCCGCCGAGGCCTTTACAGTATCCGGTGGCCTTGCCGGTGATTTCCGCCATCATATACTTGAGGATCGCGCCCTTGGAGATACAGTGACCGTGTCCCCTGTGGGTGCTGGTTATATAACTGTCCCTGCCGATGGCGGCACAAACGCCGGCGGCAATGGCTTCCTCTCCCAGATAGGGATGCAGATAGCCGCTGATATGTCCTTGCCGGTAGAGTTCGACGCATTTGAGCTCAAAGCTGCGGGTGCGGCAGATGCTGCGATACATCTCATGCAGAATCTCCTTGGCAACAGCAGCCTTGTTTGCCGTTTTCTTGCTCATTTATCCTCCTTGCCTCAAAGGTTGTGGCCAAGGTAGTGGCCAAGCAGGCGGCATACTCTTCGCCTCCATGCGACAAGGCCGTCGTGCCGATGCAACCGGATTTACACCGGAGATTCCACCCGGGCACGCACGACCAGACCGCCATCACAACTGCAGACAGGACAGCCCAATATGCATTTTCGGCCATCCGGTACTCCCCTCGCTTCTTCCCGCATCACACAAGATTGACGCAATCGGCACCACCACCCTGGGCCAAACCCCCTTGACCTGTCCGAGCGCGAATTCCCACCGATTCTGAAATAGTACAATATTACAATAAAGCATTACGGTCAACACTTTTTTGTTGCACCTGCGCCTTTCATTATTTCCATCAGGCATAAAATACTTCCTTATCATATTTATTTATACTCTTACTATTTGTATTATTTCAAATATATAGACTAGTTTTTTTGGGATACGTCACCATAATTGCAAAAACCAATTGGATTTTTCGCTTGAAGTTCTAGTAACATTATAATAGTGTGATATTGCATTCTATGGAGGTCAGTCCTCTAAGCAGCGGCAGATGCACCTCCCCCCTCAAGGTGCATCTACCGGTGGGAAAAAACAGAAGGTGGCGATTCGACGTAAGAGAAAACACTATCGGCAGTGAACAATATGAACAGGGAATACTCATACCGTAGACCGTCTTCGCGGACTCCGTTGCGGCGGTATGGCCCTGAGCTTTCGGAACCTGGCCGAACAAACCATCACCTTCCAGTCGGCAGGATTAACTTTTCTCTGCCGCCGTCCCTCCGGCCGGCTCCACCTGCCGCCCTTCCTGTCCCGCTTACATGCAGACGTCTCTTCGCCGCGTTGGCAACCAGACGTCAATCTACGCCCTTATTCCCCCGCGCCGCGCTCTGCGCCGGCTACCGAACACCATTTCCAGCACCGAGCACAATGGTACCGCACTCAGGATAAAACGGGTTCAGACTTTTGGAGAGTATTCAATGGGAATCATCGTAGAGAATGTCAGCAAATCCTATGGGGGAAAGAAGGTACTCGATAATGTTTCATTCGAGGCCAAAGACGGGGAATTCGTCACCTTCCTCGGCCCGACAGGAGAGGGGAAAACCACCCTGCTTCGCATCATTGCCGGCATCGAAAGTCCCGATTCCGGAAAGGTATATTTCGACGACAGAGACGTTACCAGAGTCGCGGTACAGAAGCGCAACATCGCCATGGTCTACCAGTGGTTCGTCAACTATCCCTCCATGACCGTCTTCGAAAACATCGCCTCTCCCCTGCGGGCTTTGGGCTCCAAAATAGGAAAGGACGAGCTGCAGGAGCGGGTCATGGCCACAGCCAGACTGCTGAAAATCGATGAACTCGTAGACCATTATCCTTCTGAGATAAGCGGTGGCCAGCAGCAGCGTCTGGCAATCGCCCGAGCCTTGGTCAAGAATGCCGATTTCATCTTCTTCGACGAACCCTTGACCAACCTCGATTACAAGCTCCAGGAAGAGTTGCGGGTGGAAATCAAGAGAATCTTCAAGAAAAAGAGCAAGGGATGCGTTCTCTTCGCCACCCCCCAGCCCTTCGAAGCCCTGACCCTTTCCGACTCGGTGGGGTTCATGCACCGGGGACGGCTGCTCCAGTACGGCGATGTCAACGAGGTCTACCACAGGCCCAACAGTGTCAACGTGGGCTCCTATTTCAGCCACCCCGGCATGAATATCTTCGAGGCCCCTGTTGAGCGCTTGGAGGGAAAAACCCTGCTGAAGGCCTCCGATGAGCTGGTCTTTGACGTATCCCACCTGGCAGGCATCCTCGATGCCGACAGATATATTCTCGGAATACGAGCTCATTTCCTGTCCACCGGCAGCGCCGACGGTGCCACCATTCCCTTCGCCGCCACCATCGAACTCGACGAGGTGGTCGGCTCGAACACCGAATTGCACCTCGATCACCAGGGGCTTGCGCTGGTGGCTCTGCTGGACACCATCGGCGACTTCGAACCGGGAATGGAAATAACTGCCTACCTCAACCCGCAGAAGCTTTTCATCTTCGACGCCGACACCAA
>CAKZOA010000010.1 GCA_937132035.1 uncultured Desulfobulbaceae bacterium | reverse complement strand
CCCCACTAGACCCTGAACCTAGCGCGTCTACCAATTCCGCCACTTCGGCAACGCTGAAGAATATGCTTTCTGGCCAGTTTTTTGTCAAGACTTTCTTGGTTGGCGGCAAAAAAAATATCCGTTATTTACAAGGCAGATGAAGATAATACGAAATATCGAAGATATAAAAGGGAATTTCAGAAATCCCTGCGTTACCGTCGGCAATTTCGATGGAGTCCATCTCGGACATCAGCAACTTTTCAATGCTGTCCGGCAGCGCGCTCAGCACAATGAGGGCGCGAGCATTGCCATCACTTTCGACCCTCATCCCCTCCAGGTACTCAAGCCAGGGGGGATAAAGCTTATTTCCACCATTGAGCAAAAGACAGAACTCATCGAGCTCTCAGGCATCGACGCTCTCATCATCATCCCCTTTAATCATCACTTTGCCAAGACCTCGGCGGAAACTTTTGTTGACGAGATTCTTCGTCAACGCCTAGGCGTCACCGATCTCTTTGTCGGCTATGACTATGCCTTCGGCAAGGGCAGAACGGGCAACATCGATTTTCTGCGCCAGCAGGGTAGAAACAAGGGTTTCGGGGTCACCGTCATAGAGGCGCATTATAAGAATGGCATCATTGTCAGCTCCACCAAGATCAGGCAACTTGTCGCCGAGGGCAGAATGGTGGAGACAGCGGAGTTGCTTGGCAGGTACTATCAGATACGGGGAGAGGTGCAACGGGGGAGACAACGGGGCGGCCCGGAAATCGGCTATCCGACGGCCAACCTCCATGTCTCCGAGGAGGATCTCGTCCCGCGACGCGGTGTCTACGTCTGCCAGGTGGTCTGTGATGAGGTCATTTACGGAGGCGTCATCAATATCGGCTACAATCCCACCTTCGGCGAAAAAAAGCTGGTCGCCGAGACCCATATCTTTGATTTTGAGCGTAATATTTATGGTAAACCCATCAAAGTCAACTTTATCAAATATCTCAGAGGCGAGGAAAAATTCACAGGGACGCGGCAGTTGACGGAGCAAATAGCCAAAGACGTTATTTCGGCTCGGGATGTGCTGGCGGTAACCGCCCAGCGGGGACAGCACCTTCTCTGGTAGACGTCGCACCTTTTCTGCTGACGGGGATGAGTCTTCGCCACCATCGTTTTCGGCGATGATCGAGCAGGGGGATTTTCTGCTTGCAAGAACATCGAGGGTGTCTATAGTGTATGCGCCTCCGTCAAAACGCTAAAAAAGGACCTTTTCTGGCCGGCATAGGAGGAAATGCACACAATCTTCGCTGAATGATCGCCGGCACTCTGTAGCAGGTGACGGCACTCGCGAGTATCTCGAAATATATTTACAGAGGAAAAAAATGACAGACAATTTGCAGGAAGATCTACCGAAGGTGATTGAAGAGCTGGAAGAGCAGGTAAAGGAAAATCCGGAAAACGTGGTGGCGCATCATCACCTGGGACTGGTTTTCATGAAGGACGGCCAAACCGATAAGGCCGTCAAGTCGCTGGAAAGGGCGCTGGAAATAGATCCGCTGTCGGTGGAATCGCTGATAAACCTTGGCGCCATTTACTTTGGCAAGGGTGATATCGGCAAGGCCAGGGAACTCAACGAGAAAGCGGTGAAGATACTCCCCGAAGCCGCCCAGGCTCACGCCAATCTCGGGCTGATCCACCAGCATCAGAATGATGTTGACAAGGCCATTGAATATTACGAGAAAGCCGCCAAGCACAATCCCAATCTTGCCAGTGTCTGGATGAATCTTACCTCCGTTCTTACCATGAAGGGTGAGGATGAGCGTGCTCTCAAGGCTGCCCGCAAAGGTGTCGAGCTTGAGCCGGAGTCGCCTCTTGCCCACAACAACCTGGCTGTAGCCCTCTATTTTGGCGAAGATTTCAAAAAGGCCATGGAGCATATGGAAAAAGCAAGCGAACTGGGCTATTCCGTCGATCCGAATTTTAAAAGAAGTCTTGAGGAAAAGCTGGGTTAAGCATACAGCGGCACAGAGTTGCAGTAATGGCAGTAGATTAGGATATAATGAAGAAAACAATTATCAAACGACCGCCATGGTGCCCCTTTTGCGGTCAAAAGGTAGAGAAGGCAAGTGATGCGGTGCAGCGAAAAATGCAGGAGTTCCCGGTGGGCCGCTGCCAGTGCGGGGCAGTTTATGGCTGCGACGTCACTGGACACAATGTCGGTGCGGCAATCGTGGAAACGCTGGTATTCGCCTGTGGCGACAACTCCGATCTTGCCTGGGAGCTTCTGCCGGAGGAAGACTATCTCACCGGCAGGGTGGAAAACTACGATGAACTGACCCATCAGGTTATCGACACCGGCAACATCGATGGCCGGCCGGTTCGAGGCGTCTTGTATTTTGTAAGACTCCATGCCGAGATGTCCGATCTGGCTGAGCGCCTGCGGCGCACCCAGGAAAAAGGTGTCGAGAAGTCGGCCAGGACCCTGTCCTTCCAACCACCAGTCGAGCCACCCCCGGATCCGAAGAGAAAAAAACGCCGGGCGACCAAAGAGATAGTGGCGACAATGAGCGATACCGACGACATCGATAGTCTGGTGGCACTCTGCTTGGATGACAAAAAGACCTTCCGCCTTTTGCAACGCAGGCTCTATGACCCCCTTGAGGAAAATCGCTGGCACACAGCCTGGCTTATCGGCAAGGTCTGTGGAAGGGTGGCAAGTCGTGAACCGGGACAGGTTTCTCAACTTTTGCATCGGTTGTTTGAGGCGTGTTCCGACTCGGCGGCGGCCAACTGGGGCATGGTGGAGACCCTCGGCTCGGTTATTGCCGAAAGGCCCGACATATTCGGCGCATTCACCAAGCATCTGCTCAACTACTTAGGCGATGACTCTACCCAGCTCCAGGTGGTATGGGCTCTGGGGGAAATTGCCCAAAAGAGGCCGGATCTGATCCGTGATACGCCTTTTTTCAACCTCTTTCATTTTTTGGGTCATCCCAGGCCGGAGATACGCGGCCACATTGCCCGTCTGCTGGGGAGAATTGAAGCCAAGGAAGCGGCTATTCAACTGATGGGGCTGAGCGGCGATACGGCCCCATTGACTGTCTGGGAAGATGGCCAGCCGTTACAGACAACCGTCGCGGAACAGGCGGCACAAGCATTACAAGCGATACACGGAGAAACGCAGAATGAGCAATAATATTCAGAATATTAATGATATTTCCCCTGTTTCGGCCCCATCGGGCGACCAGGCAAACAATGATCCCGTTCAGGTAGAGTATCAACAGGGCAAAAAATATCTGCAACAGGGCGATACCGGCCAGGCGGCGGTGGCCCTGCATAACGCCCTTATCGGTTTCGAGGAACAAAATGATCAGAACGGCATTGCCAACGCTTCAAATCAGCTCGGCAACGCCTGTGTTCAGCGCAGGGAATATGAAAAGGCCCTGGACCATTATCTGCGCGCCGAAGAGATCTGCCGTCAACTCGGAGACCCCTTGAGCCTTATGGCCCTGTCCAAGCAATTTGTCCTTGTCTATACCGAATTGGGGCAGTATAAGGAGGCTGTCGCCCGCTGTCTCGATCTGTTGGACAGGTATCGGGCCAATAATAATCCTCAGGGAACCGTTGACGTTCTTGAGAAAATGGCCGGAATTTATATACAATCGGGTGACACCGATAAAGCAGCGGATGTGTATAGGACTATTGCCTCCATCCACAAGAATTTTCGGCACGAGAAAATTGCCGAAGGTTTTTTGCAGAAGGCCGAAGAGCTGGCAAAGAGCAGTTGAGAGCTTGAGTTGGGAAAATGTTTACCGGCATAATCGAAGGTAAAGGCAGGCTGCTTGAGAGAAGGGGCAGCGGCGGTGGCATGCTCTACAGATTTGAGGCTGATTTTGACCTTGTCCAGCCCGAGGAGGGTGAGTCAATCTCGGTAAACGGCAGCTGTCTTACCGCCTATGATATAGACGGACGAAGGTTTTCCGTCGATATTTCTCCTGAGTCGATTGCGAGAACAACCCTTGGCGATTTGACGGTGGGCGGTGTCGTCAATATGGAAAGGGCGTTGCGACTCTCTGATCGTCTGGGTGGCCATATTGTTTCCGGTCATGTTGACTGTGCTGCCAGGGTCACTGATATTACCAAGAGCGGTGATTTTACCCTCTTTACCTTCCAGCTCGACACGAAGCTCGGTCGATATATCATTGAGAAGGGATCTGTGGCCATCGATGGTGTCAGTCTAACGGTAAACGATTGCGCAGCGGAGAGTTTCTCCGTCTCCATCATTCCCCACACCCTCCAGACTACCACGCTTGGCCGGCTGAAAAAGGGAACGAAGGTCAATATTGAGGTTGATATCATCGGCAAATATGTGGAAAAGCTTCTCTTCGCTAAGGGAGGTTCTCCGGTTCCTCCGACTGGCGGCATCAAGCCGGGGTTTCTCGCCCAGCACGGCTTTTTGTAGGAAAAATAACAGTTACGATTTTGTCAATTTCTTGTAATTCTTTTAATAGAGGTGGCCGAGGAAAACGCCCTGTTGGCGGGTGCGAAGACGGCAGGTCCGACCGGGGGCAGAGGCCGATATTTGCGGGCCGGTCGGGGATTCGTCGAAGCAGTAAGGTTTTTCCAGGTGTCATCGGTAAATACAATATATGTGAATGCTATGGCTGTCAGTCCGATTGAAGATGTAATAGAAGATATCAAGGCAGGGAAGATGATCATCCTGGTGGATGACGAGGACCGCGAAAACGAAGGAGATCTCTGCATGGCCGCCGAGGCCGTTACGCCGGAAGCCATCAACTTCATGGCTAAAAACGGACGTGGTCTCATCTGTCTGACCCTGAGTCCGGATATTATAGACCAGCTAGATCTGCCCATGATGGTGTCGCAGAATAAATCGCCGTATGGCACCGGCTTCACCATCAGCATAGAAGCCAGAACCGGCGTTTCCACCGGAATCTCCGCAGCCGACAGGGCACGCACCATTCAGGCGGCCGTCGCCATGGATGCCAAACCCTACGATATCATCAGCCCGGGGCATATATTCCCTCTGAAGGCCCGTGCCGGCGGCGTTCTTGTTCGCACCGGCCAGACCGAAGGCTCTGTTGATCTGGCTCGTCTG
>CAKZOA010000009.1 GCA_937132035.1 uncultured Desulfobulbaceae bacterium | reverse complement strand
CATTGCCCGCAGGCTGCAGCAGTCCAAGCAGAACATCCCGCATTTCTACGTGACTGTTGCTGTTGATATGACCGATGCCATCGCCCACCGAACGCAGCTGAATCAGGGCGCGGCGCGGGAGGAGAAAATCTCCATGAACGATCTGGTGGTCCGGGCCTGTGCTATCGCACTCGATGCCGTACCGCAGATCAACTGCAAGCTCGAGGAGGATGCCCTCGTCTACCTCGAGGAGATCAATATCGGGGTAGCCGTCAGTCTCGAAGGTGGCCTGGTGGTCCCGGTGGTCCCGGAGGTGGATACGCTTTCACTCAAGGGCATCGCCAAGAAGATCAAAGAACTGGCCTCTCTTGCCAAACAGGGCAAGCAGGCCGGATTCACCCCCGGCACCTTTACAATCTCCAACATGGGAATGATGGATGTCGACACCTTTGTGGCCATCATCAATCCGCCGGAAACAGCAATTCTCGCCGTCGGCTCGGTACGCAAGAAAATCGTGGTTGCCGATGACGATAGCTTCCGGGTGCGGCAGATGATGAACATCACCCTGTCGGTGGATCATCGGGCCGCAGACGGTGCGGCGGCAGCCCAGTTCATCAACGCGGTCAGGAAGTGTTTGGAGAATCCGGCCTCGCTGTAGGGGGGGGAGAATCTGTCCGAATTCAAGATCAAGAGCATGAGAGGATTATCATGTACGATGTCATAGTTATCGGCGGCGGCGCAGGCGGATATGCCGGCGCCATTCGCGCAGCCCAGCTCGGCGCCGCCGTGGCCGTAGTCGAAAAAGAAAAACTCGGCGGGGTCTGTGTCAACCGTGGCTGCATACCTACCAAGACCTGGCTCAAGGCTGCGGAAACCCTGCGTACTGTGCGCGAGGCCGAAAAATATGGAATCGGCGCGAGGCCGGGAAAAGTGAATTATGCCAGGATACTCGAGAATAAAAATGACTGTATAACGAAAATTAAAGGTGGAATGGAAAGCCTCCTGGGCAACAACGGGGTGGAGATACTGAACGGCCACGCCGCCTTCAAGGATGCCAAGACCATCGAGGTCGACGGCAAGACCTACCAGGCCAAAAATTATATCATCGCCACCGGCTCACGCGTGGAACTCCCTCCGATAGAGGGGCTCAAGGAGGCCCTGCTGAGCACCGACGAGGTGCTCGACATGACGGCAGCGCCCGCTTCGGTGCTGATTGTGGGCGATGATACCATCGCCGTGGAGATGGCCCAGCTTCTGAGAACCCTGGGCAGTGAGGTAATACTTGCCACCGCCGCCCAGCGTATTTTACCCCAGGAGGACGCTGACTCCAGCCAGAGGCTGAGCCAGGCGCTGCGTGAAGAGGGCATTGAGATCCACACCAGGGTCGAGTTG
>CAKZOA010000008.1 GCA_937132035.1 uncultured Desulfobulbaceae bacterium | reverse complement strand
GACCAGCCGGCCTTGGAAAATTCGCCAATGCCCAGAGAAACCATGACCAGCATGGCCCCGGCCATGGTCAGCCAGAGGCTCACTGCATTGAGATAGGGAAAGGCCACGTCGCGGGCACCGATTTGGGGTGGGACGATAATGTTGATCAGGCCGGAGAGGAAGGGCATGGCCACGAAAATGATCATGATGGTGCCGTGGGCGGTGAAAATCTGGTTGTAGTGGTCGGGAGGCAGAAAACCCTGGGCGCCGGCCACGGCCATGGCCTGCTGACCGCGCATCATCATGGCATCGGAGAAACCGCGCAGGAGCAGCACCAGGGCGAGGATGATGTACATGACGCCGATGCGCTTATGGTCGACGCTGGTCAGCCACTCTTTCCAGAGATAGGCCCATTTGCCGTAGTAGGTTATGAGCGCGAGAATGGCCAGGCCCAGCAGCATCGAACCAACCACGGCGGTCATGACGATGGGGTCCTGGTAGTGTATTTCTGAAAGGCTCAATTTACCGAACATGTTATTCTCCCTCCGAACCGGCAGTTTGGGCGGTTTCGGTCATACTATGTCCATCATCGGCGTGGGCATCCATGCCGAAGTGGGGATGGTATTGGCGGATGATGCTGACGAACAGATCAGGGGCAACCGAAGAAAAATGGGTAACGGGGTGGTAGCTGAGGCTGGGCTCCTGCAGTTTCTGGTAACGCTGCCAGTCGAGGGAATTGTCGCGGCCGCGGACCTCTGCGACCCAGTCGCTGAACTTTTCTGGCGTTGTGGCGGTGGCTTTGAAATGCATGTATGAGTATCCCTCGCCACTGAACTGCTGGTTCTGGCCTGAATAGACCCCGGCCTCCTCGGCCATGAGGTGCAGTTTGGTTTCCATGCCGCCCATGGCGTAGATCTGGCTTCCAAGTTGCGGAATGAAAAACGAGGTCATGACCGTATCCGAAGTAATTTTGAAATTCAGGGGCACATCGGTGGGAAAGACCAGTTCGTTGACAACGGCGATATCATGTTCGGGATAGATGAACAGCCATTTCCAGTCCAGCGACACCGCTTCGATCTCTATCGGCTTCTTATCGGATTCAAGAGGTTTATAAGGATCGACTGCGTAAGTGGTATTCCAGATGAGGATGCCCAGCAGGGTGACAATGATCGCCGGAATGATCCATATGACCGCCTCTATTTTGGCTGAGAAGCTCCATTTGGGAGCGTATTCGGCGCCGACATTGCCTGCCCTGTATTTCCAGGGAAAGAGAAAGGCCATGATCATCACCGGGATAACCACGATCAGCATGAGTACAAAGGCGACGACGATGACGAAGCGTTCTGTCTCGCCGATGGGGCCTTTGGGGTTGAGAAGCACCAGCTCGCTGCAGCCGCTGAGCACAAGAAGGCTGAAAAATACCATCCAGGTACAGGGACTCGAAAGTGGCCTCGAAAGCGACCGCAAAAAGCGCATGCAGGGGCTCGACATAGCCTTTCCTGAGGATAATTGACGTTTCCGCATTAGACGTTCCTTTGTAAGACACCAAAAACGGCCGGTGAACGCCGTCCCCTATCTGGGAGGCTACCGGCATGCACTCTGTACATATGTGGATGTGTATCACAATTATCTGGTCGGGGCAAGACGGGCCTACAGAATAATCGTTGCCACCTGGGAAAAGAGAGCCGAACCGGAGGATAGGTGGACGCCGGTAAAACGGCGGGATTACTGGTGCTCATGATTATCCGTGTGTTCGTGTTGGCTGTCATTGTCCATATCGCTGTTATGGTGATCTTCTTCGCCACCCTGGCCGTGCCCGTGTCCGCCGCTTTGGGCTGCCTGCGTGAGGTGTTGTCGCTGCTCTGCGCTGAGGGTTTCCAGCTGACGGACTGTGGCCACCAGGTTCCAGATCTCGTCGTCGCTGTGATCCGGGCCGAAGGCAGGCATGCCGGTCATGCGGATACCGTTGTCAACGATATAGTAGATGCCGCCGTCGCTCATATGCTGAGCATCCTCTTTCCAGAGTTCCGGCGGTTGCGGCAGCATGGATTCCGCCCAGGGACGGCGTGGCGTCTCGGGTGCGCCGTGACAGAGCAGGCAGGTTGAGGCGTAATGTTCGATTCCTCCAGCGACGGAGGCGTCGGCCGGGATATTCTCTTCCACTGCCTTCCGTTCGACGATGGTGTGGAGGTTGGTGCCGCCCCACCAGTCGAGAATATTCGGCTTGCCGGTGGCCGTCATATCAAAAATGCCGATATAGGGGGACGCAACAAATATCAAGCCCGCGAGAACAAGACCGCCGACTATGCCGAGCCAGAAAGAACCTTTACCCATGATGTATCTCCTTGCGAAAGTGATGTGAAAACGATGATGCTCGCTACTGCGAGCACTCTCCAGCAAGCCGGGGAGTGCCTGCTTCGAATGTCCGCGTATATGAGGAGGAAATTGCCTGATTACCCCTGAAACTCAGCCTAGCCAATTATGGGAAGCCAGGGGTGCCGAGAACAAGGAGTAATCAAAAAAAATCAAGCAAAAAATATGCCACTCCTGGTGGGAAGAGAAATACTCCGCCGTCTGTGTCAGCGGATATAATCAGAACCGCTACTGCCACAGGAGTGCCGGTAATGCCAGCAGCAGCAGAAGGCAGGGATAATAGCTTGCCCTGTTGAACAGGGTTGAGGCCTCGTTCCGGTCCTTTGTCCGAAAAAGCCGGACTGCCGGCAGCAGCAGCAGGTAGATTCCCAGGGCAATGGCCCCCAGGTATAGAAGCAGGGGAAAGTGCAGCGGTGCGCTGCGAAAGAGCAGGCTACTGAGGACGATGCTCATACTCAGGGTGACAAGGACGATGATGCTGGCTGTCCCGGGTCCGAAGGTCACCGGCACGGTTTTGGCCTGCAGGCTGATGTCCTCCTGGATGTCGTGCCAGTCGGCGGGCACGTTCTGGCCGCCTATCTCCCAGAGAAAGAGCCAGAAAAAAAGCAGCAGCAGCAGGGGGGGATCCGGTGAGGCGTCGACGGCGAAAATGGCCGCCAGACCGCCGAGGGTCTTGACCACGCCGCTCACCAGAGTGCGCAGGTGGGTGACTTGTAGAAGCAGACAGTAGATGGTTTCCAGTATGCAGCCGGCGATCAGGATAAGAGCGCAGACGGGATTGAGCAGAAAAGCGCAAAAAAGCGAAACCAGTCCCCAGCCGCCGGCCCAGAGAACGGCTTCGGTCATGCTCAGATAGCCATGGGCCAGAGGATGGCGGATATAAGCGGCGTCGAGATATCCGGAGGTGCTTTGAAAACCGCTCTGACGGATTTTCTCCTGATCGGAGCGGTAATCGACGATATCATTGAGGGCGTAGACCGCGGTGTAGCCGCCGAAAGCGGCGAGCATGCCCAGGATGACGACCGGCGGCTCGGGAAGCCGGCCAAGCCACAGCAGAGCCGCCAGCAGGGGCGTGCACATGTCGAGAAGACCGTGCTGCGTTCGCGACAGTGCCAGAAACAGTTTGATTCGCCAGAAACCTTGGTACTGAACTGCGTTCATATTTTCCCCTGAAATCCTGCCGCCCTGATGAGGCTGCTGATGCTACAGTTCCATCTGTGTTTCGTCGTCCTTCCCCGGCCCTGGTGAAAGAAGCGGGCAGACTGGGGCGAGGCACTGGTGGCCTCACAAGAGTCAAGCAGGAACAACAAGAGTGATAATTGCTTTTAATCTATATCAATTTTGCCCCGTTTTCCAGCTTTTTCCCTGGTGTGTGAGCAGGAATTTTTGTGAAAACAGCGCAGAGGTGTAATCAATAGTGAGATTCGCCTTGAATGCTGCACCAGCCGGAGAAAAATCCTTGTACGAACAG
>CAKZOA010000007.1 GCA_937132035.1 uncultured Desulfobulbaceae bacterium | reverse complement strand
CATCGTCAACTAGCCAACGAAACTTAATGCGCTCACCACTTTTCTTACTGAGCAACTTGGCCTTTTCTTCGGAACCGTCCCAAATAAAGGTAAAGAGTTCCCCACGGGAATTGACATTATCCGCAAACCACTCGGAGACGCCAATCCTATTTTAGGGGCATAGCCGCCGTATTACATGCGCTTATACAATTCCATGACCCTATCGTAGGTCATGATTTTTCGCCAGTCCGGACCGAAGCAGTTCTCCCACAACGGTACAAGTCCCAACGCTACCTTTACCATGGTGTCAAACTGGCTGTCGCTGAGTGCCCCGGTAAGATTACGCGGCAGAACGATACCGTGTTTTTCCATCATCCGCCGGTATTCTTCGACTCCCTGGGGATAGATGTCTTCGAGATAATCGAAGGTGATGCAGCAGCCAATGCCATGGTGTGTTCCCAAAACAAAACTGAGCCCGTATGAGAGAGCGTGACAGGCCCCGACCTGGGAGTAGGCAATCGACATGCCGCCAAACAGTGAGGCCATCATCAGTTTATCATCTTTGTCCTCGGGCTCTTCGAGAAAGACCGTGCGGCAAAGTTCGATGGACTTCTCGCCATAGGCCCTGCTGAACTCGTTGAGAAAAGTGCCGTGAAGCGACTCTACGTCGTGAATGTAGCAGTCCATGCCAGTATAAAACCACTGTTCTTTCGGGGCACCGGCGATAAGTTCAGGATCGAGGACCATCTGGTCAAAGAGCGTGTAGTCGGAATTAATACCAAGCTTCTTCTCGGGTCCGGTGAGCACCGTCGTGCGTGAGACTTCTGCCCCCGTACCGGAAAGCGTTGGAATTCCAACATGGTAGACCGCCGGATTATTGATAAGATCCCAGCCCTGATAGTCCGCTGCAGATCCTGGGTTGGTCAGCATCAGAGACACAGCCTTGGCGATATCCAGGGTACTGCCGCCACCGATACCGACGATACCGTCCGGAAGCACCGGGGTGCGCTCCTTTATCCGGTCGACCAACTCGTCTATGTAGCGGGTTTTCGGCTCGTCATCGACATTGATATGGAGGATGTAATCCTGTTGCCGTAACGGCACTCTGCCCTCCAGCGGCTTACCCTGAAAAACATCGTCGAGAATAAACACCATATGCGATGTCTCATCTGATCTCCGTTCTTCGAGTATTCCGTCAAGCTGATCAAAACAGCCTCTGCCGAACATGACTTTGGGAACCACACTGAAATTTCTATACATCTGAGCACCTGTAAAAAGGATGAATTCGTATTTTTCCTGAAAAGACTCTCTGCCGTCAACTGCTGTTACCTGCGCATGTCAATACCAAAAGGATGGAGAAATCTCAAGGTGCTTTTGATTTACTCAACCTCAAGCATTTTCCGCAGAACACCGTGCTGAAGAACACGCCTTACATTACATGGACTGCAGAATTACGGAGTGTTTGCTGTCCGCCTTCTTGTGTGACTGCAGGATGTGCAGCAGGTCCCTGACATAGGCACACTCGCATTCTGCTTTGCACCGTTGGAGATTGCTTTTGTGCAGACAGTATCCGGGACAGTCCTCGGTCATTGTCTTGCGACTGGCAAAGGGTTTTCCGGGGATGAGATCAATAAATTCACCGGCCTTGACGGCCATGGTGGAATGACAGCCGTCAACTGTGTGAGTAAAATAGACAAGACCCTGCTCAAGGTGATCAAAATCCGCCTGATACCCTTCTATCTGCAAATGGGTATCACTGATAAACTCTGCTCTTTCGTGCCAGACCGCAGCACACATCGGGCAACATTTGAAGATCTTTTCCTGTGCTTTTTTCACTGTTACGATTCTCTCTGTTCTGCAGCCGGTAGACCGACGTAACGTATCATCGTCAAGCTGGCGGTAAATCATACTTCATGGCGAAGAGTAAAGAATAATCCTTTTTCCCGCTGGTGGCCAGAAACAAAAAGGTTTATTATCCGAAAGAGAACGGATACATGCAAAAATCCACAATCCAACACCAGCGGACCATGTCAAAACAGATGAACATAGTCGATTCCATGCAGCATCCGGCCAATATTCCTCTGGCGGAAAAGGCCAGGCCCAAAAGCCTTGAGCAGATCCATGGCCAGGAAAAATTACTGGCTGCAGGGTCTCTGTTGCGCAATATGATCGAAAACGACGACTACAGTTCCTTTATCCTCTGGGGTCCACCCGGCACCGGCAAAACCACTATTGCCAGACTGATTGAACACACCACCTCGCTGCACTTCAGCTCCTTCAGCGCCGTCCTCTCCAAGATCGGCAAAGTCAAGGATCTGATGGAAAAAGCACAATATCTGCTGCGCGCTGAAGACCGAAAAACCATCATTTTCATAGACGAAATACATCGCTTCAACAAGGCCCAGCAGGATGCCTTCCTGCCCTATGTCGAATCGGGGGCAATCATTCTTTTTGGTGCAACAACTGAAAACCCCTCATTCGAAGTCATCCCCGCTCTGCTGTCGCGTTGTCACGTTTTCATTGTCGACGCCCTTACCGAAAAAGAAATCCTCAGCATACTCGACCATGCCGTCTCGCTTTTGCCCCCTGAGCTGGACCTAGACAGCGATGTCCTGACCGTCATCGGTGAGCGGTGCGGCGGCGATGCCAGACGGGCGCTGAATAATCTCGAGATGGTCTGTCGCCGGGCCGATCGCACCCAGACTATAACCAAAGAAATGGCCATGGAGGCTCTTTCAACCCGTTCGCTCTTTTATGATAAAGGCGGCGAAGAGCACTACAACATCATCTCGGCCTTGCATAAATCGATCCGGGGCAGCGATCCACAAGCGGCCCTGTACTGGCTGGCACGCATGCTGGAATCCGGCGAAGACCCTATGTACATCGTCCGCAGACTGGTCCGTCTGGCAAGCGAAGATGTAGGCCTGGCCGACCCCAACGCACTTGTTCAAGCGATGGCAGCCAAGGAGGCGGTTCATTTTCTTGGCATGCCCGAGGCCAACACGGCCCTTACCCAGCTTGTGATCTACCTCGCCTCCGCTCCGAAAAGCAACAGTTGCGAGACCGCCTACCTTGCCGCCCGGGCCGATGCCAGAAATACCGGCTATTACAAGGTTCCTCTGCATATCTGCAATGCCCCTACCGGGCTCATGCGAGAAGTAGGATACGGCAAAGGCTACAGATATTCTCACGACTACGCAAACAGCTACAGCTACCAAAAATATTTCCCCGAAGAAATGGAGGAGAGATCCTATTATACCCCTTCCCGCTTTGGCTTTGAAAAAGAGATCGAAAAACGTCTTCAATGGTGGCGAAAACTCAAGATGAAACAGTTAAAAACACCCAAGGACGACGAGTAGAGTTATCCACTCATAGTCCCTCCGCAAAGAACTCACTGGCCCCAGGCCTTTTCGTTTCTTCTTATGCATGAAACAAGGATTCCTGTTCATGCAACGGAGGTACCTATCTCATAAAACATCAGTATGAGACAGGCTTTAAGCCCACGGGTAATCAGTTTTCTTTTGCCTGTTGCTGCTGGTTTGCACCAGAGTAGGGGTAACCGTACCATACTGGCTGATCGACACCAAATTGAGCATGTTTTCCTTTATCTCTACATCAACGCCTGGCAGGCTAGGGCAGGACGGCCAGGCGGCAAAATCATGGCAAACGACTGTGACGGACTCATCCGAAACCTTTTTGGTCTGCAGGAGATTTCTGGTAAAATATACGAATTTCTCAAAGATCAGGTGTGATTTTCATCAATTCCTGTTGCTGAAAGGAAGAGAAAGGCACTACCGGGAAAAAAGAGCGATCATGCGCTCATGTATCGCATTGGTATTGGCCGC
>CAKZOA010000006.1 GCA_937132035.1 uncultured Desulfobulbaceae bacterium | reverse complement strand
CGCGTCTTCAAAGAGATTTGTGTGTCGAGCTGCGAGTGGACTGTGTCGAGGATGTCGACGATCTTCTGGGGATTGTCAAGCAGGCCGGAGCCCCGGCCTTTGTTGGCGACCTGGGGAGCAGGGCAGCCCAGGTTCCAGTTGAGATGACTGTAGCCGAGATCCGCGAGCAGACGACCGAGGGTGATAAAGTCATCGGCCCTGTTGTAGAGCAGTTGCGGCACGGTTGGCAGGGTGGTGTTGTTCTCCGGCAAAATATCGGCGAGCATGGCCGGCTTGAGGTTGGTGAAGCGCTGCGGGGAAATAAAGGGCGCCACGGCGGCATCGAAACCCGGAAAATGGGAATGAAAAACCCGGCGAAACAGGGCGTCGGTTATTCCGCGGATAGGAGCGAGATAGAAAAAATGAGGAGGTACGAGCTGCATTCAATAAAGGGAAAGTGCTAGGACCTGTCGGAGTATGCCCTTTTCGCCCATATCTTCGTTATTTCCAGAAAATCAATGCGCGCAATATCAATTATATGGCTGTGCTTGATTTCCTGAAAATGCCTCGATCTGAACAAAAATGCCTATACTCCGATAAGCTCCTAGAGGATAAATATGCGGCGGCTCTGTTTTGAGCTGAGGTCTGCGCCTGCAGTTGACCATGGTCCATGATATCATTATATCTGTTACTCTGCATCGTTCTTTTGCTGTTACCCGGTTCAAGGTGATATGAAAAAAATCCCAGGCTCGCTTATACACGCCACCTTTGCTCCTCAGCTTATGGAGGCAATAGGTGGTGTTGCCTGCAAACGTGGCGAGGTGTTTTACATAGCCGGGGGCACGGTGCGTGACTGGCTGCTCGGCAGAGTACCGCATGATCTCGATATTGCCGTCTGCAAGGATGCAGTAGCCTCTTGCAAAATGCTCATCGATGTTTTAGAAGGCGGTGCTCTGGTAAAACTGGGCACGGAAGAGGAGGAAGCCGCTCGCGTTGTCTGGCAAGGGGTCTGTGTTGATTTTTCCACCTACAGGGCCGGTGCCAAAACCATAGAGGAAGAGCTGTTTCACCGAGATTTTACCGTCAATGCCATGGCGGTGGCACTGGACGACGGCTGCGGTGAAGGGGCACTGATCGATCCCCTGGGCGGCTATGAGGATCTGGTTGCGCAACGGTTGCGTCGCTGTCCAGGTGCCTTTGACAGTGATCCGTTGCGCATGCTGCGGGGCTACCGGCTGCAGGCGGAGCTGGGGTTTGATCTGGATGAGGAGTGCATCGCCGAAATTCGTCACAAACGCTCCACCATTAACGGCTGTGCCGTCGAACGTATTACGGCTGAACTCGAGCGTATAATGTCAACGGATCTGGCGGCCGAGGCCTGGACGGCGATGGTGGAGAGTGGTCTGGCTTTCGAGTTTTTGCCGGAGCTCGAAAAGGGTCTGGGGATGGAGCAGCCAGGATATCATCACGAGGATGTGTTGTATCACAGTCTGCTTGCCCTGAAAGAAACCGACAGAATACTCTCCGGGCCGCGAAAATATTTTCAGGCGGGCTGTGGCGTCATAGAGAGTTATCTGGCTCGGAAAAGCAGGTGCAGGCGTTTGCGCTGGTCGGCCCTTTTTCATGATTTGGCCAAGCCGGCGACCCGATCTTCTGGTACAATGGATGGAGAAAGGACCACTTTCTACAACCATGACCGGGTCGGCAAGGACATGTTTCTGGAAATCGCCGCCCGGTTGCGTATGAGCAGGAAGGAAAGCGAAGGCATCGGTCGGCTCATAGACATGCACATGCATCCTTTTCACCTGAGCACAGTTCGCCGCCGGCAGGAACTCAGCCGAAAAGCGCTGTTGAAAATCTGCCGGAGGGCCGGTGAAGACCTGCCGGGACTCTTCGTTCTGGCCATGGCTGACAGTCTGGCCAGCCGGGGGCCGAAGAAGCCCGTGAAGAGCATGGAAGAAGAGGTGGCCATGCTGTTTGCCGAGGTGCAACGGGCGAAAGAACGCTATATCGAGCCCGTCCTTGCCGGCGGACCCCTGGTCAACGGCCATGACCTGCAGAAGGTTTTCGGCCTTGTTCCCGGGCCTCATTTCCGGCGGATTCTCGATGAGGTAGAATTGGCTCAGGTCGAGGGAAAGATACACTCGCGCCGGCAGGCCTTGAGCTGGCTGGAGAGCTATCTTCGGGGCCATAAAGAGCTGAGGTCCGGACAGTGAGGGAATTGGCTGACGGGCTGTTTCTTAGGACTTGTCAAAGAAAAGCAAATGGACTAAAACGTGCGTAAAGTAAGCGATTATTACTCGAAAAAAGCCAAAAAAGACAAGTATCCGGCACGCTCGGTATATAAGCTTGAGGAAGTGCAGAAGAAATATAGGCTGTTGC
>CAKZOA010000005.1 GCA_937132035.1 uncultured Desulfobulbaceae bacterium | reverse complement strand
CCTCTGGCAGATGCAGTTTCAATGGAAGAATACGATATAATTGTCATAGGCGCCGGCCATGCCGGCTGTGAGGCAGCACTGGCCAGCGCCCGTATGGGATGTACTACACTCGTTGCCGTGATCAATGCCGACACTATCGGCGCCATGTCCTGCAATCCGGCCATTGGCGGTCTGGCCAAAGGCCATCTTGTTCGGGAAATCGACGCCCTGGGCGGTGAGATGGCCAAGAATATAGACGCCACTTCCATCCAGTTTCGCAGACTCAATACCAGCAAAGGTCCGGCCGTACGATCCTCGCGCGCCCAGGCAGATCGTTTGCGCTACCGCCTGCGAATGAAGTCTGTTTTGGAAAATCAGCCCAATCTCACCATCTGCCAAACCTTTGCCGATTCCATTGTCGTCGAAAACGGCCGGGTTGCCGGCATAACCACCTCGCTGGATCAGACCATAAAAGCCAAAGCAGTGATAGTCGCCACCGGCACCTTCCTCAACGGTCTAATCCATGTCGGTTTGAAGAATTTTCCGGCGGGCCGCATGGGCGATGCTCCGTCGATCAGTTTGGCAAGGTGGTTCTACAGGGCCGGTTTTACCATGGGCCGCATGAAAACCGGGACCGTCCCGAGAATTGACGCCAACACCATAGACTACTCCGAGTTGGAACCGCAATACAGCGACGACCCGCCGGTACATTTCTCCTTTGCCGCCAAAGGTGCCTACGTTCTCGAACAGCGTCCCTGTCATATCACCTATACCAATGCCGCAACCCATGAAATTATACGCAGCGCTATCGGTCAATCTCCGATGTACACCGGAATCATCGAAGGCATAGGCGCCAGGTACTGCCCCTCCATCGAAGACAAGGTCATGCGTTTTCCAGAAAAAGAGCGTCATCAGGTTTTCCTCGAACCGGAGGGTCTTGATACCGTCGAGGTGTATCCCAACGGCCTGCCCACCTCCCTGCCGCTGCAGACGCAGATCAGCATGCTGCAGTCGATCCAGGGTCTGGAAAATGTGCGCATAATCAGACCAGGCTACGCCATCGAGTATGATTACGTCGATCCGCTGGAACTGCACCCCTCTCTTGAGACCAAACGTTATCCCGGTCTCTTTCTGGCAGGTCAGATCAACGGTACTTCCGGCTATGAGGAGGCCGCCGCCCAAGGGCTCATGGCCGGCATCAACAGCGTCCGCGTCCTGAGAAACGAAGAACCTCTGGTGCTTGACCGCTCCCAGGCCTATATCGGCGTGCTCATCGATGACCTGGTTACCCGGGGCACCAAAGAGCCCTATCGTCTTTTCACCTCCCGTGCCGAGTATCGACTACTGCTGCGCGAAGACAACGCCGACAGCAGGCTGTGCCGCATTGGCCGCGATATCGGGTTGCTGGGTGACCGGGACTACACCAGTTTTATCGCCAAACAGGAGGCCATAGACAAAGGTGTGAGCTTTCTAGGTGGTGTTCACCTCAAACCCTCCGCCGCCGTCAGCGACGCCCTGGAAGAGATGGGCAGTGCCAGACTCAAACAGAAATCGACCCTGGCCGATATCCTGCGCCGCCCGGAAATGACCATCGCCAGGCTGCAAAAACTGCCCTTGGATGGCGTTACAGTGAGTCGTCTGCAAAGTATCGAACAGTCGAATTTTGGCAGCGAAATTCAGCTGCAGATCAAATTCAAGGGCTACATCGATCGTCAGCAGGAGCAGGTGGAGAGATTCAAAAAGATGGAGGCTCTGATTCTGCCTGAGGATATGGCCTATGCCTCGATGTCCGGTCTTTCCGCCGAGGTTGTCGAAAAGCTGAGCACGGTAAGACCCCGCTCGCTTGGTCAGGCCTCGCGCATCTCCGGAATTACTCCAGCCGCCATTTCCATCCTCCAGGTTCACCTGAGACGACGATAGGATCCCCATGACCTTTCCTGCCATAGATCCCGTTCTTTTCAGCCTCGGACCGCTGCAGGTTCGGTGGTACGGTCTGATGTATGTCCTGGGTTTTGCCGCAAGTTACTTTCTCGTCCGCAAGCAGATACGAGACAACAACGACAAAAACCTTGCCCGTGAATTTGAAAATCTCAATTTTGTCCTCATCCTCGCCGTCATTATCGGCGGTCGGCTGGGTTACGTACTCTTTTATAATTTTTCCTATTACAGCGTTCACCCCCTGGAAATACTGGCCACCTGGCATGGCGGCATGTCCTTTCACGGCGCCTGTATAGCCCTGATTGTCGCCGGCTGGGCCTTCTGCCGGATTCGCGGACTCGACTTCTGGAAAACGGCAGACACCTACATTGTCACCATCCCCATCGGCCTCGGTCTGGGAAGGATAGGAAATTTCATAAACGCAGAGCTTATCGGCAGGACAACGGATCTGCCCTGGGGCATAGTCTTTCCCGGCGGCGGATTGTACCCTCGTCATCCTTCGCAGCTCTACGAGGCATTGCTGGAAGGGGTGCTGCTCTTCATTATCCTCTGGGGATTAAAGGGCAAAACCCGTCCACCCTCGATCAACTGGCCCCACGGCACCATGCTGGCGCTGTTTCTTGTGGGCTACGGGGTCTTCAGATTTTTCGTCGAGTTCGTCCGTCAACCGGATCAGCAGGTAGGATTCGTACTGGGCTCTCTCACCATGGGCCAGATTCTCAGCAGCATGATGGTAGCAGTCGGCCTGTTTTTGTGGTTGCTGAGAAGAGGCAGGTAGGCTGCAGCGGGTACTGCGCTCAAGCAGCGCCAAGTGCGAAAACTCTCCAAACATTTCACAAAAAATCAGGTTGTAGTAGCTGTAGTTACATTAGTATTTCAACCTGAGAGTAAATACATAAGGTAAGATGCGTTGAAAAGAATATTTGATTACCCCTTATTCTCAGCGACTCGGTCTCCCCATAATTGGCTAGGCTGAGTTTCAGGGGTAATCAGGAAAGAGTATGTTTCCACAGAGCATCAGCAGGCAAAATGTCGTATCGCCAACCTGCCGAAACCATTATCAGCCTACTTCACCCTGCCGGCCAGTTTCTTCGCAGGTCTGAATTTTACCACCCGTCTGGCGGCAATGGTGATTTTCTCGCCGGTCTGTGGATTTCTGCCTACCTGCTCAGCTCGTTCGGTGACCCGAAAGGAACCAAATCCCGAGATGGTCACTTTTTCACCATTTTTCATGGCTTTCGTCATGTTGGCTAGAACCCTGTCCAGTGCACTGCGTGCCGCAGCCTGAGTCATCTCTGAGCGTGCTGATATACGATTGACCAATTCTTTTTTGTTCACGACACTCTCCCTGTCGCATCTATAGATGAGTGCTCTTTGCCAAAATCGCCGACACTGTTCACCACCTCGTGGCCCGTGCAAACTCCAGATAGTCTCGAAAAAACGAGTTCTCTGCCCCTTTGGCTGACTCTCCGGCATCACTATGCCTCGGTGGCTATGGTATCTGTAGAAGCAGAAGTTTTTCTGGTGTGAAATCCTTGATCCGTCGACAATACATCGCGAAGTCTCACGACCGTGGCAATCCCCTGTTTTTTGTAGGCCAAGAGTACTCTTTTCCTCAAAAAAAACAATTGTTGGAAATACCAAATTTCCACTAGGTATATCTACCTAGTCGACGGAATAATATAGCCAGGCATTTTTCGGCCTGTCTCGGACAAGTCAGCCCATAGGTAGTATTTGATTATCCCTTATTCCCAGCAACTCGGTCTCCCCATAATTGGCTGGGCTGAGTTTCAAGGGTAATCAGGAAGTATTATAAAGTGGTATCATAGAGTGGGCCTCTCCGACGGGCAGCGGTATAGTCACCCGCCAAAAAAGCTGAAGGTATGAAGCCCGCAATCTACGGCCTCTTCTGAGGGAGCTGGTCTATATACCAGGTCATGGGATTAAGCAGTTCAAAGCCCTGGGCGATAAGCTTTTCCTTGATGGTCATCACATTGGTGGTCATCAGGTAAGGAAACACCGCCCGTTTATCCTTGTCCCAGTAGCGGGCAACAAGCACACTGCCGAGAGAGACATTTTCTTCAGTTATAATATCAACAATTTTCTTCATCTGCCCAGGCTGGTCTTTGACCAGGATGCAGAGGAGTGAACCCGGCTCGCCTATACCCATGATATTGACAAAGGCACGCAGCAGATCCCTGGTCGACATAATGCCTTTGAGCCGGCCATGTTCATCGACCACAGGCAGCGCTCCGACCTTTCGTTTCTGCATGACCAGCAGGGTATCCTGCAGGGTATAAAAAACCGAAATAGTCAGGGGATCGCGGGTCATGATTTCCTCGACCCGGCGCCCCATCACCTGGGCCATTGTAGCTTCATACTCCTCCGCTCCGAGCAGGGACGAAGGCTGGGCAGAGCGCATATCCCTGTCGCTGACTATCCCCAGAAGTTTTTCACTTTCATCGATCACCGGCAAATGGCGAATATTCTTTTCCGCCATAAGAAGCCGGGCTTGATCCAGAGTTGCGTCTGGGCCAATAGTGACCAGGTCGGTATTCATACTTTCGGTAACAAACATATGTCCCCCTTTTCCCAATCTGTAAGCTGGTGTATTACTGCTCAATCAACACTTTTAAATGGTCGGCGACCAGTGAGGACAGAATGTCGAGATTATAGCCGCCCTCGAGCACAGAAATCAGACGTCCGCCGGTATAGCGATTGGCGAGGTTCATGAGGGTCTCGCTGATAAACTTATACCCCTCGGCAGAAAGATTGACGCCGGACATGAGATCACTGGAATGACCATCAAAGCCCGCTGACACAAGCAAGACCTCCGGTTCGAAGCGCTTGATTGCCGGTACCATGTCAGTCGTCAGTTTTTTACGGTAATCCATGTCGCCCCTTCCTGGAAGGATGGGCGTATTCAAGGTATATCCTTCTCCTTCGGCCGAGCCCTGCTCAAAATCTCTGCCGGTTCCGGGATAGGCAAAGGAAGGATGTTCATGGATTGAGTAGTAGAAGACCGAAGAATCGTTTTCAAATATCTGCTGGGTACCATTGCCATGATGCACATCGAAGTCAATGATGGCTATTTTTTCAATTCCCCAGTGCTGCTGCAAATACCTGGCACCTATGGCGACGTTGTTGAAAAAACAGAACCCCATGGCCTTTTCCGTTTCGGCATGATGGCCGGGGGGCCGTACGGCGCAGAAGGCGTTGTCTATGCGTCCGGCCATGAGCTGGTCAATGGCTTTGAGCACACCTCCGGCAGCCAATAGGGCGATGTCGTAGGTATCCCGACAGATGGAGTTGTCCTGATGGTCAACATCCGGCAGGCCCATGAGACAGGCATCCTCAATGCGGACGATATAATGGATGCTGTGAACCGCCTCTATCCATTTTTGATTCGCCGGCTCGGCAGCTATAGGGACGAGCTTTTCCATAAGTCCTGCTTCCTGCAATCCGGCAACGATAGCCTCCAGCCGCTGAAAACATTCAGGATGGCCATCAAAGGTGATATGTTTCAGGTATCTTTCGTCATACACAAAACCGGTTCTGTTCATTACGCATTCCTGTCATTCACGTGATTGCTCTCTTCTGTCAGCCGCCTTCTTCTGCAGATGTTCCTTCCAACAGAGGCCTTTTCGGCTTTCTCCGGGGAGCACAAGCTCTGTCCGTCTCAAACGGGAGCAGGTGGTTGTTTACTGCCGACATGTCACGGAGAGCTTTCTACCCGTTCGAGCAGTTAGCACAGAGAGAAAAACAGCAGTGTCCTCTCCCGGAGAATGCTGATTTCCATCTAATTCCCATGGTAAAATTACACTATTACTACCATAGAATACCACCAAATGTCTACAATATTACATCAATTCTCCTTATCTGTACGTTAAAATTTATTGCAATGGCTTTGCAATTATGATAGTTCAGTAGGTAAATAGTACTTTCTTTGAGACCGTTCATCATTTCACCGAGAATATTCACAAATCGATCAATCTCTGCAGTGCTGTCATCAGCGCACTGCAAATGCTTTTGGAGGAGCAGCGATAACGGACGGGAACTGGATTGGAGTTTTACGAGTCAACCCTATACGTGAGAGGAGCAAGGTATGAGTGAAGAAAGAAAGGTTATGGAAACATCTGAGTCTGAAATAGCGGTACACTGGCAGGAAGAAGAGTATTACTACCCCTCGACATCTTTTATTGGCCAGGCCAACCTGACCGACCCATCGATTTTCGAACGATTCAGTCTCGATAACTTTCCCGACTACTATACGGAATTCGCCGAACTGCTGACATGGTATAAATACTGGGACGAGGTACTCGATACCAGCGATGCCCCGTGCTGGAAATGGTTTAAGGGCGGGAAACTCAATGCGAGTTACAACTGCATCGACCGTCATCTCAAGAAAAACAAAAATAAAACCGCAATCCATTTCGTTCCCGAACTCGAAGAAGACCGCGTTCAGCACATTACCTATCAGGAACTGTATGTACGGGTTAACGAATTCGCCGCTCTGTTACGTGACTACGCCGGTCTTAAGCGCGGGGACCGGGCCACAATCCACATGCCGATGTCCGCCGAACTGCCCATCACCATGCTTGCCTGTGCCCGCCTGGGCGTCATCCATTCCGTGGTCTTCGGCGGTTTCTCCGCCAGTGCCTGCGCCGACAGAATAGTCGATTCCAACTCCAGGGTGCTCATCACCATGGATGCCTATTATCGGGGTGGCAAGCTGCTCGACCACAAAGGCGTAGACGACGAGGCCTGCTCACTGGCGGAAGAGGCCGGCCAGAAAGTGGACAAGCTGCTTATCTGGCAACGTTATCCCGGGAAGATGTCAACGGAAGCATCGCTGCAGTCGGGTAGAGACTGCCTGGTAAACGAAGAGTTGCGCAATTTTTACGGCGCTCGGGTGGAACCTGAAAAAATGCTTTCTGAAGATCCCCTCTTCCTCATGTACACCAGCGGCACCACAGGCAAGCCCAAGGGCTGTCAGCACGGCACCGGCGGCTATCTGGCCTATGTCACTGCAATGTCAAAATATATCCAGGACATCCATCCCGAGGACGTCTACTGGTGCATGGCCGACATCGGCTGGATAACCGGTCATTCGTTCATCGTTTATGGCCCACTGGCGCTCTGTGCCTCGACTGTCATTTACGAAGGCGTCCCCACCTATCCCGATGCCGGAAGATCCTGGAGAATCGCCCAGGAACTCGATGTCAACATCTTCCACACCGCCCCCACCGCCATCCGCGCGCTGAGAAAAGTAGGTCCAGATGAGCCCCAAAAATACACCTACCATTTCAAACATATGACAACCGTCGGCGAGCCCATTGAGCCGGAGGTGTGGAAGTGGTACGAAAAGGAAGTGGGCAAAGGCGAGGCAGCTATTGTTGATACCTACTGGCAGACGGAAACCGGCGGATTCCTCTGTTCGACTGTACCTGGCATCGCCCCCATGAAGCCGGGCAGCGCCGGACCGGGTGTCCCTGGAATTCACGCGATAATCTATGACGACGCCGGCAGTGAAATCCCCAAGGGGTCGGGTAAGGCCGGTAATATCTGCATCCAGAACCCCTGGCCTGGATGCTTCCAGACCATCTGGGGTGATCGGGATCGCTTCGTCGAAACCTATTTCGGCATGTACAACAAGAACCGGGAAAGCACGGACTGGCGCGACTGGCCCTATCTTACCGGTGACGCCGCTGTCCAGGGACCGGACGGGTATTATCGCATCCTCGGAAGGATTGATGATGTCATCAACGTCTCCGGTCACCGTCTCGGCACCAAAGAAATCGAATCCGCAGCGCTCACCGTACCGGAAGTCGCCGAAGCGGCGGTGGTACCTGTCAACCATGAGATCAAAGGCAAGGAGCCGGAGCTCTACGTCTCACTCAAACCCGGTTATGAGGCCACCGACGAGATGGCACAGAAAGTTGCAGACGCCATAACCAGCCAGATCGGTAAAATTGCCAGGTGTAAAAATGTCTGGATCGTCCCCGACATGCCCAAGACCCGTTCCGGTAAAATCATGCGGCGGGTACTCGGCGCAATCTCAAACAAGGGAGATGTCGGCAATGTCATGACTCTTGCAAATCCCGAGGTTGTCGAGGAAATACAGAAAATGGTATCCTGAGATTAAGCACCGCCCACTCTCGGGCGGCTTCTCTTCGGCAAGACGGGGCATTTTCCCGTCTTGCCGTTTTTCCTCTCTCAAATAAAAATTCGTAATATTTTGTATTTGTCTGCCACGTTATTTCAACGAGTAGCGGATCGAAATATATCTTTTCACGGAACGCCATGAACCCATCTCTGGGGGTCCTGCAGCAGCCGTCCAGGCTGCTGGACACCCGAGAAAGCACCTCTTTCGACCCTTCCTGAGAAGTTCAAGCCGACTTAAACGATACGTGTATTTCCGGTAGTCACCACATTTGACCCGGCACCACCGGGTGGTACGCTGATTACTCCTCATGTTCGGTAACTCATACTGAGAAAGAAGTGCCTCCCCTGGGAACCTGATACACTCTGTTTGAGGGGCAAAAAAGTTCCTCTACTCCCTCCACGCCCAGCAGGTCTTGCCATACTCTTTATTCAGGGTTGACGAAACCGTTGCGCACAGCAAAGCTTACCAGATCGGCACTGTTTCTGAGATTGAACTTCTTCAGCAGTTTCGAGCGATGATGGTCAACGGTCCTGGGACTGAGACACAGCTTCTCGGCAACATCCTTACTGGTATAGCCTTCGACCACCAGCTGCAGTACTTCGTATTCCCGTTTGGTCAGCCCCTGAAAAGGAGTGGTTCGATGGTTGCGGTGGGCACTGATGACATCGGAGGTGAAATCATCGGAGAGAATAGGGGAGATATAGGTCTTGCCGTCTCGCACTTTCCTGATGGCAAAGAGCAGTTCTTCATCGGAATCATCTTTCATAAGATAGCCGTCGGCGCCGCAGGACATAGAATGGTAAAAATACTGTTTGGTCTTGTGCATGGTCAGCATAAGGACCTTAACCTGCGGATAGACCCTCTTTACATAGGAGACGGCTTCCATACCCGATATTTTCGGCATGGAAATGTCTAGGATGATCAGATCAGGCACCATCTGCTTGAGAAACTCCATCAGCTCTTCACCATTGCTGACCTCGCCGACAACCTTCAAGCCGTCGTCCTGTTTCAGAATATTCTTCACCCCGTGCCGGATAAGCACATGATCGTCTGCGAGTAAAATAGTGTATCTTTTGCCGTCTCCCTCCATGAATCCCCCCTTGCACATGTCAATACCACCAAACAGAACCACCATTTCCGCCATCAGGCGCCGGTACTCGAATTTACCCGTTACACAATATTTATTCCACTCTTTCTCCATGGGGACCATGTCCTGAAAGTGCTTGCCAACAAAAAAATGCCATCGGTCAAAAAAAACAGATTTATAACAACTTCCCAACCGCTTTCTTCTTGACATTATCGCCAAGAAAGCGTTGATTAGGCCAACTATATAAAAAATGAATGACTATTCATTTAGTCATGGCCGCTTTCAAGGCACTATCCCTAACGTTTTTTTAACACATCAGAGAAAGGAGAAACACGATGGGACGAACACTGGACAAACGCCCCACCGCAGATGAAGCCTTACAGATCCTGCTGGAAGGAAACAGACGGTTTATAACCGGCAAGCTCGAACACCCAAATCATTGCGAAGAGAGTCGTCAGCTCTCCATTGCCCGGCAGATTCCAATCGCCACGGTACTGACCTGTGCCGATGCCAGAGTTCCCCCGGTTGATATCTTCGATCAGGGTATCGGCGATATCTTTGTT
>CAKZOA010000004.1 GCA_937132035.1 uncultured Desulfobulbaceae bacterium | reverse complement strand
GTACAAGCCTTTGTTATCGAAGACTTGCGCTTGTGTATGACAGCAACATTGGTGAAGCCTTGCCGATGAACTCAGCTACAATGTAAATTGTGGGCACTGAATGTACTTGAAAGGAAGCGGGGGAATGGGCGGGGGCCGAGTAATTATAAGGAATTGGCAGTCAGGTAAAGGGGTGTACAATGCGATGTTCTCTCACCGCCTGTCACCCCCCAAAGACCTCAAGATCTGCCGACTAATAGGGATTCATCGTCCATATTCCACAGGGGCAGGTATCCTCGCAGAAGCCGCAGGCGATGCATTTATCGTCATCGGAGACGTATTCGTAGTCGGCCTTGATGGTTGAGCCGGCCGCGACCTTCTGATCGATCTCCCGTCTGCTGATGGCTCCCGTTGGACAAATGGTCTCGCAGAGATGGCAGTCGCGGCAGGCTGCGCAGGAGAGGCATCTGGCCGCCTGGTCATCCTCGGTGTTGCTGGCGGGTTCAGGCACATAGTGTGTGATGGTCAGCGCCTGCTGGGGAATGACCTCCTTGGCAAACGGCTGCCAGGGTATACCCTTAAAATTGGCGAGAACAAATTCAGCAGCCGTCTTGCCGGCGCCGAGGGCATTGGTGGCCAGGCCGGGACGTTCGACATCGCCGATGGCCAGGATTTTGGGATCGCTGGTGAGATGGGCCTTGTCGGTTTTGATCCAGGCGGCGCCGCCGACGGTGACCGTCTCCACGGATTCCGGCAGGAAGGGCAGGGTGGGCACGTCGCCTATGGAGATGATAACGGTCTGGGCCGGGATAAGCGTGCCGTCGTCGCGAACCAGTCCCTCCGCAGTAACCTCCTTGGTGGTGACCGGCCAGACGAAGGCGGCACCGTGGCTTTCGGCCGCTTCTTTTTCGGCACCGAAGGCTAATGGCTTCTGGATATCGACAAGGGTTACTTTCTCCGCACCGAGGCGGTAGGCTTCGCAGGCAACGTCGCAGCCGACGTTGCCGGCACCGATGACCACCACTTCCCTGCCGACTGCAGTGTTCTGATTGCTTTTGGCCGATTTCAGGAAGTCGAGAGCGGTGATGACTCGGTCGCTGCCGGGAAACTCAAGCCTGCGCGGCTTGTGGGTGCCTATGGCGATGATGATATACTCGAATTCCTGATACAGTGTATCAAAAGTCTCTTGGTCCATGTCCACCCCCAGATGGGTGTGGATATTGGGTGTTTCCACGAATCTTCTCACCTCTTCGTCCCAGATGGCCTGTGAGAGGCGTTCCCAGGGAACAACCTGGGCCAGTTTGCCGCCGAGCTGCTCATCCTTCTCGTAGATATGGGTTTCCACCCCCTTGAGTGCCAGCTGCCAGGCGGCGTTCATGCCTCCGGGGCCGCCGCCGATGACGGCTACTTTTTTACCGATGGGATCTTCCGGTTCGGGGGCCTTATGACCGCTGACGGCCCGGCCGAGCACCTGCATTTCGATGGGCTGGTCGACTCCTGAGCGTGAACAGTTTTCCATGCAGAGATTGGGGCATATGGCTCCACAGACCGATCCCGGCAGCGGAGTATAGTTGAGTACCAGTTCATAGGCCTCGTCGAGTCGGCCTTCACGAATGAGGCGCAGCCGGTCGACGGTGGGAATGTGGATGGGACAGTAATAGGTGCAGGGGGCGGCATGTTCGGCGTTGGCCCAGTAGGGTTTGAACCTCCTCATCTCGCCGGTGACGATGGCGTCTATCGGGCTGCGGTCCAGACCCGGCGAGAGGTCGCGCAGGGGATCGCCGCCGAAAGCCTTGTTCCAAAAATCATTGCGAAATTCGGCCATGGGCATCGGCCCGGAGAACATCAGTGCTCGCTCCTGTGGGGAGATGGCGACAAGCGCCTGCCACTCCTCCCTGATGCTGAATTTCTCGAGGAGCTCAGGTCGGCCGATTTTTTCGAGGAAGGCCGGTGTGTTGTCACACAGCCACTGCCACTGCTCATCGTCGAGTTGCTGCAGTCTGGCATTGGTTTTGGAGAAGGAACCGTCTATCTTGCCGCGAAAAAAGATGGTGCCGCCGACCATGCCGATGCAGGGGCGATAGCCGAGGACATTGTCGGCATTTTTGGCTTCTTCGCCGCATACCACGGCTATGCCGCCGCAGTTGAATTCGGCAAACGAGTCGCCTGTGGAGCCAAGTACCCAGAGTTCGGGCCGGTCGAAATCGGGGTTCCATTTGGTCATGGTCAGACCGCGAGCGCCTATGGAGCCGCCGATGAAAACCTTGCCGTTGGCCATGGCGTTGCAGACACCGTTGGTGGCATTGCCCTTGACGGTGATTTCTGCGCCGATATTGAGATAGCCGACGTCATCGGAGGCGGCGCCGTCGCAGGTAATCGTGGTGCCGGGCATCCCCATGCAGCCGAGGCGCTGACCGGCGGGACCCTTGAGGTGCAGCTGGAGCCCATCTTCTCTTTTAAGGCGAATGCCGATGTTATGCTGGCCATAGGTTTCCAGATCGATTTCGCCGAACTCCCGGGCAGCGTGGCGCACAAGCCTTTCAAAATCCATAGAGCTGATACGCTGCCCCTGCTGGTCGAGGCCTTTCACAACGGTAGTAGTCACTGGTCACTCCTTATAAATACCTGACGGCGAGAACCGTCGGGGCTCTTCGCTCATTTCATCTAACAGACATATTTGATCTGCAGCCTTTCCGCAGCCGCCTTATCGTTTATTCCCAAGGCATCGGACATGCCCACCGGCAGACTCTGCGATCGGCCCAGAGGCGCCATGATCTTTTTTGCCTCGGTGCGTATGGACATGAACATATCGGCCACACGCTGGGCTACAAGGTCAGGATCGAGCCGTCTGTAAAGTTTGGGATTCTGGCTGGTGATACCCTTGGGGCAGATACCGACGTTGCAGACATTGCAGCGGTTCTTCTCGTTGCCAAGACAGCCTGCGGCAGCCTGCATGACGTATTTGCCGATATGGACGCCGGAGGCGCCAAGCATAATCAGGGCCATGCCGTTTTGGGCGACGTTGCCGTTTTTACCGATACCGCCGGCGGCGAAGATGGGAATCTCGTTTTGTTTACCCTGTTTGGCCAGATCGAGATAACACTCGCGCACATTGGAAGCGATGGGATGACCGGTTGCGGCCATGGAGACGTCATAGGCGGCGCCGGTACCGCCGTCGATGCCGTCGATCATCAGACCGGCGGCGTAGGGGTTTCTCACCAGGTTGTTAAGAACGGACTTGGCCGAAGTTGAGGCCGAGATCTTGGGATAGACGGGAACCTTGTGGCCAAAGGCCATGGACAGCGACTGGATCATCTTCATAACGCTTTCTTCGATGGAGTACAGCGTCTGGTGAACCGGCGGCGAAGGCAGATCGACTCCCTCCGGCACGCCCCGCAATCTGGCTATGAGTTCGGAGACCTTGAACCACATGAGAAGGCCGCCGTCGCCCGGTTTGGCGCCCTGACCATATTTGATCTCGATGGCTGCCGGATCGCACTGCATTTCGGGAATGGCTCGGATGATTTCATCCCAGCCGAAGTACCCTGAGGCGATCTGGAGTATGAGATATTTGAGATAGGGGCTCCTCAGCACCCAGGGAGGGCAACCGCCCTCACCGGTGCACATGACAACTGGAATGCCCAGGACCTCGTTGCAGTAGGCGACCCCCTGCAGCAGGCCCAGCCACATATTGGGTGACAGTGCACCAAATGACATGGAGCCGATGACGAAGGGGAAAATTTCCCGGGTCGGCGGAATCCAGCCACCGTTCATGTTCTTTTGCAAAAACTCCTCAGGCGGCAGCACCCGGCCCAGCGAAGTGGTGATGTTGAATTCGTGCCGGCCGGCATCGAGCGCCGGATCGGTGAGCATGGAGATGCGGTCGAACATAATGCGGTCGAGCAGGGTCGGGCCGGTGACGTTGCGTCTGCCACCACGCTTATAGGGTTCGCCTTTCTGATTGTTGTAGAACAGTGAACGGTTTTCACTGGTATTTGGATGGGGAGCGATGGCCTCGTTGGGGCAAATCATCTCGCACATGGCGCAGCCAATGCAGCTGTTGGCCATATTGGTGTTCTGGCGTATGCCGGTAAAAGTCCGGTACTCGGTCTGCCTCTTGGTGCTGAAGACGTCGAGTTTTGGAATTCTCTGGCGAAAATGACCGAGGTAAATAGCCTCTTTCGGGCAGATGGCCGTACAGCGGCCGCAGAGAGTACAGCGGTCCTCGCGGTGTTCGATTATCCAGGGGAGATCGCTGTAGGTTAAGCTGCTTGGGGTAACGGATACGGATCGAGCTGAGACCATATTGTCAATTCCTTTCTATCGGGGGGTATAAGTACTGTATGTTCACGCATGGGCTGAAAATCGAGAGCAGGGTCGCGGTCGGGCACCAGTGCATCGACACCGCACATCTCCGAGGCGATGGCCCATTCGCCAGGACGACCGCCGACGGTGGCCGGCCGCAGTTTCTTCTGGTCCATGACCAGCAGACAGGTTTCATCGGGAAGGGTACCGATGACGGCATTGGGGCCGTCTATTATCAGCCGTTTGCAGACATTGCGCAGGCCGCGCAGAAACTCGCCCTGGGGGTGCTCATCGAGTTCCGTGTTGCTGAGGGGCGTGATAATATGCTTATAGGCCTGCAGCGGCAGCTTCAACTCTTTGAGCGTATAATGAAGTATATGGGCAAAGACCTCGGAGTCGCTCTGGTAGCCCATATATCCGGGAAGCTTTCTGCCGAGCAACCAGTCACGAATAGGAACGAAGGCGGTGTTTTCGCCGTTGGTCATGGTGGCGATGCCCTGGATGAAAAAAGGATGGCAGGCATAGAGATTAATGCCGTAATTGGTGTTCTGGCGCCCCTGAGCCATACAGACCCGTGATTTGATCTGGCCGTCGTCAAGACAAAGGGCGTCGCCTACCTGTAGCGGCCAGCCGACTTCTTTGATCATGGCAACATCGGGATAGAAAGAGAAAACCGTCAAATCGTCGCCGTTGTCTTCGCCTATCCGGCGCAGGGCGATACGTGTCCGCAACAGTTTGGCCTCGCGCTCTTCCTGGCTCTTTTCCTTGTAGGACTCCGGCATGCGGTAGGCCCTGAGAAAATAGCGGAAGCGGTCCTTGGCTTCGATGAGGCCGGGACGCATGGCAAAACGATGGTCGTATTTGAGTTCGTAGCCGTTGGCATCCATGTATTCATCAAGCCGGTATTCTGCCTTCTTACTGTGAGCAATGCCGGAGAGTACGGGAAACCTTGGATTATACTTAAAATCCTCGAATTCCAGGCCGCGAAGCAGAAGGCCGAGGCCGGAGCCGTCATATCCTTCCTTCATGGCCTCCATGGCTGTCAGAACCGAGTACGGTGAGAATGGTTCATTGGCTGATTTCAAGGCTAGACGACACATGTTTTCTCCTGATAGTAGAAAAGAGACTGCCGGAGGCAGAAAATTATTATGGCAGAATGTGAACCGGAGGGGTACTTCTGGCCTGATCGTAAAGAAATAGTTGCGACGAACTCGCATTATTAGCATGAAAAAAAAACGAAGTCAATGTTCTTTGATTTTATCATGTAAAAACAGAGTGATAGGACGTCAAGGAAAGGGGTGTTTTGGGGGGTGTCGTCAGTTGAAACGCCCAGTGATGGGGGAGGCCTTTATACCATCTCCCCGGAAAAATCACTGTTGGCAGTATTTACGGTATTGATCAGACTGGGAAGCGCTTGGGTATGTGAACATTTGATTCCCCCTGAAGCAGAGCTTGTCCAATTCCAGGGAGACAGGGGATATTTTCACGGTCGCCTGCAGCCGGATATGGGTGCATGACCTCCCGTGAAAAGATCTATTCCGATCCGCGACTCGTTGACATTTAGTGGCACACGAATACACAACCTTACGAATTAGGTAGTGAGAAGATGTGAAAATGGAGACCGGAGAAGAGAGCGATTCAGGAGTATAGCTCTCCCGGATACTCCGGTGGTGAGTTCGACTTTGAAGCTGAAAACATGGCCTGCCGCCTTTGGAAGAAACCTTCCTGCTCCGAGCAGGAGGAGTATGGCAGTGCCCATTTCAGGCGAGGAAGGCCGTCGGCCGGCTGCGAAGCCGATCTTTGATGAAAAAGAGGGGAGACTGTGGTGTTGCCATAACATCATACCGGCACATTCGAAACGGAACGTGATTTCTGATTGTCTGTGGGGATGGATGGAGGGGGGGCTGCGCTGCGACGAAAGATGAAGAAGAGGCGGGGTCGAGCGCCGGATAAAGACCCGCTGACGGCCGTGTTGCCGGAGACCGTCGGCGGGAGTAGATTATTTCAGTACTTTCCCTATGTTTTTTACCTGATCGACCTTCTCCTTGACCTCGGCGGCCTCTTTGACGCCGGGAATGGAGTCGATTAAATCCTTGCCGCCTTCTTCGGCATCATTTATGCCGCGTTTAAACGAAGAGATGGCTTTGCCGAGGCCTGAACCTATTTCCGGCAGCTTCTTGCCGCCGAAAATCAGAAAGGCGATGCCCAGAATTACAACGAGCTCCGGAGTTCCTAATCCGAACATATCATTCTCCTTACATTACATATGATGCGCTGGGAAAGGACTCAGGCAGAAGAGTCGGGTTTTTCCTCGTCATCGATTTTCTTCTTTTTTTCCTCTTCCTGTTGTTTGGTGGCTTCTTTGAAGTTCTTGATGCCCTTGCCTATGCCAGAGCCGATTTCAGGAAGTTTGCCGGCTCCGAAAATAATTACAATAATTACCAGAATGACAATCAGTTCCGGCATTCCAAGTCCAAACATAACACATCCTCAATGTAGATTGATCTGACCCCGGTTGCGCCACAGGGACAATGGACAGTCCTTTACCATACGGGAATTCTGAATGTAGAGCAGTATGGGGAGAAAGTCAAGACTGACTATCTGCCGCCAGAGTTTTCAGCAGGCTGCTGCTGGAACACTGCCGATTCACGCCGTAAGCCCACCGTTGTTCAAGCGGAAAATATTTTCCCCCATCACGCGCATCTCAGCCAGCAGCCGGGGCTCGTCTATGGTCAGCAACCGGCGATTTTTCATCAACTGACGACCGCCGACAAAACTGTGTATGACATCGGCGCCGCGTGCGGCATAGGTAAGATGTGAGGGAATATTGTAGAGAGGCGTCAGGTGCGGCTGATCGAGGTCAAGAACGATGAAATCGGCCTTTTTGCCGACGGCGAGGGTGCCCAGCTGATCACCGGCATTAAGGGCCAGAGCCCCATCGGCGGTTGCCGCACGCAGTGTCTGCTCGGCGCTCATCACCGTGGGATCCATGTTGGTGACTTTCTGGACCGTGGCGACGCTGTTCATCTCGCTGAACATATCGACATCATTGTTGCTGGCACTGCCGTCTGTTCCCAGAGCAACGGTGATGCCGGTATTGAGAAGCTCGACCACTGGAGCGATACCCGAGGCCAGTTTCATGTTGGATTCGGCGCAATGAACCACTTTTACCTGCTTTTCGGCGAGCAGAGCCGGTTCGTGACCGGCGACCTTGACGCAGTGACAGGCGAGAGTGGTGTTTGAGAGCAGGCCGAGTTTGTGGAGATGATCTACTGGACCTGCCCCGTAGCGCTCAAGGCAGGTGGCTACCTCCGCATCGTTTTCGGCGAGGTGAATGACATAGAGGCTGTCGTTGTCGGCGGCCAGCTGGCCGAGTCGGACCAGCAGGTCAGGGGAGCAGGTGTAGACGCTGTGGGGGTCCACCGTGATGGATATGAGCGGATTGCGGCGATACTCTTCAAATAGTTCGCTGACATAGGCGATGCCGTTTTCCACAGGGCCATAGCAGGGTGAGGGAAAATCATAGAGAACCTCGCCGATCCAGGCGCGAATGCCGGCAGCATCGGCGGCCCTGGCCACCTCCTGTGAGAAGAGATACATGTCGCAGAAGCTGGTGGTCCCCGATTTAATCATTTCGGCAATGGAGAGTAGCGTCGAGCTATAAACCATCTCGGGAGTGAGCTTGGCCTCTATGGGAAAAATGTGTTTTTCCAGCCAGGTCATAAGCGGCAGATCGTCGGCGAGACCGCGAAAGCAGGACATGGCCGCGTGGGTATGACAGTTGATGAGCCCGGGCATAAGCAGGCCGTGCTCTTCATGGATGACGGGCGCTTCGGCAAATTCGCGGCGCAGCCTCTCGGCCTCGCCGATGGCGACGATGGTATCACCTTTTACGGCAATGCCGCCGTTTTCAACGATGTTCACCTGGAAACCGTCCGTCAGGAGGTATCTTCCGGTGAAAATACAATCTGCCTGTTTGTGTGTCATGCCGTAGATGTATTGTGGAAGGTTGATGAGCGGGAATGAAAAAGCTATATCCGGGCAATAAGCTCAAATAGGAGCTTTTCCATCCTCGGTTCGATTGCAGCGGCAGTGGCGATGATGTCATCGAGCAGGATGGGCTGAAAATCATCGGGGTTATTGACGTTGGCAATGGCTGAAAGACCAAGAACCTTCAGTCCGCCGTGAACGGCGACCAGCACTTCCGGAATTGAACTCATGCCGACGCCGTCGGCACCGCACTGGCGCAGCCAGCGTGTCTCGGCGGGTGTCTCCAGGCTGGGGCCGGGAATACAGACATAGACGCCGGTGACGACTTTGTCGATGCTGCAGGCCGTGGCGCAGTCCAGTGTTTTCTTTATGAGGGCGCCATCGTAGACCTGGGAGAGATCGGGAAAGCGGGGGCCCCAGGCATCGATATTGGTACCTCGCAGCGGATTTTCCCCGAGAAAGTTGAGATGATCGCGCATGATCATGATCGTTCCCGGCTGGAAAAGAGGGTTGAGGCCACCGGCGGCATTGGTGACAATGAGCGTATGCGCTCCCAGAAGTGAGAGAACGCGAACGGGAAAGGCAACCTCCCGGGTAGAATAGCCTTCATAATAGTGGAAACGTCCCTGAAGTACAGCGAGTTTCTTCCCGCCCAGCCTGGCCATAATAAGGTTTCCGTGGTGGCTGCTTACCGTGGCGGTGGGAAAATCGGGTATTTCGGCATAGGGGATGACGGCATCGGCCTCGAGCTTTTCGGCCAGACCACCCAGACCTGTGCCCAGTTGGAGCAGTATATCCGGTGAGTAGGGCAGCCGGCGTCGGAGGTGTGAGACGGTCGAGTCGACCCGGCTGAGGTAGCTGGCGTCAGTCATTTGTTTCGGTTATGGCATTGGTCTGGACGTATTCTCGTATCAGGTCGCGGTCGGCGGCCATCACCTGGCAGCGGGATTCTTTTTCGAACAGCCCCTCCAGTACATCGGGTACTTTGGGGTCGACCCCGGTGGCTTTTCTCACCGTATCAGCAAATTTGGCCGGGTGGGCTGTGGCCAGACAGATCATGGGGATGTTGCGCTGCTGTCGCTCAAGTCCTGCACAGACGCCCACGGCGGTGTGGGGATCCAGCAGATACCCGTGGTCTTTCTTGAAGCTGCGAATGGTTTCCTCGACCTGATCGCCGGTGACGGCGACGGCGTTGAAGTCTCTTTTTATCTGGTCGCGGCAGCCGCTGAGTTGCAAGGACCCTTTCTCGCTGAATTCGACCATGGCTTCTGCAGTCCTGTTACTGTTTTTGTCGAGCAGGTAGTAGAGGTAGCGCTCAAAATTGGAGGCAGCTTGAATATCCATGGATGGGCTGGTTGTCGCTTTCACATCTGCCTTGGAGTAGTCGCCGAGGTTGACGAAGCGGCTGAGAATGTCGTTGTCGTTGGTCGCCAGGATCAGCTTCTCGATCCCCAGACCCAT
>CAKZOA010000003.1 GCA_937132035.1 uncultured Desulfobulbaceae bacterium | reverse complement strand
GGGATATACTCAGGCCTGTTTCCTCCGACGGAATCGGCCGCAGTTGCCGTAGTGACGACCATTATAATTGGTTTTTTTCAGGGAACATTAAAATTGAAAGATTTTCCTGAGATGCTCGAATCATCAGCAAAGGTGAATGGAGTTATTGTACCGATTATTGCAATGTCTCTGCCTCTGGCCCAGACATTGGCTTCTCTCCAGGTTCCCCAGTATTTCGTCTCAGGTATAACGGAAATGACGACGAATATGTATCTGATCATACTGCTGATGCTGGTTATCCTGATGATCGCCGGCTGTGTCATGGAAACCACACCCAATATCGTAATCCTCTCTCCGCTGCTTCTACCGCTAGCGCAGGCGATAGGCATGAACGAAATCCATTTTTGCATCTTTATGATTACCGCTCTTGGCGTTGGCTTTATTACTCCGCCAATGGGGCTGAATCTCTTTGTACTTTCGGGGGTGACAGGGACATCTGTGATGGCGATATCGCGGCACGCAGTTATCTATGTCGCGGCGATGTTGATTACCGTACTGGTGATTGCTTTTGTCCCGGCATTATCATTGTGGCTGTTATGAATCGAGTCTGCAATATCTTGCAAGGGTAATGAAAAACACGGTCAAACTCTACCCTCCGCTGACTCTGAACAGGTTCAGCGAGGCGGAGGTAGTTATGGACAGACAGGCTACTGTTGCAAATCTTCTGGTTCATCTTGGGATTACCCAGGATGAAGTCGGTTCAGTGTATATAAACGGACATGGTGGTACATTCGAGCAGCCGCTCGCCGATGGAGATCAGGTTACCTTCCTGCCTCTTATTGGAGGCGGCTGATTTGCTGACTTTTCTCATATCCCGGAACTCAGAAATACGCGGTTCAGGAGTGATTTATGAAATGTTATAATGTTTTTCTTAACGGTAGCTGGCGAAATACAGAGCAGCAACTGCAGGTTATCGATCCATCCACCAACACTGCTTTTGCCGAAGTAGCGATGGTTGATCGTGCAACCGTCACGCAGGCTCTTACTGATGCCCAGACCTCTTTTGCCGGGTGGAACCAACTGACAGCGAAAAGGCGAGGTGAATATCTGCGGGCCATTGCCAGCGAGTTGTCGGCTCGTCATGAGTCTCTAGCAGAACTGATTACCAGAGAAAACGGTAAACCACTCGCCCAGGCAAAAGGCGAGGTAGATATGGCTATTGATCATCTGCTCTGGTTTGCCGAAGAGGGGCGACGGGCTTATGGCCGGGTCGTCCCTCCTCAAGCCGACGGCAAAAGACATCTTGTCATCAAACAACCTGTAGGTGTGGTAGGAGCGATCGCCCCCTGGAACTTCCCCCTGGTACTGGCCTTACGCAAAGTCGCACCCGCACTGGCCGCCGGGTGCCCGGTAATTTTAAAACCTGCCAGTGCGACACCCCTGTCTGCGATAGTGCTGGCAGAGTGTGTCGAAGCAGCAAAACTTCCTCAAGGTGTTTTTCAGGTTATTGTCGGAAAAGCATCTGAAATAGCCGAAGAGTTTCTGGAAAACCCGATTTGCCGGAAGATCAGTTTCACCGGATCCACCGACGTAGGGCGTTCTCTGATAGCCGGGGCTGCGAAAACATGTACCGAGCTTTCCCTGGAGCTGGGGGGGAATGCCCCGCTGATCGTTTTCGAAGATGCTGATTTTGACAGAGCGATTGAGGGCATTTTGATTACAAAGTTCCGCAACAACGGCCAATCCTGCATCGCCTCAAATCGGATTTACCTGCACAGGTCCATCTTTGACCGATATAAAGATGAACTGCTAGAGAAAGTGGAAGGACTTAAGGTTGGCAGCGGACTTGAACAAGGCGTAGATATCGGTCCATTGGTAGACACTCAGGCGCTGGAGTCTGCCCTGTCTTTTATTGATGATGCAGTTGCTGCAGGCGGGAACATTCTCACCGGCGGTAACCGTTATGGAACAACAGGAAATTTCCTGGAACCCACTATTATCACCGATGTTTCTGAAGACGCCCGTTGTTACCGGGAAGAAATTTTTGCCCCGGTGGTAACACTTTATTCCTTCGATAGTGAGACAGAAGTTGTCGAAAAAGCCAATGACAGTGAATATGGTCTTGCCGCCTATGTTTTTACAACAGACCTGAATCGTTCTTTGCGAGTTGCAGAGGCGCTTGAAGCTGGAACAGTCGGGGTTAATGATCCTGTGCCGTCCACCAGCAACTGCCCTTTTGGAGGGTATAAGCAAAGCGGCTGGGGACGAGAACTGGGCAGTGAAGGAATCGATGCCTTCCTCAAGACAAAGCACGTCTCTATCGCTGGTATAACTTGAGAGTTAATAGGCCAGCACAACGGATCCTGCTCTTTGCTGGATAATACGAAAAATAGAGCATCAGCTTTTTACAGTTCCTGTAATGCAATACTATTGGGTAGCATACATAAAAGGGTAAGAATGGCATTTGTTTATAGGTTGAATGAAATCGCAGAAAGAGTTGCGCCTGCCCCGTATAACAGATACGCAAAAGCTGTTTTCGATCACAGCATCATTGAAGAAACTCCACTTTCGATAGGGTTTTTTCGCTTGGAACCAGGTCAGTCAGGCCCTAAGCATCTCCATAAAAACGAAGTTGAGATTTATATTATAATTACCGGAAAAGGCATAGTTCTTCTGGGAGAAGAAGAGGTTGAATTACATCCTGGAACTGTTGTTTATGTTCCGCCACAAGCACAACATCAAACATTCAACACTGGGTCGAGTGATCTGGAGTTCTATGGAGTATTTTCTCCTGGTATCGATTTTACAGAGATCAGGACCTGGCCTGAGACGGTAAAGCGGGAAGCGTAAGAAGATAATACGGGTTATCAGTATTCATGAGCCCACTGCACTTGTGCAATATTCGAATATGCTTCTTCCTGACCTGGTACCTTGTTGTGACTCCAAGGTAGGTTGTTAGATTTCTTTTCCGGTGGTAAGATTTAATTCCCCCAGCACTGAGAGACAATTTCCCTCATGTTTTTAATTACTTACGCTGGAGACTTTCACATAAACTAACGGTTCCAAATCAAGAATTCTCCTTTCAACATTCCCGCCGCAGGTACTCCAAGCGATTGGCCCGCAGAAATTGAATAAACTTGCGGTGGCCCGCCGGAAAAGCAAAATTGTCGAGCTGATCCTGCTTCACCCAATGATAGTGCTGGGCGGCATGCAGTTCCGGCAGAGTGGAAGCACCGGGCAAGCGACAGATAAAGCAGTGCAGGGTCACTTTGTATTTCGTGTAAAAATGGGTTACTGCGGTTACAAAGTCACAGACTTCAATACCAAAACCGGTCTCCTCCAGGTATTCCCGGACCACGGCTTCCTCGGCGGACTCCCCGGGCTCCAGCCTGCCGCCTGGAAATTCCCACATGCCGCCCCATATATCGTTGTCATGTCTTTGCTGGATAAAAATGCACCCGTCTTTCACCAGCAGGCCGGTAGCCATTTCGATAGGTATGGTCTTTTGCGGTTGTTTCTTAATCGGCCGGTCATGAGTGAAGTCACCGAGATAGGCGCTGCAGTGCCTGGATATGGGACAGTTGCCGCAATCCGGGTTTTTGGGAGTACAGATCATACCGCCTAGATCCATAAGGGCCTGGTTGAAATTCCTGGCCTCGCCAGCGGGCAGGAGTTGACGGGCTATCCCGCGGATGGCCTGCTGCGCCTTTTTTTCCTTGAGTGGTACGTCAATATCGACAAGCCGGGAAAAAATACGTTCGACATTGGCATCAACCACGGCAATATCACGGTTGAAGGCAATGCTGGCTACGGCGGCGGCTGTGTATGGGCCTATTCCCGGTAAACGCAAAAGATCTTCATACGTGTCGGGCACCCTGCCTGCGTGCTCGGCGGCCATAATCTGCGCCGCCCTCTGCAGATTGCGCGCCCTGGCATAATACCCCAGCCCCTCCCAGTATTTGAGTATCTCATAGGATGACGCCCTGGCCACAGAGAGGATATCGGGAAAACGGCGCAGCCAGCGATTGAAGTAGTCCACCCCTCTCTCCATCTGCGTCTGCTGCAGCATAATCTCGGAGAGCCAGACATGATATGGGTTGTATTGCTTTCTCCACGGCAGCTTGCGGCCGTTGTTTCGAAACCAGCGCAGCAGTGAGCTGCGTAATGCCGGGGTATTGAGGAGGTGATATGGCTCGGTCACATTTACGCCAAAAAAAT
>CAKZOA010000002.1 GCA_937132035.1 uncultured Desulfobulbaceae bacterium | reverse complement strand
AGTAGTTGATATTATAGGACTGCATTTTTAATTTTGGGGCAAAAATGGCGACTTTAAGAGAATTCGGGCGCGCCAATGTCAAATCTAACAATAACATTCTGCGGACAAGCCGCAGATGTTCGCGTATGTTTTGAAGAAAACTCTCTGTGGAAGCTTCTCGATCATCACTTTCTCGAGTTCGAGGAGCGTTATGACGATCTCTTTCAGCAGCAATACGGTTTTTATCGACCGGTAATTTCACATGTCGTCCGAAAATACCTCGAATGCGGCGATCTGCGAGTGCGTTTGTCCAAAATTGGCGGAAATAGCGATGAGAAGACAGATTTTCCCACATAAGCTGTTGGGAAGTACCTTGAAAAGCACAAAATTGTTTGAAAGGACGGGTGAAAAAGGATAGGTTGCTTGGTGTTGGCAGCAGATGGGGAGGAATTTATTGAAAAGTTAGGGCGGGGTAACAAAGTGATGACTTATCACCAAGACGAACAGATGAAGAACAAGGAGAATTTGAAGTAGACGAAGACTTCGAAGATTAGAGAGTGTCCTTAATCCGCTTAGGAGTCAATAAGCAAGTACCAGGTATTCATTAAAAATTAGGGACAGGTAATAAAAAACGTTCTTAATCAAGAAACTACTTTCATGGTTTTGCCTAAAGATACAGAGAAGATACTCTCAGTTCAGATAGAGACCACCAGTCGCTGTAATCTGGATTGCACGACCTGCCTTAAACCTGCCTATAGTGATGATTGGCAGGAGCAGGAGATGACTGACAGCCTGTTTCACCGAATACTTCGTCAAATCCCTCCAAAAACAACAGTGCACCTTCAAGGTTGGGGAGAACCTTTACTCCACCCGGCTACTCTTGAGCATATTCGTCTACTCAAGGCGCATGGTTGTATCGTCAGCTTTACTACGAACGGCACCATCATGGATAGAAATATGGCGGCTTCTCTTGTTGAGACAGGCCTTGATGGTTTGACGTTTTCAATGGCAGGCAGCAGCACTCATGTTCATGACAAGCTTCGTGGTGCTGGCAGTTTCAATAGTGTTCGGGAGTCTATTCGTTTATTTAATGCCGTCAGAAACCAGTATAAAACATCTATTCCCAAAGTTGCGGTCAGTTATCTTGTCACCCCTGAAACAGTTAGAGAACTTCCTGCGGCTGTTGCCTGGTGCCGTTCTCGCGGTGTTGATGCATTTGTTTCGGTTCATCTCACACAAGCAGGTTGCAGGAGCCAGGAAGAAATGCAGTTCTTGCTGTCAAAGGACGAATGTCACCATTATCGCCTAATAAGATTGCGATCACATCTAGCTGCGGTTTTCAGCAAAATGCGGCTGGAACTCGATCAATTTCATCCAACCCTCACCCCTGTTTGCGGAAAAAATCCTATCAATAATCTGTTTATCAGCGTAAATGGAAATGTTTCTCCATGTGTGTTCCTCAGCCCGCCTGTTGATAGAGAGATTGCCTGGCGATATAAGGGAGAAAGTTGTCTGCAGACACCAGTGGTGTTTGGCAATGTGCACAATGCGACGCTAGCAGAAATCTGGGAGCAACAGGAATACCACAAATTTCGTACCTCTTTTGAAATACGAAAAGAATTCCATGACAGCAAACTCTCTGGGATAGGCTGTTCCCTTGCCGGGAGCGCTCAACTGGATGCCGCGATTGCAGCCATCAAAGAGTTTTTTTCAGAAAATCCGCCACCAGGGGCATGCAGATGCTGCGCTAAAATTGATGGGTATTGATGGGTAAAGTATCTTATTTCATGGATATGTTTTCCTGCGGAAGTGGCTATGAAAAATAGGGGACAGACCACGATTAAATTCAATCATTTTCAGATAAATGTGGTAAATAGTTTTCTATGCCAAGACGACCACGCCTAATAGTTCCAGGAATACCGTTCCACTCATTCAGCGCGGTAATAACCGCCAAGCCTGCTTTTTCTCGCCGATGAAGACTACGGCTTTTATCTGGATTGGCTGCAGGACTATTCCTGCAGCACAGGCTGTGCGGTACACGCCTATGTCCTGATGACCAACCATGTTCACCTTCTTTTGACGCCAAAGCAAAAGGAAAGTGCAGCTAATCTCATGAAGCGTCTGGGGCAGCGTTATGTGCAATACATTAACCGCACCTATAATCGCAGTGGAACACTCTGGGAGGGGCGGTTTCGTTCAAGTGTTATTCAGCAAGATACATATCTTCTCACCTGCCAGCGCTATATCGAAATGAACCCGGTGCGTGCAGGGATGGTGAGCCATCCAGGTGAATACAAATGGTCAAGTTATAGATTTAACGGGCAGGGAGAGCCGTCTAAACTCTTAACAGCTCACCCGCTTTATCTTGCCCTTGGGCATGACCAAACGGAACGACGTTCGGCATACAGGGAGTTGTTCAGGTATGACTTGGAACCCGGAGAGATAGATAAAATCCGGAAAGCTACCAATGGGAATTTTGCCTTGGGCTCCAGCCGTTTCCAGGAGGAGATCGGCAATATGTTTGGCCGCCGGGTCACTCCCGGTCTAGCCGGGCGGCCGAAAGAAAATCAGGAAATGAAGTGAAAATAAGGGTGGATAGCCATTATTGCTACAATTGATTAGATTTTTTTAAGAACTTGGCATGTCCCCTATCGTCACATTTCATCTTGAGCCCTTTAAAGACTTAATGTATACTGTGACTATACATTTAAGAAAGGAGGCTCACAATGAAAGCTACTGTGGTAGATTTAAGATATAAGATGAACGATGTGCTCAAGGCTCTTGAAAGAAATGAAAAAGTGACCGTTTTATATCGCGGCAAAGTCAAAGGGATTTTGGTCCCAGTCGGGGGGAGCAAGAAACTCAAAGTAAAAGAACATCCATTTTTCGGAATGTCATCTCAAGATGAAAGCCAGTCTGTGCCAGATGTTATGAAAGAATTGAGGAGGCCTCGATACGATGATATTTGACACAGACATTTTCATATGGGCTCAACGTGGCAACGAAAAGGCAGCAAAACTATTTGAAAAAGAAGAAGAAAAATCTCTATCCATCCAGAGCTACATGGAGTTGCTGCAGCACGCAAAGAATAAAACTCAGCACAAATACACAAAGGATTTCTTAAAAACATTCGGATTTATTGTTCTTCCTCTAACAGAGAATATTGGCCATCGGGCTTCTATATACATTGAGGAATACACTTTATCGTCCAACCTTGGCTCAGGTGACGCTATCATAGCAGCCACGGCAGTCGAAAATAATATGCCCCTGGCCTCAAGTAACGTAAAACATTTCAGGGTAATAAAAGAACTGCAGCTTAAAGCATTTAAGCCTTGAATATATGGAATCTAATAATGGGGTCGGGCCACGATATGTGTTTGATATGATATAGAAATGCTGTTTTGTGCATTGTGTAAGTAGTTGATATTATAGGACTGCATTTTTAATTTTGGGGCAAAAATGGCGACTTTTAAAGAATTCGGGTGCTCCAATGACAATTCCAACCAGAACATTCTACGGACAAGCCGCAGATGTTAGCGTTATGCACAAACAATTGACTAAATCCTCCGAAGTAATTACAATGTAATTATATTTCAAAGGAGGCTATTATGAAAGCGTCAATTATAAAAATCGGTAACTCTCACGGTGTAAGAATTCCTAAACCAATTCTTGATCAATGTGGTTTTGGCCGTGAAGTTGAAATGGAAATACACAACCAAGAATTAATAATTAAAACACCAAAGCATCCAAGAAAAAATTGGGCTAAATCATTTCAGAAAATGGCCGAAGCTGGTGACGACAAACTTTTAGATCCTGTCGAAACTGAATGGGAGAATGAGGAGTGGGAATGGTAGCCAATAGATTTGAAGTATATTTGGTAAACCTTGACCCAACTATTGGTCATGAAATCAAGAAAACCAGGCCTTGCCTAATCATTTCACCTGATGAAATGAATCATCACATATCTACTGTTATTGTAGCCCCAATGACCACAAAAGGTAGGAAGTATCCAAGTAGAATCACTTGCTCATTTCAAGGAAAGAAAGTCCAGATAATTTTAGATCAAATAAGAACAGTAGATAAAAAAAGACTTGTAAAAAAACTTGGTTTTATCAGTAAAAATGCACAGGAGAAAACGCTTCAAACTCTACAAGAAATGTTTTTAAAATAAAAATTTGCATAACGAATAAGGTTAGATCTTGAGAGCGAAGCGAACCAAGATCTGAACCGTTTGTTGGACAAGCCCGGCTATATATAGGAAATAGCTTTTTGAGGGAAGAGGTGGAAAAAGAAAATCTGGCGGCTCTGGCGGCTTGAAGACGGGGTCGGGCCACGCTAAGTTTTTGTTTTACTGACATTACCTCTTGATGAACGGCCATATTTGTGGTTAATATTGCGATTTTTAGAGGAAAAAACGCAGATATTGAACTACTCGGGATAAGACAGATTATGGCAAGAGCCAAGAGGCACTATTTACCTGGGCAGATATGGCATATCACACATCGGTGCCATAAGAGAGAATTTCTGCTCAAACTGAAAATAGATCGGCAGAGATGGCTCCACTGGCTTTATGAAACCAGAAAGCGGTATGGTCTGGTTGTTCTGAATTTTACAGTTACCTCAAATCACATTCACCTGCTTGTATTTGATGATAAAGGCCGAGACGTCATTCCTCAATCGATCA
>CAKZOA010000001.1 GCA_937132035.1 uncultured Desulfobulbaceae bacterium | reverse complement strand
GAAGAAGAACCTGCTGAAGAAGAGCCGGTTGAAGAAGAACCGAAACCATTGCCGTCTGAGGAAGACGAGATCATGGCCCTGCTGGGCGACGAAGAGGATATGGAGGATACCTTCGCCGACACAGCCGAGGAAGAGATTCCCGAGATGAGCGCCGATGATCTTGGCGTGGTCATCGCCGATGATGACAGCATCGTCAAAACCGCCGGCAAAGTTCCTTCTGGGTATCCCTCCAACGACGAACTTTTGAGGGAGTTCGGCGAGGTCGCAGGTGAAGATACCGATGGTATCACTCATCCGGAAGGCAACGAGGATTTCATAATCGGTGTCGGGGACGATGAGGAAGAAGAAGTTGTCTTCGAACCGGTGGCCGAGGAGGTTGAGGCCGGAGCCGATTTCGATTCTCTGTCCGAGGAGGCGCAGACAACCGAAGAGGCCGCAGAGGACAGAATCGTTTTTGATCAGGACGACGACTATGACGATTCCGATTTCTTTGGCACGACGCTGCTGGCCAATGAACCGAAGATAAAGAAACCGGAAGAAGCCACGGAAAAGACCGCACCCGAGCCCGTGACAGCGGCGGACGAAACCGCGGACGAGGAGAGACGCGGTTATGTCGAAAGGCCGATGGAAACTTCCACCGGAGATGCCCTCACGGGGCTGCGCAACTGCATTGTCTCTCTCGGTCTTGAAATCGATGATGCGATTCTTGACTCCCTCAGTGCGGAAGTCGAAAAACTGCGGGTGGCGTGGCGCGACAGACCGGCGGAGAAGACCTTTATCCAACTGCTGTCGACGATTACCTCCCATATTGAAAGGTATCGCTACGAAGCCGATGCCGATGCCAACAGGCTGCTGCTGTCGGTCTTCGACAAACTGGAACTGAGTGCGCTCGGCAAGGCGGAAAGCGTGGAGATTCAGGAGGCCATGCTTAATGAAACCAGCAAGGTACTGCAGTGGCAGTCGAGGCTGATCGACAGGAGTTCTGCGGCGGCTTTCACAGAGAAGGCAACGGCGGCGGATTCCCTGGTGCCCGAGACCATCGTCGAGACCGAAGAAAAAATTAGCGCCGGCCTTGATGATATGTCTAAAAAGGTGGATGAGATCGGCAACGACATGCTCATGCAGAAGGTTTCTACGATTATGAAGAGCGAAATGGAGCAGCTGAAGGCGGCCTTCCACGATGAGTTGCGCGAACTTCGCGAGGAGCTGATGCGCCGCAAATAAACGCTGCAACACATAATAGCACGTCGTAACACAAGAGGAGCCCCTTTCCAAAAGGATGCTCCGCTTGTGTTTTAGTGATTACGAATCTCACTCATCGTGCTGGGCTCAGTGGCTGTGAGCCAGCCGACTCCCGTCATTACGGAGAGGATCCGGAACCCGGAAAAACGGGCAGTGAAAACGCTCTATCACCCCACCCGGATTGCGGCTTGCGCCACAATGCATACGGTTGGCCCGTGTCTTTCATAGTGTGGATGTCTGCGGCCAAGGACGGCGCCAGTGGAGACCGAAGTGGTTTGCGCCGGCATGCCTGCGGGAGCGCCGGCCAGCTGCAACATCAGCTGTGGCCGAACTTCCGTTTCAGCATCTGTTCGACATGGGCGGGGACGAGATCATGGACGTTGCCGCCGTGGCGGGCGGCGTCCTTGATAATCGATGAGCTGATGTAGATCCAGCGAAAGCCGGCCATCAAAAAGACGGTGTCAACCTCTCGTTCGAGCTTTCTGTTCATCAGCGCCAGCTGAAATTCATAGTCGAAGTCGGAGACGGCCCGCAACCCCCTGATGATGGCCTTGGCATGGCGTTTATGGGCGTAATCGACCAGCAGGCCGCCGATGGGATCGATCTGCACTCGAGAATCACCGGCTTGATAGCACTTCTCTATCATCCCGATGCGTTCATCGAGACTGAAGATGGGGTCTTTTTTCGGATTTATGGCAATGGCGATTATCACCTTGTCGAAGAGGTCCAGGGCTCGGTCGACGATGTCAAGGTGGCCATTGGTGATGGGGTCAAATGTGCCAGGGTAGACTGCAATTTTTTCTTCCATTTTCACGTCTGGTTTGGGTTATGGGTACCTTGAAAAATGAGAGTAAATGAAAGGGCCATTTTTCACGTCTGCCTGTATATCCAGAAACATGTGTCACCATACCTGCGACGGTCAGCCAGCTCGAGTTTGCCGATTTCTGACGGCAGGGTAACCTTCGAACGCTCCTCGGCGATGATGCTTCCGGCCGGGGCGAGCAGGGCCCCTGCGGCCAGATGCTCAAGCGTTATCCTGGCCAGGTCCATGGTGTAGGGGGGATCGAGAAAAATAATATCGAACGCCCCTGTGTCCTCGCTGTCCACCTTCTTAACAGAGTCGACTCCTTTTCTCAAATCTCTTTTGAGCAGTGAAACCGTAGGTGATTCGCCAAGGCCTGCCAGCCGCATCTGCAGCACGGCGAGATTTTTTTTGATGAGTTTGAGCGAAAGAGGACTGCTGTCGACAAAAACAACGCTTCGGGCGCCGCGGCTGAGTGCTTCGAGGCCGAAGGCACCGGTGCCGGCATAGAGGTCGAGAACGCGTGAATCGTCAACAGTGTCGCCGAGGATGGAAAAGAGCGCTTCACGGCACCTGTCGGCGGTGGGACGGATCGACAGACTGCCCGAGGAGGGGGACTGCAGCTGCATCCCTTTGGCTTTTCCGCTGATGATTCGCAAGGGGTACCCTTTCCGCAGAGTGTAGTGGCGACACACCGGGGCCATGGCTGAATCGGCCCGGATTTCCATGAAGGAGCGGGCTTATGCGTCGAGATACCCCAGTATCGTCTCCCCGGCCCGGACCTTCTGGCCCACTTCGACGGCGATAGAGCTACCGGCGGGAACATAAATGTCGACGCGCGAGCCGAAGCGAATAATGCCGATGCGTTCGCCTTTGGCCGGTGTGTCGCCTGGTTCGAGCAGATTGACGATTCTCCTGGCAACGAGACCGGCCACCTGGACGAAGGCCAGTTTCACGCCGGTTTGGCCCTCGACGATGGTGATGCAGTTTTCGTTGTACATTCCGCCGCGGTCACTGTCGGCCGAATAGAATTTTCCCGGGGTGTAGGTGATTTTCTTCACCGTCCCGGAAAAGGGCATCCGGTTGACGTGAACATTGAAGATATTCATGAATATCGATATCTTGTAGGCATCCTGTCCGGTGATTTCCTCATTATCCAGTTGCTCGACGACGATAACCTTGCCGTCGGCCGGGGCGACAACGGCATGCGCTTTTTCCGGGGTGAAGCGCTCGGGATCACGGAAGAACCAGATCACCCAGCCACTGATCACCAGACCGGTAAGGGCGATCAAGGTGCTCTCGAGAGCGGCGAAAATGAGGGTGACGAAGCAGACGAAAAAAATGAAGGGGTAACCTTCCTTGGCGATGGGTACTTGGGGAGTTTTCATGGTAGAATGCGTATGCTCTGCGGTAAAGGATTGAGAGATGAGTCCGCCTAAAGAGGCGCGGCTTATGGGCATGGCTCCGCGCCTAGACCAGCAGCATCTCCGTATTGGCCTTGCCGGCCGGTACCATCGGGTAGACCCCTTCCTCCGGGGAGACGACAAAGTCCATGAGGACGATATTGCTCGTTGACAGTGCCTCGCGGATCACCGGCTCTACTTCGCTTACCTTGGTGGCCCGCAGACCCACGGCGCCGTAGGCTTTGGCGAGCTCGACGAAGTCGGGGCGAATGTCCATCACCGTCGATGAGTACCGCTTGTCGTAAAACAATTCCTGCCACTGTCGGACCATGCCCAGGAAACCGTTGTTGAGAATGGCCACCTTCACCGGCAGATTGTACTGCCTGGCGGTAGCCAGTTCCTGGATGTTCATCTGGATGGAGCCATCGCCGGCAATGTCGATGACACACTGGTCGGGATAGGCCACCTGCGCGCCTATGGCTGCAGGCAAGCCGTAGCCCATAGTGCCCAGGCCTCCGGAAGTGATAAAGTGCCTGGGCTTATCAAAATGGTAGAACTGGGCGGCCCACATCTGGTTCTGGCCTACTTCGGTGGTGATGATGGCCTTACCGGCGGTAAGTTTGTTGAGCATTTCCACAACGTACTGTGGTTTGATGACGTCGCCTTCATCGCCATAGGAAAGGGGGTGCTTCTCAGACCAGTCGGTGATGGTCCGGCGCCAGGGCAGGTGTTTATCGGCTTCATTGGCGAGGTTGAAGTCGGCTTCGGTGTCAAAGACCCTGTTCATGGCCTTAAGCGCCTCGCGGCAGTCGGCGATGATGGGCACATCGACCTTGACGTTCTTGCTGATCGAGGTCGGGTCGATATCGATGTGGATGACCTTGGCCTTGGTGGCGAATTCATCGAGCTTGCCGGTGACCCGGTCGTCGAAGCGGGCGCCGACGGCGATGAGCAGATCGCACTCGGCCACAGCCATGTTGGCGGTGTAGGTCCCGTGCATGCCCAGCATCCCCATGGACAGTTCGTGGTTTCCGGGAAAAGAGCCCAGGCCCATCAGGGTCATGGTCACCGGGATATTGAGCTTTTTGGCAAGCTCCGTCAACTCATCGCTGCCGCCGGAGAGTATGACGCCGCCGCCGACGTAGAACACCGGCTGGCGAGACTCCATGATCAATCTGCAGGCCCTTTCCACCTGGTGGCTCTGGGGGATGTAGTTG